>NZ_JBFUFI010000018.1:0-64321 GCF_056403495.1 Devosia sp. P2_G7
GACAACATCGACAACATCAACAGCCTCGCCATGGTGTTCGGAGCGATTGAGAGCGCCAAGACGCGCCAGCGCGTCGCCATTGCAGCCTGAGGATACTGAATTGACCGACCCCGCAAAGGCCATCCGCATCGGCACCATGATCTCCGCTTCGGCGGGCCACGCCGCCAATCGCATCGCCGAGATCGCCGACCTCGGCTTCGAGAGTTTTGAGCCGTTCTTCTGGCAGACCACCAATGGCCAGGACCTGGCCGAACTGGGCAAGCGCAGCCTCGATGCCATCGGCAATCGCGACATCACCATCTCGACCCTCGGCATGTTCGGCAACCCGCTCGAAGACCAGGAGATGGATCGCCAGACGCTGCAGGGCTGGAAAGACTGCATCGACAACGCCCACCATTTCGGCGCCACCTGCGTTGCCGGCTTCACCGGCCGGGTGCGCGGCAAGCCGCTGACCGACAGCCTGCCGCGCTACAAGGAAGTTTGGTCGGACCTCGCCAAGCGTGCCGCCGACAAGGGCGTGAAGATCGCCTTCGAGAACTGCGCCATGGATGGCAACTGGCAGACCGGCGACTGGAACATCGCCCACACTCCCGATGCCTGGGAGCTGATGTTCAACGAGACCCCGGACGACAATATCGGGCTCGAGTGGGAGCCCTGCCACCAGCTGGTCTACCTGATCGACCCGCTGCCGCAGGTCCGCAAGTGGGCGAACAAGATCTTCCACGTGCACGGCAAGGACGCCACCGTCCGCTGGGAGGTGATCAAGGAGCACGGCATCTTCGGCAAGGAGAAGTTCGTGTTCATGCGGACGCCGGGGTTCGGCGACAGCAACTGGACCGACATCATCTCCGAGCTGCGGCTCGCCGGCTGGACCGGCTCGATCGACATCGAAGGCTGGCATGACCCGGTCTATCGCGACGCGCTCGAAATGACCGGACAGGTCAGGGCGCTCAACTATCTCAAGCATAGCCGCGGCGGCGATTTCGTCGACGTCACCGCCCAATACGAGGGCGGAGATCCCTCGCTCCGCGGAAACGATCCGCATCATGGGAGGATACTATGACGACTCGCAGACTAGCCCTTATCGGCGCGCTGGCCATGGCCGGTGTCTCCACCTTCGCCTTGCCGGCCATGGCCGAGACCGTGACGCTGAAGATCTGGGGCATCGATGGTGCCAACGGCCCCGGCATCGCTGATACCTTCAGCAAGGAATTCGACGAGGCCAACGACGACATCACCGTCGAATACCGCACGGTGCCGTTCGACGATCTGGTGAACGAGTCGCTGCGTGCCTTTGCCACCGGCCAGGCCCCCGACATCATCGCGGTCGACAATCCCGACTTCGCGCTGTTCTCCTCGCGTGGGGCGTTCCTCGACATCACCGATCGCGTCAAGGCATCGACGGTAATCAAGGACGAGAACTACTTCGCCGGTCCGCTCGCTTCGACCATGTGGGACGGCAAACAGTACGGCGTGCCCAAGGCCACCAACACGATTGCGCTGTTCTACAACCGCGACCTGTTCAAGAAGGCCGGCATTGCCGAGGCCCCCAAGACCTGGGACGAACTGCTCGAAGATGCGCGCAAGCTCAACGATCCCGCCAACAACGTCTACGGCATCAGCTGGTCCGCTCGTGCGGGCGAAGAGGGCACGTTCCAGTTCCTGCCGTGGATCCAGATGGCCGGCGGCAGCTTCACGCAGGTCAACGTCCCCGGCGCCGTGAAGGCACTCGAAATCTGGAAGACACTGCTCGACGAGAAGCTCGCGTCGCAGGACGTGCTGAGCCAGGGCCAGTGGGACTCCACGGGTACCTTCAACTCGGGCAACGCGGCCATGGCCATCTCTGGTCCGTGGGAAATCAACCGCATGTCGACCGACGCCAAGTTCGACTGGGGTGTGGCTCTACTGCCGACCGAGACCGATGGCGGCGCCCGCTCGTCAGCCATGGGCGATTTCAACTGGGCGATCTTCTCGACCACCAAGCACCCCGATGAAGCCTTCCGCGCCATCGAGTACTTCACCACACAGGAAGCGCGGCTCTTCCCCGAGTTCGCCAACATCCCGGCCCGCAGCGACATCCCGCTGCCGCCGACCGGCGACGCCAAGAAGGACGAGGCACTGGCCGTGTTCCTCGACCAGCTGAAATACGCGCAGCCGCGCGGTCCGCACCCCGAGTGGCAGAAGATCTCCAAGGCCATCTATGACGCGTTCCAGGCAGCAATGACTGGCCAGATGTCGGCCAAGGACGCGCTCGATCAGGCCCAGGCGACGATCACCGGCATCGTCGGCGGCTAAATCCCTCCTCCCAACTGGACTGCCCGGCTTTCGCGCTGGGCAGTCATTTTCCCGGGAGTCGAGCAAGATGAGGATTGGGCGATGAGTAGCGAGACGATCGCTGATGCGGGAGGCGCGCGGCGCCGGCAAGGGTGGGGCATCCTGAGCGGACTTCGCGACGGCGTGGGGTTCGATATTCTCCTCGTCGGCGCGGCAATGCTGTTTCTGCTTGTGCTCGCCGGCTTGCCGCTCGTCTACAACGTGCTGATGAGCTTCCAGCAGGTGGATATGTTCACCCTGGGGGCGCTGATCCGGCCCTTCGCCGGCTTCGACAACTACATCGCCGTGGTCTCGCAGCCCGAGTTCTGGCTGGTGACCCGCAACACACTGGTATTCGTCGTCGGCTCGATCACCGGACAGTTCCTGTTCGGCTTCGCCCTCGCCATCTTCTTCGCGCAGAAATTCCCTGGCGCCGCGACCATCCGCGGGCTGTTCCTTGTGTCCTGGGTGATGCCTGGCCTCGTCGTCGGTGCCATCTGGAGCTGGATTCTCGCCGGCGATTTCGGCGTGCTCAACGCCATCCTGAAGTCCATCGGCATCATCGATACGAACATCTTCTGGAAGTCGTCGCCCGACTGGTCGCTCTGGGCGGTGATCATCGCCAATATCTGGCTTGGCCTCGCCTTCAACATGCTGCTGCTCTCAGTGGGTCTCGCCGGCATTCCGCGCGACCTCTACGAAGCCGCCGAACTTGATGGCGCCAACGCCTTTCAGCGCTTCTGGACCATCACGCTGCCGATGATGCGCCCGACCATCGGCGCCGTGCTGTCGCTCGGCCTCATCGGCACCCTGCAGCAGTTCGACCTGTTCCCGGCCATCACCGAGGGGGGGCCGTCCAATTCTTCCACGGTGGCGCAATACTGGGCCTGGCAGATGAGCTTCAAGCTTTACGATTTCGCGCGTGGCGCAACGATCTCGGTGATGATGTTCCTGCTCGTGCTGGTCGCATCCATCGTCTACGTGCGCTCCACCCGTCATGAGGTGCGCGGATGACCAACGGTTGGACCAAATGGCTGCTGCTCGCACTCGCCCTTGCGATGGCCGCGATCTACCTGTTCCCCCTCTACTGGATGTATGTGACGAGCCTCAAGACCGGCTCCGAGATCTTCGCCAACCCACCGACGTTCTGGCCGACTGCCGCGGATTTCAGCGTCTACCCGGCGGTGTGGCAGCGTCGCACCATGGCGACGTTCCTGTGGAACTCGACGGTGATCGCGGCCGGCGTCACGGCTATCACGGTGATCCTTGGTACCGGCTGTGCCTATGTGCTGGCGCGCTACCGCAATATCTGGATCGACATCGGGCTGTTCTCCATCCTGATGCTGCAGGTGCTGCCCGCCTCGGTGATGATCACGCCGCTGTTCGTCGGCTTCAACCAGCTGGGGCTGCTGTCGCTGCCCCGCACCGCGGTGGTGCTCGCCTCCGCGGCCAAGGCGATGCCGTTCTTCGTCGTCCTCGTGCGTGCCACCTTCATGTCGGTGCCCCGTGAGCTCGAGGAGGCGGCGCTGGTCGATGGCAACTCGCGCTTCGGGGCATTCTTCACCATCGTCCTGCCGCTGGCGCGCAACGGCATCCTGGTCTGCGCCATCCTCACTTTCATGTCGGCGTTCGGCGAGTACATCTATTCGAAGTCGATCATCCAGGACACGGCCCTGCAGCCAGCTAGTGTCGGCCTCTCCGGCTTCGTCGGACCGAACGCCCGCGACTGGAATTCGATCATGGCCTTTGCCGCGATCTACGTGACGCCGATCCTCGCCGTGTTCGTTCTCCTCCAGCGGCGCATCGTCGCCGGCCTTACCTCGGGAGCCCTCAAATGACCGCCCAGATCGAGATGCAGGGCATCGACAAGCACTACGGTGCCTTCCACGCCCTTAGGGGTATCGACCTGACCATCGACAAGGGCGCGTTCGTCGCTCTGGTCGGACCCTCCGGCTGCGGCAAGTCGACCCTGTTGCGCTCGATCGCGGGGCTGGAAAGCATCAGCGGCGGCACGCTGAAGATCGCCGGCGAGACCATGAACGGCGTCCCGCCGCGCAAGCGCGACGTGGCGATGGTGTTCCAGTCCTACGCGCTCTACCCGCACATGAACGTCGAGGAAAACCTCACCTATTCGCTGCGCCTGCGCGGCGCCAGCAAGGCGGAGGGGCAGGCGAAGGCGGCCGAGGTGGCCACCACCACGGGGCTTTCGGCTCTGCTGGGACGTTTCCCGCGGCAGCTGTCGGGGGGGCAGCGTCAGCGCGTCGCGATGGGCCGCGCCATCATCCGGCACCCCAAGGCCTTCCTGTTCGACGAGCCGCTGAGCAATCTCGACGCGGCGCTGCGCGTCCAGATGCGCAAGGAAATCCGGGCGCTCCACGACCGGCTCGGCGCCACCTCGGTCTACGTCACGCACGACCAGATCGAGGCCATGACCATGGCCGACCATGTCGTGGTGATGCGCGACGGGGTGATCGAGCAGCAGGGCGCGCCGCTCGAGCTCTACGATCGCCCGGCCAACCGGTTCGTCGCTGGCTTCATCGGCTCGCCGGCGATGAACTTCGTCGATGCCGTGGTCGGGGCGGATGGCCGCTCCATCGAGCTCGTCAGCCTGGGGGGACAGCGTGTCGCCATCGCCTCGGCGATGGAACCCGGGCGCCAGGTCACTGCCGGGATGCGCCCCGAGCACCTGCACGCCTCCGCGAACCCCGCCGGCATCAAGATGACCGTCGGCACCATCGAGTCTACGGGGTCCATGACGTTCATTTCCTCGCCCAATGACGAACTGACGCTCGTCCAGACCAGCCGGGTGACGGAAAAGCCCGGCGACACCCTCACGCTCGAGATTTCGCCCGAGAACATCCACCTGTTCGATGCGGCGAGCGGTCGGCGCCTCTGACCCGCTGAGCGGCTGACGTCCGTACGGTTACCCCAACGCCGCCGGTGTGCGGCTGCCGGCGCCTATGGCGCCAGCGGCCGCTGGCGCGTCATAGGGTCAGGGCTGATCCACATCCTTACTGTATCTGTATCACCGATATACAACCGGACACGCGGACTGCGCGCGATCAGGATATCGTCATGCGTGATGAAACGCGGTATTAGAGAGGCAGCCTCTGCAGAACGAAGGGGTGAAGGCGCCCATTCGGCGTTTTTCCTCGGCGTTGTTTGCCTGCGACTGCATTTCCACAGGATGGAGCCGGCAGGCGGGCCGCGAAAGGAGGTGCGTACCGCACCTTTCTGGAAGCTCGTGCCGAGCATATCGCAAGTTCTGATCTACATCAGAAAAATGCGTTGACAACGTAGGTCTCCCGAATACGATGCCCCGCGAAAGTGCTGGAGGGCATTTTCGAACGGAGCGCGGGAGGCGTTTCCGACAAGGGAGGTATTCATGGATAGACGTAGTTTCATGCTGGGCACTGCAGCGGGTACGCTGATGGTGGCCGCTAACGGCCTTGCCCTTGGGCAGGA
The DNA here is from genome assembly GCF_056403495.1 of Devosia sp. P2_G7. Classification (NCBI taxonomy): domain Bacteria; kingdom Pseudomonadati; phylum Pseudomonadota; class Alphaproteobacteria; order Hyphomicrobiales; family Devosiaceae; genus Devosia; species Devosia sp. P2_G7. Next base: position 5,779 of record NZ_JBFUFI010000018.1, read on the forward strand.
AGCCGCCGAAGGCACCGCACCCGATCTGGCGCAGTTTCCGCGCAACGAGACGGTGATCGTGCACAACCCGGAAGGCGTGATCCGCAATCCGAGCTGGTTCAATATCTGGGTGAATGGCGGCGGCGGCTGGTCCAACGGTCTGCATCAGCTGACGATGGATACGCTGTGGTTCATCGACCCCGATGCGGGCATCCCGGAAAAGAGCGAAAACGCCATCTACTATTCGCTCGCCGATGGTCCGTGGCAGTACAACGCCGACTTCTCGGAAATGACCGTCAAGCTCCGCCAGGGCATGATGTGGAGCGACGGCGTCGAGTTCACCGCTGACGACGTGGTGTTCACCGTTGAGAAGCAGGCCAGCACGCCTGGCCTCACCTGGAGCGGCGCATTCTCGACGCAGGTCGCCGAGGTCACCGCCCCCGACAAGTACACCGTCCATTTCAAGCTCAAGGCGCCGAACTCGCGCTTCCACGCCGTGTTCTCGGTCCGCTGGAACGCTGCCTGGATCATGCCCAAGCACGTGTTCGAGAAGGTCGATGACATCCTCACCTTCGACAACAATCCGCCGGTGAGCCTCGGGCCCTATACGCTGCACTCGTTCGATCCGAACGGCACCTGGTACATCTGGGAAAAGCGGGCGGACTGGGACAAGACCACTATCGCACTGGTCGGCGAGCCCAAGCCGAAGTTCATCATCTACCGGAACAACATTTCGACGGACAATCGCCTGATCGAGATGCGTAACGGCAATCTCGACATGATCCACGACCTGTCGCCGGAAGGCACGTTCTCGATCATCAAGGAAGACACGCAGACTCAGGGCTGGTTCCCGGGCTTCCCGTATGCCCATCCCGATCCGACCCTGCCGATGATGATCTTCAACCTGCAGAATCCGAAGTTCCAGGACAAGCGCGTGCGCTGGGCCCTGGCATTGATGCTCGATGCACGGGCGATGTCGATGGCGTCCTATCGTGGCGCGGCGACACTCTCGGCGATCTCGATCCCACCGACCGGCACGCACCCGCGCGACTATCACGGGCCGCTGCAGGACTACCTGATCAACTACGAGCTCGACACCGGCACGCGGAAGATCAAGCCGTACGACCCCACCATCGGCAAGCAGATCGCCGACATGGTCCGGCCGCAGTTCGGCGAGCAGGTGCCGACCGACGAGGAAGCGATCAAGAAGTCGTTCGGTTATGGCTGGTGGAAGCAGGATATTGCGGCGGCGGGCGAACTGCTCACCGCGGCCGGCTTCACCAAGAACGGCAACCAGTGGATTCAGCCGGACGGCCAGCCGTTCGCCTTCTCCGTGATGGTGCCGCAGGAAGGCGTGATCGGGCGTCTCGGCGTCATCGTCGCGCAGACCTGGGCGCAGAACGGGGTTCAGGCTTCGGCCGAAATCGCGACCGACAGCTGGGATCGCCAGGCTGCGGGCAACTACGAGTGCAATATCGCCTGGGCGGTGGAAACCTGGGGCGGTCACCCCGACCTCAGCTTCTTCCTCGACAGCTACCACTCGTCGTTCGTTGCCGAGCCGGGCAAACTGCAGCCGGCCCGCAACTGGATGCGTTGGAAGGATGAGCGGCTCGATGCGATCATCGAGAAGATCCGCGGCATCGACTTCAACGACGCCAAGGGCATCGAGTACGGCCATGAGTTCGTGAAGCTGCATCTCGACGAGATGCCGAACATTCCGATCATGTCCTACAACGTGTTCTCGATCCAATCGAACCGCTTCTGGACCGGTTGGCCGAACGCCGAGAAGCCGTATGCGAACCCGGTGACCAACTGGTCGAACGGCAAGTACATCTTCACGCAGATCTCGCCGGTGGCCGGCTGATCCCCTCCCGGGTGGCCCGGCGCAAGCCGGGTCGCTCCGAGGGGCGTACCAGTCTCGCGCCCCTCACGCTTCTCCGCCGGCCACCGGCCGGTGGGAGACGCCGCGCATGATTTCGGCGCACATCGTAGTTCGGCAGACCGGTTGAGGAGGCCGTATGCAAGGGTATCTCTGGTTTGTCGGCAAACGCGCGTTGCAACTGCTGGCAGTAGTATTCTTCGGCGTTTCCGCCACGTTCCTGGTGACGCACCTGTCACCGATCAGTCCGGTAGAAGCCGCCCTCGGCCGCATGACGGCCAGATCCAATTTCGCTCCTGACGCCATCGAAGCCATGCGCGCGGCGCTGACCGAGCTCTACGGCGTCAACGAGCCGATCATCACCCAGTACGTCAATTTCTGGCTGCGGCTGTTCCGGGGCGACCTCGGGCCGTCGCTGCTCGCCTTTCCGACGCCGGCGATGGAGCTGGTAATGCGGGCAATGCCGTGGACCGTCGGTCTGCTGGTGGTCGCGATATTGATCACCTTCGCGGTCGGCAACCTGTTGGGCGGGCTCGCCGGCTACATGCAGAACAACAAGTTCTTCAAGGCCTTCGGCATCATCGCCATGGGCTTCCAGCCGATCCCGTACTACATCGTCGCCTTCATCCTCCTCATCATCTTCGGCTTCATCTGGCCGGTGCTGCCGATCTCCGGCGGCTTCGCCATGGACGTGACGCCGGGCTGGAACTGGCGCTTCGTCGGCTCGGTCTTCCAGCATGCGATCCTGCCGGCCCTGTCGCTCGTGCTGGTCGGCTTCGGCGGTTGGTTCCTCGGGATGCGGGCGCTCGTCTCCAATGTCGTCACGGAGGACTACGTGACCTATGCCGAACTGGCCGGTGTCGATCGCCGGACCATCGTCGGCGGCTATGTCATCCGCAACGCGCTGGTGCCGCAGTTGACCGCCCTGGCGATGACGCTTGGTGGCGTGTTCTCGGGTACGGTGATCACCGAGCAGGTGTTCAACTACCCGGGGCTCGGCTCACTGCTGATCGATGCGGTGAATGCCGGTGACTACTCGCTGGTGCTGGCGGTTTCGACGGTGTCGGTCACTGCCGTGGCGCTCGCGATCTTCGTTGTCGATCTGCTTTATCCGCTGCTCGACCCACGCGTACGGGCGGAGTAATCAGCCATGTTTGCCGTTCTCCGCGATCTCATCCGCTACAATATCGAGTTCACTATCGGCATCATCCTCGTGGGGGTGGTGGTGATCTATGCGGCGTTGAGCTTCTTCTCGCCTGTCGATCCTTCGCTGATCTACATGACCATCCCGGACCAGCCGCCCTCGGCTCAGTTCTGGTTCGGCACGAATTCGCGTGGCCAGGACATGTTCTGGCAACTGAGCGCGGCGCTGAGGAACAGCCTCATCTTCGGCATCACCGTGGCGGTGCTGAGCCGCTTCATCTCGATCGCGGTCGGGCTGCTCGCGGGCTATGTCGGGGGTTGGGTCGATCGGGTGCTGATGTTCGTCAACGACATCTTCGTCGCCGTGCCGATCTTTCCGGTCCTCGTGCTGTTCTATTTCGTGCTGCGCAACAACCTCGACAGCTTCACGCTGGCGCTGATCATGGCCTGCTTCGGCTGGCCGTTCGACGCCCGCCTGATCCGCTCGGTGGCGCTGGGGCTGAAGCATCGCGAGTTCACCCGCCACGCGGTATTCGCGGGGATGAGCACGCCGAAGATCCTGCTCGAAGAGCATCTGCCCTATGTGATGCCGATCGTCTTTTCGACCTTCATGAACAACATGCTGTGGTCGATCGGCCTCGAGGTGACGCTCGCCGTGCTCGGCTTTACCAACATCAACAACCCCACCATCGGCACGGTGCTCTACTGGGCCAACAGCCACTCGGCGATGGTGGTGGGTGTCTGGTGGTGGATCGTCATCCCGGTCGTCCTGATCGTCATGACCTTCCTCGGCCTGTTCCTGCTGGCCGTCTCGATGAACGAATACATAGACCCGCGCAGCCGCCTGCGCCGCATGGGAGCCTAAGGCCATGGCAGAGGATATTCTCAAGGTCGACGGCCTCAAGGCCTACTACCAAATGAACTATTTCGGCGTGCAGCGCGAAGTGCGGGCCGTCGACGACATCACCATGACGGTCAAGAAGAACGAGGTCTACGGCATCGCCGGCGAGAGCTCGTCGGGCAAGACCAGCTTCATCAAGGTGCTCGCGGCGGCGATCCGGCCGCCGATGCGGATCGTCTCCGGCTCGGTCAAATACGACTTCAAGGGCAAGCCGGTGGACATCGCGACCGCCACCGATGCCGACATCGAGGCGATACGGTGGAGCCACCTGAGCTACATCATGCAGGGCTCGATGAGCGTGCTGAACCCGGTGCGCCGCATCGGCAAGACCTTCCACGATTTCGCCAGCCGGCCGCTGGGGCTGACCGGCGAGCCGTTCCGCCAGCGCGTCATCGGTCATCTCGAACGGCTGAAGCTGCCGGCTGACGTGCTCAATGCCTATCCGCACGAGCTATCGGGCGGCATGCGGCAGCGCGTCACCATCGGGCTTGCGACGGTGTGCCATCCCGAGTTCATCATCGCCGACGAGCCGACCACGGCGCTCGACGTGGTGGTGCAAAAGGAGGTGCTGAGCCTCATCCGCGACATCCAGAAGGAGATGGGCTCCTCGGTGGTGTTCGTCACCCACGACATGAGCGTCCACGCCAACATGGCCGACCGCGTCGGCATCATCTATGCCGGCCGCCTCGTCGAGGAAGGCCCGACGCGGCAGATGTTCTTTGCCCCCAAGCACCCCTATACGGCGCACCTGGTGGCGAGCCTGCCGCGCATCGGCGACACCACGCAGCGCCCGGCGCTGGAGGGGCGGCCGCCCAACCTCGCCGACCCGCCGAAGGGCTGCCGTTTCCACCCGCGCTGCCCGCTGGCCATCGACATCTGCAAGACCGAGGTGCCGCCGCTCGAGACGGTGGGGCCCGATCACCGGACGGCCTGCTGGCGCTCGGCCGACGTGGAGCCGCTGGTCAAACCGCACGTCGCGCACGAGGTGATGGCATGAGCACGCTGCTCGAAGTCAGCAATGTCAGCAAGCAGTTCACCATGGGTGGGCTGCTGTCGCGCAAGGTCGTCCGCGCCGTCGAGGATGCGAGCCTGTCGCTGAGCGCCGAAAAGCCGGAGATCTTCACCATCATCGGCGAGAGCGGCTCCGGCAAGACGACGCTCGCGCGCATGATCCTCGGGCTGGAACTGCCGTCAACCGGCGAGATCAGCTTTCGGGGCAAGACGGTGAGCCACCGGGTTGGCAGGCGCGAGCGGCTGGAATTCATGGCCAATGTGCAGCCGGTGTTCCAGAACCCGTTCGAGGCGTTCAATCCGCTGAAGCGGATCGACCGCTACCTCGAGTCGACCGCGCGGCGCTTCCTGAAACTCAGTGACCGCGCTGGGCTCGACCGGGCCATGGACGAGGCCTTGCAGAAGGTGGGGCTCAGCCTTGCCGAGGTGAAAGGCCGCTTCCCGCACGAGATGAGCGGGGGCCAGTTGCAGCGCGCCGCTATCGCCCGGGCGCTGATCCCAAATCCGCCGCTGCTGGTGGCGGACGAGCCGGTGTCGATGGTGGACGCCAGCCTTCGCATGAGCATCGTCAACCTGCTCAAGGCGCTGCGCGACGATTTCGGCGTCTCGGTCATCTACATCACCCACGACCTCGCAACCGCCTACTACATCTCCAACCGGCTGATCATCATGCAGCGGGGACGGATCGTGGAAATGGGCGATGCGCGGACTGTGCTGGACAATCCGGAGCATCCGTATTCGCGGCTGCTCAAGGCATCGGTGCTCTCGACCGAGGATGCCGGCGCCGGCAAGCTCGCGACCGATCCGGGCATGGTGAAGCTCGCCAACACGCTGGTGAGCAAGCCTGGGCACCTCCAGAGCCGGCCTGACGGGCGGCTGGTGCGGGTCTACGATGGGGCGTAGCGCGCCGCCACTACCAGCAGGGATTTGACTGTGTCAGGCAGGACCTGGACCGCCGACAACGGCGACGGCACGTTCACCAACCCGCTGTTCTACGAGGAGTTCTCGGATCCGGACATCATCCGGGTCGGCGAGGATTTCTACATGACCGGCACCACCATGCACGCCATGCCGGGACTGCCGATCCTCAAATCGGCGGACCTCGTCAACTGGGAGCTGGTGACTTACGTCTTCGACACGCTCGAGCTTGGGCCTGAATTCCGGCTCGAGGGTGGGGAGATCTACGGTCAGGGCATCTGGGCGCCGTGCTTTCGTTATCACGACGGCACGTTCTACATCTTCTCGAACGTCAACAAGCGCCGCACCCAGATATTCACCGCCACCGATCCGGCTGGCCCGTGGACGCGGCGGGAGATGCAGCAGTCGCTGCACGATCTCTCGGTGCTGTTCGACGGCCATGGACGAGCCTATGTCGTCTGGGGCTACCGCAACCTGCGGCTGGCGCAACTGACGCCGGACCTGACCGACCTGGTCCCCGGCACCGAGACCGAGATCACCGGCGCCGACTCCGACATGGGCGAGGGGGTGCATTTCTACAAAATCGACGGCAGGTACTTCCTCACCAGCGCCTGGTTCAGCGGCAGCATGCGGATGCCTGGAGCCCGCGCCGACCATGTCTTCGGGCCGTGGGAGATCAACCCATCGCTCAGCGAGCACGAGGATTTCGGGCTTGTCGAAGGCTATCGGCTGCGCGGTGGCGGCCTGCCGTTCACCGCCACACCGCCATTCGAGCTGATCCCGCCCAACCCCGCGTCGGAAGGGCGTATGTCGCTGCATCAGGGCGGCATTGTCGACACCGCTGCGGGCGAGTGGTGGGGTTGGTCGATGATGGACTACAACTCGCTGGGCCGCCTGACCTGCCTGTCGCCGGTGACCTGGCGCGACGGCTGGCCGTATTTCGGGCTGCCCGGCAATCTCGGCCGGACGCCGCGCACCTCGGTAAAGCCGAAGACCCGCCGCCCGCAGCAACCGAAAGCGCTGTTCGAGCGCAGCGACGATTTCGATGGTCCGGCGTTGCAGCCGATCTGGCAGTGGAACCATGTTCCGGTGGCGGAGAAATGGTCGCTGGCCGAGAGGCCCGGTCACCTGCGGCTCCACACGCTGGCGGCCAGTTCGCTCTGGGACGCGCGCAATTCGCTGACGCAGCGGGCTGTCGGACCGATTTCCGTAGCGACCACCAAGCTCGATGGCAGCGGTCTGGAGCAGGGGGACGTGGCGGGGTTGGCGCTGCTCGGCCTGCCGTATCGCTGGGTCGGGCTCAGGCGCAGTGACGAAGGCTGGCGGATCGGGATGTTCGATCAACAGACGGGCGGGACGATCGTAGCGGCGACCGACGGGCCGATAGTCTGGCTACGCGCCGAGTGCGATTTCCTGACTGAGACGGCGCGGCTCAGCTGGTCGCGGGATGGGGTGCGGTTCGAGGCGCTGGGCGAGCCGGTAGTGATGGTGTTCCAGCTCAAGACCTTCCAGGGCATCCGCTACGCGCTCTTTGCCTACAACGCCGAGCGGCCCGGCGGTTATGCCGATTTCGACAGCATCGAAATCGACGAACCGCACCCGAGAGGATTGATGCGGCCAATCCCGTTCGGCGAGACGATCATCGTTACGGGCCACGGCTCCGACCGGGGGATCGCAATCGAGGCCGGTGCGGTTCGTATGGGCGCTCCAAGCCCGCTGGTCGTGGTCGACCTGGGCCTCGGTCGTGCCGCGCTGGGCCACGGCGGCGGCCACCTGAGCGTCGATGCCGAGGGCAGCGTCCGTCTCGCTGACGGTCGGGCGGGACTTGCCGAGACTTTCCAATGGATGGAGACGCCGACAGGCGAACTCATCCTGATGTCGCTGGTGACCAATCGCTTCCTGCGCCTCACCGAGAGTGGAGAGGTCAGAGCCGACAGTCCCGGGCCGCGATCGGACGGAGGGGATCGTGTCAGGTTCACGTGGGTCGTCGCCTGACCATCCACGGGCTGCGACATCGCCGACACCAGGGACGCGAACTGAGCGCATTTCACCTTGTGCAAGCAGCCGATCACGTCGATCATACGTGGCACGATCGCAGGCAGGTGCCCCGCTATGTTGCGCACGTTTCGGTTGATCCCGAGGAGCCCATCGCCGGTCCTGCGATCCAGCGCTATCCGGGTGTGCCTGCGACCATGATGATCATCAAGCGCTGACCGCGATGACGGGCGACCCGGCCAATGGCGAGGCACCCTTAGCGGCATCGATGCCCCAGAGTATTCGCGCTCACCTTTCACGCCTGGGCCGTCGCATTTCGCTGTCCCAGCGTTTCTTTCTCATCGCGCTGTGCGTCGTGGTGGCCGCGATGCTGATCCTGGGGAATTGGACCAGCAACTATGTCAGCGAGAGCATCACCAAGGGAATCGGCGGCACGGCTGCCGCGAGCATCGAAGCGCTGATTTCTCGCAGTCTTGACGGAGTTACCCAGGCGCCAGACCGCCGTACTGCACTCGAGGCCGCGTTTGCCGTGGGCAACAGCGCCGATGCTACGCGGCTGATACAGATCCGGGTGCGCAACCCGGCAGGGGAGATCCTTTTCGAGTCATTGGGCGACCTTGATGACGTCCCCTCGACACAGGATTTGGCAGCGGCCGCGCTTGGGGTGCTGACTGTGCGGGTGATTGACGTGCCGCTGCAGTCGCTGGGTGCGCTCCCCCGTTCGACCCTGCCGGTGCTGAAGATCTATACCCCGTTGCGGCGGGACGAGACGGCTGAGGTGTTCGGCGTCGCCGAGCTCTACTTCAGCGCGCGAGCCGTTCGAGAACTGCAGGCGCAGGCGCGGTCGGACGTCTGGATCATTGTCGCGTCGATTGGTTTCGTTGCGGTGGGAACACTAGCGCTCCTCGTGCAGGTCACCGGCGACATCATCACCCAGCAACGCCAGCGGCTGGCGGCCAACCTCAGGCAGACACGGAGCCTGCTGGACGAGAACATGGTCCTGCAGGCCGCCTCCGAGAGGCTTCGCGTGGAGGCGAGCCTCGCCAACGAACATGTGCTTGCGCAGGTCGGGTCCGATATCCACGACGGACCGGTGCAGCTTCTGACGCTGCTGATCCTGCGGCTGACACGAGCTGATCCGAGTGCTCTTACGGGGGCCGCTGCCGAGTTGGCGCGGGAGGCGCTGGAGGAACTCCGCGGTATATCGGCGGGGCTGGTGTTGCCCGAGTTGGCGAAGCTGGGCGTGGCGGAAACCATTGCCCTCGCCGCGAAGCGTCACGAAGACCTGACCGGCACTGCGGTTGTCACTAGCGTCGATGTTCCCGATATCACGGCGTCGATCACAGCCAAGGTATGCGCCTATCGCGTCATACAGCAGGCGCTCAACAACGCGTACCGCCATGGTGGCGGTGTGGACCAGCAGGTTCGCGTCAGTTCGTCCAATGGCTGGTTGCGCATCGAGGTGACCAATCGATCCTCGGGGAAGGATCCTGCTGCCTCTTCGGTCGACCAACTGGGGCTTCGGGCGATGCGGTTTCGCGTCGAGTCCCAGGGCGGGAGTCTCGCGGCGGATTTCGAAGGGGAGCACGCCCGGATCGACGCCAGGATACCGATCGACGCGGGCAAGCCTCAGGCGTCGTCGTTCTGGAGCGGCATTTCCAGTTCATAGGGCGCCCGCAGTCGCTGCACGGCCAGGACGACTTCGAGGCGGCTCTTCACCTTCAGCTTGTACATCAGGTTGGTCATATAGTGTTTGACCGTCTTCTCGGTCAGGTTGAGCGTCCGGGCGATTTCCTTGTTGCTCTTGGCCTCCAGCAGGCACTGCACCAGTTGCTGCTCCCGCGGGCTGAGCTTGGCAGCGGAGCGCTCGTCCTCGCGCCGGGTGCGATTGCGAAATCCAGCAATCAGCTTGGGCGAGAAGTCGGGCGATACGAACAATCCCCCCTTGGTCACTGTTTCAATAGCCGCGAACAGATCCTCCGACGGACGGCCCTTGAGCACAAATGCATGAGCCCCGGCGTCGAGCGCCTGAAGCGCCAGATCGACGTCCGCGTAGGCGGTGAAGATGATCATCTTGGTCGCTGGTGACAGTTCGCCGATCGTGCGGATCGCCGCATAGACGTCGCCCGGCATGCTCAGATCGAGGGTCATGAGATCAGGCTGCATCAGCCGCGCGACCTCGACGGCACCGTCGGCAGACGACTCCGTACCCACAACGGAGAAGCCGCCATCTGCCGAAAACAGGGCCGCGATGCCCGTGAGCAGAGTGGGGTGATCGTCAACGAAGGCGATCCGCATCGGAGACGAGGTCGGTGCCTGAGGGGCGTCAACCGTCATTTGTTCTTGCCGTTTCCGTTTTCGTTTTCGTTGCCACCGCCATTGTCTCCCCCGTTGCCACCGCCGTTACCACCACCATTGCCGCCGCCATTGCTGTTTCCGCCACCGGCATTTCCGCCTCCGTTCGCGTTGCCACCGGCATTTCCACCTCCGTTGCCGCCGGCGTGGCTGTTTGCGCTGTTGCCCGCCGGCTTACCGACGACCTCGGTGAGCGTTACCTCATCGCCCGCCGCCACGGTCTGCCTGGCGCCGGTGGCGTTGTCCGAGACGATCGCAACGCCGATGGTGACCACAACTTCTCCCTCATCTCCGAAGACCGTCAGGCGCGACTGTCCCGGTCCCATTTCTATCGTCATGCTGGCGGTTTGCAGCAGCATCGTCTCACCAGGCCCGAGCCGGGCATCGACAGCAACCGTGCCGGCGAACTGAGTGACCCTCGTCAGGTGGCCTGTGGACTGCTCGATCTGTACGGCGGTGTCTGGCCCGAGGCTGAGCGTGACCTCCTCGCTGGTCAGTTCGACCCGTCCGCTCTGCAAGGTGCGTACTGGCGTATCGGCCAGGACATCGGAGCCAACCGGCAGCTCTGCCCATTGCCCCTGCTGGAACAGGATCACCGTGCCGGTGACCTTGGCAGTGATCCAGGCGGCCGCTGCGAAGGTGGGGCTGGCCAGCAACGACAAGGCAAGGGCGAGCCCAAGGCCGGCCGCTGCGCGGCGAACGCGCCCGGCAAAAAAGTCCTGACGATCCAATGAATTCAGCACGGCTTGTCAGATCCTGGCTAAGACCTCGGTCGACGATAACAGCCGCGCTTGTCTGAATAGCATAGCAGGCCCGATCCGGTCGTGTCACGACATGGCGCTGTGCTTTCTCTCGATTTGCCCGATGCGGATGGCTTCGCCGTCTCTCACCGGCCGGTGAGACCGGTCGCGAGCCGGGGACCTGCGTCAACACTGCAGCAATTGAGCGTTAGGGTGCGGCCGGATCGGACAAGGCGTGGTGCTGGCGCAACGAGGTGATCGTCGCCGACACCGATGCTTCGTCGGTCACCGTGAGCGTGAACTCGCGATCGGTGGCCGAGCGTCCCATGCTGACGCCCGGATTGCGGAAGCGCATGGAGCTGTCGACCACCCGTGGAGCCGCGAAGTGCAACTCATCGGCGCGGGTCCGCTGGTGAACCTCGGCGATGTTGGTGCGGTTCAGCCCGCCGCAGGCCATCACGAGGATGCGGCCACGTGCTGCCTTCACTGTGCGGGCCAGGGTTACGATGCCGTCGAGCGCGGACTTGTGCTGGCCGCTGGTGAGAACCCTGTCGACCCCGCAACGCACTAGGGCTTCGATCGCTTCCTCGCAATCGCGCGTCATGTCGAAAGCACGGTGGTGGGTGACCTGCATCGGTCGCGCCAGTTCGACCGCCTTACGGGTGCGGACCTCGTCGATGGTGCCCTCGGCGGTGAGGAAGCCGATGACGACGCCGGCGACGCCCATTTGCTTCAGTTCGGCTATGTCGGCGAGGATCGCCTCGAACTCGATCTCCGAATAGAGAAAGTCCCCGCCGCGCGGCCGGACCATCACGAAAAACGGGATCGTCGCCACCTGCTGGGCGGCCCGAACCATGCCCATGCTGGGCGTTAGCCCGCCTTCGATGAGGCTGGCACAGAGTTCAACCCGGTCGGCGCCGCCGTTCTGCGCCGCAACCAGCCCATCGGCCCCTTCGACCGCGATCTCGACCAGCACAGCCATCAAACGCTTCCTTTTCTTGCCGATGGAACCGCCAGCGGCGACCAGTCGAAATTGGTATCGAATGGGTAGGTCTTGCGGGCCTTGCGCAGCCGCGGCAGGCGCTCGACGAACTGGTCGACGACACCCGGCGACAGGGCCATCAGGCTTGGATTGGCGATGGGCGCCAGTTCCGGCGAGAGATAGCCCGACTTGACCACGACGATCTTCGCCGCGCGGGGATCGAGCCCGAGACGGGTGAAGTCGGCGATGTTGTGGAACGGACGGCGCCGAGCGGTGACTACCAGATCGACGCCGTCGATGCGGAGTACGGCCTCGCGCAAGCGCGGCTCGCGCGCGTCGAGCAGGAAGATCACGTCGGCTTGCAGCTGTACCGGGTGGCTGGCGGGGTCGAGGCTGCCTCCAATGCTGAGCGACAGGTGGGAGCCGACGCCCGCCGCATAGGCGAGTTCGGTAGCCATCCGGTCGGCGATGCCGGCGAAGATGGCGCCTTGGGCGCCCTGGTGCAGCAATTCGGCGAGCACGTCGGCCCGATCGCCGACGCCACCGCCGGTCGGGTTGTCGCCCGATTCTGCGATCATCGCCGGACTGGTCTCCGACGCGATGGCGAGGGTGACGCATTCCTGGATGGTGCCGGTGCGGGTTCCGAAGACGAACTTTTCGCGCGCGTTCCAGTACTCGCCCGCGAGCGCCTCGGCGGCCCGGCGAAGCGCCGGCAGGTCGGTGCCGGTCATGATCGCAGCTGCGGTGGCGCGCGGTTCGTCGGCCCAGACGTAGCCGACCATCAGCGAAGCGTCCCAGATGCCGGCCTCGGCTTCGATGGCGGGGAGCCCGGCGTAGAGGCTTCTCGCGGGCTCGTCCTCGGTGCTGGTCCGCTCGCCCGGGAGGACGACGGGCACGGGGGCCCAGACGATGAAGGGTCTTTCGCCGGTGGTGAGGCTGCGCACCAGCATGGCAACTGCACGGCGCATTGTCTCCTCGACGTCGATGTGCGGCGCCGTGCGGTAGGTGGAGAAGATGTCGAGTGCGTCGATGATGCGCTGGCTGACGTTGCCGTGGAGATCGTAGCTCGCGGCGATCGGGACATCGGGGCCAACCAGCGCGCGAACGGCGGTGATGAAGTCGCCCTCGGCGTCCTCCATGCCCTCGACGAACATCGCGCCATGCATGGCGAGATAGACGCCGTCGAGGGCGCCGGCCGCGGCGATGCCGGCGAGGATTTCCGCCTTGAACGCTTCGTAGGTCTGTCGCTCGACCGGGCCGCCGGCGATGGCCCGGGCGTGGAGCGTTGGGACAAAGTCGGCGTCATAGTCCTTGAGGAAGGCGAAGTATGCATCGTCGGTGAGGGCCTGTCCTCGGAGGATGCGGAACTCCGCCTCATGGACGAGCACCGGGTTGTAGGTGCTGCACTCGGTGTGGATCCCTCCAACGACGATGCGCATCAGGCCTCTCCCTGTGCGATGGCCGTGGGCGCGGTGGTGGTGCGGCTGAGGCGTCCGGAGAGCACGAGGCTCACTGCGAGGATCGGCAACAGCGCGGCGATGCCGACGCGCAGGTCGACATGCTGGCCGATGAAGCCGATCAGCGGCGGACCGACAAGGAAGCCGAGCAGCGCGATGAAGGAGAGCGTCGCCACGTTGGTGGATGAGCGGGCGGGGTCGAGGTCCGCGGCGGCGGTCACCGCCAAGGGGAACGCTACGGAGGCGCCGAGGCCGACGACGGCGAAGCCGAGAAGGGCGACCGGCAGGCCGGGCGCGAGGGTGAGGATGACGATCCCGAGCAAGGCGAGAACCACGCTGCCGCGGGCCAGGGTTGCGGCGCCAAGCCTCGACTTCGCCCAGTCGCCACCGAACCGGCCGGTCGCGACGAAGAGGGCGAAGACCGAGTAGCCGATACCGGCCTCGCCGCCGACACCCAGCACTTCGCGCAAGAACACGGCGGACCAGTCGGCCATGGCGCCCTCGGTCATGGTCACGCCGAAGACGAAGAAACACACGCCGAGCAAGGCCCAGCCCGGCAGGCGGGACCCGGTGAGCCGTCGCGTGCCGGGGGCTGATGGGGTGGCGGTCGCATCGGGGCCGAAATCTGGCACGAGCCGGCCGGCCAGCGGACCGACCACGAACGTTGCGACGGCGACCGACAGGATGGCCCAGCGCGCCTCGATACCCGCGGCGGCAAGCGCGGAGCCGATGACGCTGCCGGTCATGATGCCGAGCGACCAGAAGCCGTGCGCCTTGCTCATGATCAGGCGGCCCGTCGCCTTCTCGACCTTATCGGCTTCGACATTGAGCCCGAGTTCGACGAACGAGATGGTCGAGCCGCAGAGCATCAGCGTGACAAACAGCAGCACGGGGTTCGGCGCAAATCCGGGCAGGCTCACGGCAATGGCGTAGAGCGCAAAGCCGAACATGATCGCAGCCCTGGCCCCGATGCGGCCGACCAGCGGGCCGGCAAACGGCAGGGTCAGCAGAGTGCCGGCCGGCAGCCCAAGCAGCACCATTGCAAGGCCGGCGGGGCCGAGGCCCAGCGCCTGCTGCACATCGGGTATGCGCGGCAGCCAACTGCCGAAGGCAATCGGCTGCAGGAAGAACACGAGCATGGTCAGGCGCTGTGGGGTTAGGCGTGCCATTGGGCTCAGACGCTCCCGGAGGTCATCCGGGTGATCTGCCGGATGTCATTGATTTTCATCGGCGACTTGCTTGACGTCTGTCAATAGGCAAGTCCAACTGGATACCAATTCCCCAGGACCGGGTACGTACCGCAGGTAGCATGGAACAAACGTTCTGCCCAATTCCAAGGCAAAATAGGCCGAAATCGAGCAAATTGCAGCGAATCATGGAATATGTGCGCGGTCTAGATTGGTATTGAAATCGCTACGTCACCGTGTTGACATGTGGCCGCTGATCTGGTCACGATGTAAATAGTTTACAGCCGTTCAACGTTGAGCGGCCAACCTGGGGGCAGGGGCGGGTAATGAGGGTTGGAATTGTTGGCCTGGGCTATCGGCTGGCATACCTGGCGCGGGTGTTCTCCGCGCAGCATCCCGATTTTTCCGTGGTCGGCTATGTCGACCCCCAGCCGGCAGGGCTGCCCTACACCGAGGAGCACGGCGTTCCGGTCGGCAAGTCGTACGCCTCGCTCGAAGAGATGCTGGAGGGCGAGACGCTCGACCTGCTGATGGTCGGATCGCCCAACCACATGCATCTCGACCATATCCGCATCGGGCTCGAGCGCGGGCTGAAGATCTTCACCGAGAAGCCGGTCGTGGCGACTGTCGACGATACCCTGGCGCTGGCGCGCCTGATTGCCGCCCATGACAAGGACCAGGTGATGGTCGGGCTGGTGCTGCGCTATGCGCCACTCTATGTCGATCTGCGCAAGGCGCAGGCCGATGGGCTTCTGGGCGATATCGTCTCGATCGAGGCGTCGGAGCACATTCCGCCCTATCACGGCGCCTTCTTCATGCGCGACTGGCGCCGCTACGAGCACTATTCGGGTAGCTTCATGCTCGAGAAATGCTGCCACGACCTCGATCTCTACAATGGCGTGATGGGCTGCCGTCCGCGCTATGTCTCGAGCTTCGGCGGGCGCAAGACGTTCATCCCGAAGAACGCACCGCAGGCAACGGGGATCAACGACCTCGAGGTCTACTATCGCAAGCCGAGCGGCTGGATGGGCACCGACAAGGTGTTCGACAGCGACGGCGATATCATCGATTTCCAGACCGCCATCGTAGAATACGAGAACGGCTCGTCGCTCGCCTTCCACACAAATCTCAGCGTTCCCGACGACTTCCGCCGCTTTGCGGTGATGGGCGCCAAGGGCATGGCCGAGGGCGATTTCGTGCGCAACTTCTTCAAGGTCCACGACTCGCGGACGTCCAGCAAGCTGGTCGACAAGACGTACACCGGGACTGACCTGTCGGTGCATTACGGCGCCGACGAGCAGATGGCGACCGACATCACGACGCACATACTCGAGGGCACCCCGCTGCCGGTCTCGGTGGTCGACGCGCTGGAGGCGGGGCTGCTGGCGCTCACGATGGATGAGGCACGCCGAACCCGATCGGTGATCGACATGAACCCGATCTGGCAGCGTTTCGATGCCGCGCTCGCGGGCCGAGTGAGCTAGGAGGCAAGGGCGATGACCGCAAACCGAACTGCCGTCCTCTTCGCCCTCGCCCTTCTGGCACCCGCAGTCGCCTATATCCTCTTTATCGTCGCCTATCCGCTGGTCGACACGATCATCCTGTCGTTCACCAATGCGGCGCTGCGGCCGAAGCTGGATTGGGTCGGGTGGGCGAACTACCAGAAGATCTTCGCCAACTCGAAGTTCACCGAGATCATCATCCGGACGATCTTCTGGACGCTCTGCTCGGTGGGGCTGAAGATGATCATCGGCACCTGCGGCGCGGTGTTGCTCAACGCCGCGATCCCCGGCCAAACTATCTTCCGCATCCTGACCATGCCGCCATGGGTCGTGCCGATGGCCATCGGCATCTACATGTGGGGCTGGATGTACAATGGCCAGTTCGGGATGATCTCGGGCCTGTTGCAGAACTTCGGCATCCTCGACGGCCCCTTCGCCTTCCTCGGCTATCCGACGCCCGCCTTCTGGTCGACCATCGTCACCGACGTCTGGATCGGGGTGCCGATCGTCACGATCTACCTGCTCGCCGCCATTCAGTCGGTGCCCAAGGACCTCTACGAGGCCGCGTGGGCCGATGGGGCAGGGCGCTTCTACCGGTTCCGCCGCATTACGCTGCCGCTGATCCTGCCGGCGATGCTCACCATGTCGCTGCTGTCGCTGATCGCGACCTTCAACTCGTTCGACATCATCTGGATTTTGACCCAGGGCGGCCCGTCGGGGTCGACCACCACCATGATCATCGACACGTTCCAGACCGGTATCCGCTCATCCAAGTACGGCGAGGGCGCGGCGCGGGCGGTGATGATCTGCATCTTCGTGTCGATCTTCTGCCTCGTCTATTTCCGCGCTGTGCGGCGCCTGTCCCAGGGAGCGCTGAAATGAGCCATCTCGCCCGCACTGCCGCGTCGACCGGAGTCATCGCAGCTCCTGCTGCGCCCGCCGCCAGGACCCGCCGCGCCCGTGTCGTGACCGGCAAGCCGATGATCGACCGCTATCGCTGGTATGAAATGGTGGCGCTCTATGCCGGCATCGCGGTGTTCCTCGCGTTTGTCCTGGCGCCGTTCGTCGAGGGCTTCCTCGTCTCGCTGAAGCCGCTCGCCCAGCTGTTCTCGACGCCCTACAGCTTCATCCCCAAGAACGGTTCGTTCGACGCCTACATCAACATGTGGACGAGCGTGCCGAGCCTGGGCCGCTACATCTTCAATTCGCTGCTGATCTCGACCATCGAGACGGCGATCGTGGTGACAGTCGCGGTGCCGGCGGCCTATGCCTTTGCCCGCTTCAACTTCCCGGCCAGCGGCGTGCTGCTCGCGGCGTTCCTGGCGGTCAACATGTTCTCGGGCGCGGTGCTGCTGATCCCGCTGTTTCGCCTGATGCGCACGGTGGGCCTGCTCAACACCTACTGGGCCCAGATCATCCCCGGCGCGGCCTTCCTCATTCCATCGTCCATCTGGCTGCTCCGCACCTACCTGATGCGCATCCCGCGCGAGCTGGACGAGGCGGCCTGGGTGGACGGGGCCTCGCGGCTCTACACCATGCGCCGCGTCATCCTGCCGCTTGCCATGCCGGGCGTCGTGGTCGTCGCCATCATGACGTTCATCGGTGCCTATGCGCAGCAGTTCATCTTCGCGCTGACCTTCAACTCCAAGACCGAATACATGCCCCTGCCGATCGGCCTCTTCGCCTTTTTCGGCAAGCAGGAAGTGGTTTGGAACGAGCTGATGGCAGCCAGTTTCGTCGGAATCCTGCCGGTCATGATCATCATCGTGTTCCTGCAGCGCTACCTCGTCGCCGGCCTCACCGCCGGGGCGATCAAGCAGTAAGGCCGGGGTGTCGATCCCGGCCGGGGGTAAGCACGCGTTCCTGGGGGACGCGCTAGCAACAAGGGAGACTAACGTGAGTAGAACGACATCACTGCTGGCCGTGTCACTTCTGGCGCTCGCCGGTGCCGCTCCTGCCATCGCGCAGGACGTCAAGGAAATCACCTTCATCAACTGCGGCGACGAACTGACGGCCGGCTACGCGGATTACTTCGCCGCGTGGGAAGCCGACAATCCGGGCTTCAAGGTCGTCCCCGAGGTCGTGGGCTGGGGCCAGTGCCAGGACAAAGTGACGACGCTCGCCGCCGCCGGCACCCCGGTCGGGCTTGCCTATGTCGGCTCGCGTACGCTCAAGCAGTTCGCGCAGAACGACCTGATCGTCCCCATCCCGATGACGGACGAGGAGAAGGCCTCCTACTACAACTTCGTGCCCGAGACCGTGACCTTCGAAGGCACCCAGTGGGGCGTTCCGGTCGCTTTCTCGACCAAGGCGCTGTTCTGGAACAAGGACCTGTTCAAGGCCGCCGGGCTTGACCCCGAGGTTCCGCCCAAGACCTGGGCCGAAGAGATCGCCTTCGCCAAGCAGATCGCCGACAAGACCGACGCGGCAGGCTTCGGTGTCGTCGCCAAGACCTTCGACAACACCATGCACCAGTTCCTGCACTGGGTTTACACCAACAACGGTTCGGTGATCGACGCCGACGGCAACATCACCCTCGACAGCCCGCAGAACCTCGCCGCACTGACCGCGCTCAAGGACATCGTTCCTTACGCGGAAGAGGGCCCGACCGCCTATGAGCAGAACGAAGTTCGCTCGATCTGGCTCGACGGCAAGCTGGGCATGATCCAGGGTGGCGTCGGCGCGGCGCTGCGCGCTGACGAAGCCAAGATGAACTGGGGCGTCGCTCCGCTGCCGGTTGGCCCCGATGCCAAGGGCCCGGGTACGCTGCTGATCACGGACTCGCTGGCGGTGTTCAAGGGCACCGGCGTCGAGGATCAGGCGATCAGCCTCGCTAAGTACATCACCACCGGTGAGCGCCAGTGGGCCGCCGAGATGGCGCAGGGCCTGACCCCGCTCCGTCCGCTCGAGCCGCAGACCAGCGAACTCGTGGCCAAGACGCCGTACTGGAAGCCGTTCCTCGACGGCATCGCGTTCGGTGGTCCCGAGCCGCTGTTCACCGACTATATCGGCCTGCAGAACACTATGATCGAGATGGTGCAGTCCGTCGTGACCGGTGCAGCCGAGCCGCAGGCGGCGCTGACCAAGGCCGCCGCCGACCTCGAGCAATACAAGTAACGTTGCCTCCGCCGGTCGCCGCCTTGCGCGGCGGCCGGCCCATCCGTCCCGCCTAGCGGGCCCGTTGGAGACCTGCATGAGCCAGCTGACGCTCTCGCGCCTCAAGAAATCCTTCGCCGAAATCGAGATCATCAAGGGCATCGACCTCGAGGTGACCGAAGGCGAGTTCGTCGTCTTTGTCGGCCCGTCCGGCTGCGGCAAGTCCACCCTGTTGCGGATGATCGCCGGGCTCGAGGACGTCACCGAGGGTGAGATCGTCATCGGTGGCAAGCCGGTGAAGGACCTGCCGCCGGTCAAGCGCGGCATTGCCATGGTGTTCCAATCCTACGCGCTCTACCCGCACATGTCGGTGTTCGAGAACATCGCTTTTCCGCTGCGCGTCGAGAAACTGCCCAACAGCGAGGTTACGACCCGCGTCGAGAAGGCCGCCAAGGTGCTGCAGCTCGAAAGTCGGCTGCAGCAGCGGCCCGGAACGCTGTCCGGCGGCCAGCGCCAGCGCGTCGCCATCGGCCGCGCTATCGTGCGCGAACCCAAGATATTTCTGTTCGACGAGCCGCTCAGCAACCTCGATGCCGCGCTCCGCTCCGAGATGCGCATCGAGTTGATGGAACTGCACAAGCGGCTCGGCTCGACCATGATCTACGTCACCCACGACCAGGTCGAGGCCATGACCATGGCCGACAAGATCGTGGTGCTCAGTGCCGGCGAGATCGAGCAGGTGGGCTCGCCGCTGGAGCTCTATCACAAGCCCGACAACATGTTCGTCGCCGGCTTCATCGGTAGCCCGAAGATGAACTTCATCGCCGGCCGCTGTACCGCCGCCGACGGCAGCCAGGTCACCGTGGATCTGGGCGCTCTGGGTACGCTGGTGCTGCCGCGCCAGGCGACGCACCTGGTTGGCGAGGCGGTGACGATCGGCGTGCGCCCCGAGCACTTCTCGCTGGGCAAGAAGGATTTCACCCTCAACCTCGTGCCGCGGATCATCGAGCACCTGGGCATCCACACCGTGCTGTATGCCACGCTACCTGCCGGCGAGAGTTTCATTGCGCTGTTCGAAGGTGACCCGCGGGTTGCCGAGGGCGTGGCGGTGGAGGCCAGCTTCTCGCTCGATGCCGCGCATCTGTTCGACGCGGCGGGCAATGCCGTCTATTAGCACCACGACGCGCCCCCGAGCTGGGCGCCGGGGAGGGGCAATGGTCGATCTTGTTGGCCTGTTGCAGACAGAGAAGCACACCTTCACGCCGTCGGAGCGCGCGCTCACGGAAATCGTGCTGGCCGACGTCGATGCGGCGCTGACCCTATCCATCGTCGACCTGGCGGCGCAGGCCAAGGTCTCGCCGCCCACGGTGACGCGCTTCTGCCGGCGCCTTGGTTGCGCCAGCTACGGTGAGTTCCGGGTCCGCCTCGCCCAGAGCCGGTTCGTCGGGCAGCGCTACTTTACCACCGACGCAGGACCCAAGCACGTCCGAGAGATCGCGCAGGGAGTGGTCAACGGCATCCAGTCGACCATCTATCAGACCTTCGACCGGCTTGATTTCGACGCCATCGAGCGGGCGTCGGTGGCGATCGCGAAGGCGAACTATGTGCTCGCCTTCGGTTCGGGCGGCGCTTCGTCGATGGTTGCAGCCGAAACGGAAACCCGCCTGTTCCGGCTTGGGCTGGCGGTCTCATCGTCGCTCGACCATCAGGCGCAGATGATGCGCGCCGCGGGCGCGCCTGCCGGCACGGTAGTCATTGCGTTCTCGCTGAGCGGCAACAACCTGCCGCTGGTGAAGGCGCTCTCGGCGGCGGGCGACAACCAGCTGACGCGCATCGTCGTCACCCGCTCGGCCTCGCCTGTAGCGGGGCAGGCCGACATCCTGTTGCCGATCGACCGGGAGGAGAACACCGATATCCTGCGGCCCACTCCCGGCCGCTATGCCTTTCTCGCCACCGTCGACATTCTGGCACAGACGGTCGCCACCCGCCTCGGTGTTTCGGCCATCGACAGCATGCGTCGGATCAAACACCAACTCGTCGTCAACCGCGACGGGGACGACGCCCAGCCGCTTGGAGACTAGCGGCCGCCTTTCCTTCCATTGCCTCACCGCACCGGCCGGTGCGTCGCTTTCCAAGATTGGATCTTTGCCATGCCCATCAGTTTTTCGCTCGTCACCACCTGGACGCCGGCCAAGGACGGCGAGCCGCTCGGCTATGGCATCGAGCTCACCAATACGGGTGACACGCCCGTCAGCAATTTCCAGCTCGGTTTTTCCGGTCCCGCCCGTATCGACCCGCAGGCGACGCTGGAGAACGGCAAGCTCCTCAAGCGCCTCTCCAACCACACGCTGATTGCGCCGCCCGATGGCTATGTGCTCGCGCCCGGCGCCACCTGGGTCGCCACCGCTCGCGGCCTTTCATACGGCCTTCGCCACTGGAGCGATGGCGCCAATACCGGCTATGTCGTGCTTGCCGACGGTACGCTGGTGGCGTTGCCGACGCTGCCCACCAAGGGCAAGGGCAACAACGCTCCGCTGCTGAAGGGCGCGGCGCGCTTCCCGGTGCCGGCCAAGGCGGCGGTCGACGTCTCCATCATCCCGTGGCCGCAGTCGGTCGCCACGACCGGCGCGCGCATCGCTCCGGTCGGCTTCGATCTCAAGCCCGAGGGTGAAGCTGCCAACCGCGCTGCCACGGCGTTCGCCGACCTCGTGGACGATCTCTTCCCGGTCGAAGCGATCGTCCGTCCCGCTTCGGAAGCCGGCATGCCAGTGCACGTGGTCGAGACGGCCGGCATGGGCCCCGAGGCCTATGAGGTGCGCTTTGCCGAAAACAGCGCCACGGTTTCGGCGACCACGCGGCAGGGCATGTTCTATGGCCTCGTGACTCTCGGCCATATCCTCCGCGGCGCCCGCCAGCATCCGACGACGTTCGTCTTCCCGACCGGCGGTGCCATTACCGACGCTCCGGGCTTCGTCTATCGCGGCTGCCACCTCGACGTGGCGCGTCAGTTCTATACCGGCGCCGAGGTCAGCCGGCTGCTGAAACTCATGGCCTGGAACAAGATGAACAGGTTCCACTGGCACCTGTCGGAGGACGAAGCATGGCGCGTCCAGATCGATGCCTATCCGGCCCTCACCGAGGTCGGCGCCTGGCGCGGCCACGGCAAGGCCCTGCCGCCGCTGCTTGGCTCAGGTCCGCAGCCGACGGGTGGCTACTACACCAAGGCAACGATCCGGCAGATCGTGGCCTTGGCCGATAGCCTCGCCATCACGGTCATCCCCGAGATCGACATGCCGGGCCATTTCTATGCCGCGCTGCAATCGGTGCCTGAGCTGCGCGATCCGGCGGAGCAGGGCGAGTACCAGTCGGTGCAGGGGTTCCCCAACAACAGCCTCAACCCGGCGCATGAGCCCGTCTACCGCTTCGTCGAAACCGTGGTCGAGGAAGTACTCGACCTCTTCCCCGCCGGCATCTTTCATATTGGGGCCGATGAAGTGCCGCTGGCCGCATGGTCGGGTTCGCCACTGGCGCTCGACCTGCTCGAAAAGCTGGCAGGGCCCGAGATGCGCAAGAAGCATGAGAGCCAGTTCAACCAACTCGGCAACCATCATGGCGCCGACGAGATCGAAGGCTCTCCGACAGCGATCCTCCAGGCCCATTTCATCCGCCGGGTGCATGAGATCATCAAGCGGAAGGGCGCGATTACCGGCGGCTGGGAAGAGGCGGCGCATGGCGATGCGGTCGACCGGGACAAGGCCTACGTCATTGGCTGGCGCAACGTCGAGATCAACGCCGCGCTCGCCGAGCGCGGCTACGACATCGTCGTTTCGCCCGGCCAGCGCTACTATCTGGACATGGCCAATGGCGTGTCGTGGGCCGAACCCGGCGCCGGCTGGGCCGGCTGGTCCGGGCCGCAGGAAACCTACGAGTTCGATGCCCGCGCCGGCTTTTCCGAACAGGGGCTGGAACACCTGCTCGGTATCCAGTCCTGCATCTGGTCGGAGTCGATGACCGACCGGGCCATCTTCGATCGCCTGGTGTTCCCGCGCCTCTCGGCGGTCGCCGAGTCCGGCTGGACCATGCCGGAGCGCAAGTCCTGGAACCGCTTCAGCACCCTCGTCGGGCTGATGCCGATCATGTATGGCAACTGGGCCGAGTAAGGACGTCGCAGCAGTCGCAAATGAGGCCGCGCTCGTCTGCGCGGCCGCTGGATCCTAGGCGTTGTCGAGAGCCGGAGCGTTGGCGGCTAGCCAGACCTTGTAGCGTTCGACAGTCTCGGCATTGGGCGGATAGACGCCGAAGGTGGACTTGCCGGACTCGATTTCGGATTTCAGGAACTCTTCCTGCAGGTCCATCGCCAGCGCCTCGTCGGCGATTTCATCTGCCCATTTGCGCGGGATGACGATGACGGCCTCGCTGTCTCCGAACATGATGTCGTCGGGATAGACGGCGACGCCGCCGCAGGCGATCGGCTGGTTCATGTCGGAGGCGTGATGGGCAACGAGGTTTGCCGGCGCCGCAGGGCCCAGGCAGAAGGTCGGGAGCCCCAAGGCGGCGATATCGGCAGTGTCCCGCACCCCGCCATCCAGCACGATGCCGGCGCACTGCCGATAGATTAGGCGACGCGCGAGAACGGCGCCGATGCCGGCGATCTCGGGCATGTTGCGGCAATCGAGCACCAGCACGTGGCCCTCGGCGATGGTGTCGATGGCCTTGCGCTGGAAGTTGTCCGGGCTCGAGCTGTACTCCGAGCCGTCGATGTCCTCGCGCGCCGGAATGTAGCGCACCGTAAGCGCCGGGCCGACCATGGGATCCGACGCACTGCCAAGCGGCCGCACGCCGCGGATGGCGGTGTTCCTCAGGCCGCGTTTCAGCAGCAGCGAGCTGAGCGTCGCCGAGTTCGTCCGCTTCAGCTTGGCCTGGGTTTCGGCGCTCAATAGTGTCATGCAATCCTCCTTGGCTACATGGCACTTAGCAGACAGCGGTTCGAAAGTTCAATATAGAACCAGAAGTTTCTTATTTGACTTCAGGCGACGTGCCGCCGAGAAGGCGGGTCAAGGCATCGGCGACCTCGATGACTTCCTTGCGGATCGCACGCTTTCGCTCGGGGGTCGCATCGCCGATGAACGGCACGCTGACGGCGGCGACAAGTCGGCTCGAGGCATCGAAGATCGGGGCCGCGAGGGCGCGGATGCCGAGCCCCGATTCGAGATTGTCTTCGGCGAATCCATCTTCGCGGATGCGCCGCAGTTCCTCTTCCAGCGCCTCCGGGTCGGTGATGGTGTAGGGCGTGCGGGCCACCAGGCCGCGACCGCAATAGGCGGTGACGTCCGCGCTGCTCGCATAGGCGAGCGCGAGTTTGCCAGCGGCGCCGACATGCTTGGGCGAACGGCTGCCGACCCGCACGGAAAGGGCATATTCCGCAGGGCTTGCCGCCGCCAGGATGGTCAGCATCTCATCGCCCTCGGGGGCGGAGAGCTTCAGCGATTCGTGGATGCGGTCCGCCGCCGACTGCATGATCGGGCGTGCCGCCTCGACCAGCGTGACCCGGTCGGCGTTCGGCGAAATCCGGCGGGCGAGCTCGATGAAGCGCGGGCCAAGCTGATAGTTGGCTCCGCCGTTCACCCGCGCCACCAGCCCATGCGCGGCCAGCGAGTTGAGGATCCGGTAGACCGTCGAGCGGGCTGCTCCCAGCTTTTCTACCAGCTCGTTCAAGGAGATGCCGTCGCCAGCTTCGGCGACCGCGCCCAGCAGGTGCGCCGTCTTCTCGACGACTGGAGAGCCATGCTTGAGT
This sequence comes from Devosia sp. P2_G7, assembly GCF_056403495.1. Lineage (NCBI taxonomy): Bacteria > Pseudomonadati > Pseudomonadota > Alphaproteobacteria > Hyphomicrobiales > Devosiaceae > Devosia > Devosia sp. P2_G7. The sequence continues at coordinate 30,718 of NZ_JBFUFI010000018.1, forward strand.
TCATCCATGAAACATAAATGCCCTATTTGGAACCAAAGTTGACACATCGCTTCAGATGTGGTGTCACATAGCCACATCGATGTCCCATTTGGAACCTAGTCCATCGGGGCGCGTCGGTACAGGGAGGAATGACATGCTTCACAAGTCGACGCTCAACCTGAGCGCCACGCTGCTCGCCGCGCTCTTGATGGGCTCGGTTTTCGCCGGTCCCAGCTTCGCGCAATCGGACGCGCTGACGGTGGTCGTCACCGACGAGCCCAAGTCGCTCGATCCGTGCGACACGGACCTTTCGAACAATTCCCGCGTCTTGCGGAACAATATCACCGAGGCGCTGGTCAATCTCGACCCGGCCAACGGCAACGTGCTGCCGAGCCTCGCCGAGAGCTGGTCGCGGATCGACGACAAGACCTGGGAGTTCAAGCTGCGCTCGGGCGTGAGTTTCCACGATGGCACCCCATTCGATGCCAGTGCGGTCGCTGCGGCCCTGACCCGGGCGCAGAATGCCGATCTCGGCTGCGAGGTGGCCAATGCCGATCTCAAGGATGTCGTGTTCACGCCCGAAGTGGTGGACCCGCTGACGCTGCGCGTCACGACAGACGTCGTCGAGCCGATCCTGCCCAACAAGCTGGCGGCGCTCGATATCGGCTCGCCGGCAGCGACACCGAACGATGCCAAGACTCGCGCTCCGGTGGGCACCGGCCCGTACCAGCTCACGGCCTGGAACGAGGGGCAGTCGGTGGTGCTTTCGGCCTACCAGGGGTACTGGGGCGACAAGCCGGCCATCCCGAACGTGACGATCCTCTGGCGGTCGGAATCGGCGGTGCGCGCTGCGATGGTCGATACGGGGGAGGCGCAGATCGCCTTCGAGATTGCGCCGCAGGACGCGACGACCGAGAACGACGTGGCCTATCCCAACGCCGAAACGTCGCTGCTGCGTATCGACCAGGCCATTCCGCCGCTCGACGACAAGCGGGTGCGCGAGGCACTGAACCTTGCCATCGATCGCGACGGGCTGATCGGCACGGTGTTTCATCCGGATGCACAGAAGGCCATGCAGGTCGTGCTGCCGAGCGTGATCGGCTACAACCCGGATATCCCGGTCTGGCCCTACGATCCGGCAAAGGCCAAGGCCCTGCTCGATGAGGCCCGCGCCGCCGGCGTGCCGGTCGATACCGAGATCGTGCTCTATGGCCGCATCGGCATCTATCCGAATTCGTCCGAAAGTCTCGAGGCGATCCAGGCAATGCTGATCGACGCCGGCTTCAACATCCGGCTCGAGATGATGGAGACCAATCCCTGGATCGAGAAGCTGATCAAGCCGTTCGAGGACGGCCGGGTGCCGAGCATGATCCAGACGCAGATCGACAATACGCAGGGCGACGCCGTGTTCACGCTGCCCAACCGCTTCACGTCGGACGGCAACACCTCGACCATCGCCTCACCCGAGCTCGACAAGCTGATCGCCGATGCGTCGCAGGCGACCGGGGAGGAGCGCCAGAAGCTGTTCCAGCAGGCGTTCGCCTATATCGCGGTAGACGACATCAACATCGTGCCGCTGTTCCACATGGTCACCAGTGCCCGCATCGCGCCGAACGTCGACTACGTCCCAGACGTGCAGGCCGGTAACGAGATCAAGCTCAAGACCATCCGCTATCGCTAACGCGGTCGCATATGGCTCACCCGGTTGCGGCCGGGTGAGCCGCAACAGGATCCCACAATGTCGCCAGCCTATTTCCTGAGACGCGCCGGCTATGCCGTGCTGGCCCTTGCCGGTCTCATGGTGGCGGTGTTCTTCCTCGTCCGGCTGACCGGCGATCCGGTGAACCTTTACCTGCCGGTCGACGCCTCCGCCGCGGCACGCGATGCGATGCGCGTGCGCCTGGGGCTCGACCAGCCGGTCTGGTCCCAGTTCCTCGATTGGGGCGCGCAGATGCTGCGCTTCGATTTTGGCACCTCGCTCTGGCGCAACCGGCCGGCGCTCGAAGTCGTGCTGGAAGCGTTGCCGAATACGCTGGCGCTCGGTGCTATTGCGCTCGCCATCGCTTTTGTCCTCGCGGTGATCGCAGGTTCCCTCGCCGCGCTCCGTCCCGGCGCGGCGCTCGACCGAGTAGTCAATCTTGTCTCGCAGGCCGCGGCCAGCGTGCCGGACTTCTGGCTGGGCTTGATGGGCATCCTGGTGTTCGCCGTGACGCTCAGGCTGCTTCCCACGTCGGGCTTTGGCGGGCCGATCTATTGGGTGCTTCCGGTTGCCTGTCTCTTCGCGCGGCCCTTCGGCACGCTGGTGCAGATCGTGCGCGGTTCGATGATCGAGGCGCTGAATGCAAGCTTCGTGCGGACCGCGCGCGCCAAGGGCGCCCGTGAGGGACGCGTCACATTCGTCCATGCGCTCCGCACCGCGCTCCTCCCGGCCATCACCGTCACCGGCGATCTTGCTGCGCAGTTCGCTGGGGGCGGTGGCGTGGTCGAGGTGGTGTTCGGGTTTCCCGGCATCGGCAAGCTCCTGATCGACGGCATCCTGAAGCGCGACTTCGCGCTGGTGCAGGCGAGCATCTTCTGCGTCGCGATCGTCATCTTCCTCATCAACATCCTCGTCGACCTGCTCTATGCAGCCATCGACCCGCGCGTCAGGCTCGATCAATGACCGAGCTTGCCACTGCCGAAGGCCTGGCGCCGAAGACCTCAACCGCGAGCCGTGTCAAATGGATGGGTCGTGCCCTCACTGGCGACCCGATGGCGCTGGCGGCCGTGGCCTGGCTGGCCATCGTACTTTTCCTCGTCATCGCCGACGCAAGCGGGATGTTTACTGCCGCGGGGAAGGTCAATCTCAAGGCGCGGAACCTGCCGCCTTTTGACTTCAGCCGCGACTGGACGCTGTGGCTGGGCGGCGATGCACTCGGCCGCTCGCTGCTGGCGCGGCTCGCCGATGCAGCCGCCGCCTCGATCGGCATTGCCTTGTCCGCTGTGCTCAGCAGCCTCGTCGTCGGCACCGCGCTGGGGCTGGTAGCGGGATATTTCGGCGGACTCGTCAGCACGCTGATCATGCGCGTTTCCGACATCATCATGGGCTTTCCGACACTGCTTGTGGCGCTGGTCGCGCTCTACCTGTTCGGGCCTAGCGTCACCAACCTCGTCATCGTCCTCGCGGTAACGCGGCTGCCCGCCTATATCCGCGTCGCCCGCGCCGACGTGCTGGAAGTGCGTGAGCGGCTCTTCGTCGATGCGTCGCGCACCTTCGGGGCAGGGCCGGTTTGGATCATCTCGCAGCACATCCTGCCTGTCGTCGCACCCACCATGCTGACGCTCGCGTCGGTGAACATCGCGATGGTGATGCTGTTCGAGTCCGGCCTCAGCTATCTTGGTCTCGGCATCCAGCCGCCCGGCGTCAGCTGGGGGCTGATGGTGGCGCAGGGGCAGGGCTATCTCGGCACGGCTTGGTGGCTGGCCTGCTTCCCCGGCCTCGCCGTCATGCTGACCACCATGTCGTTCAACCTGCTCGCCAACTGGTTCCGGATCGTCAACGACCCGTCGCAACGCTGGCGCCTGACAACGCAGAGGCGCGGCAAATGAGCCTGCTCGAAGTGCGCGATCTGGCCGTTACCTTCGATACCGCAGCCGGCCGTATCCTCGCGCTTAATGGGGTGTCGTTTTCGCTCGAGCGCGGCGAGGTGCTGGCGCTGCTTGGAGAGAGCGGTTCGGGCAAGAGCGTCACGGCGTCGGCCATCATGGACCTGGTCCCGACACCGCCGGGCGCGATCGCCGGCGGCACCATCAAATTCGATGGGACGAACCTGCTTCAGCTGCCGCATGCGGAGCGCCGCAGTATCTGTGGCGATCGGATCGCGCTGATCTTCCAGGATGCGCTGGCAGCGCTGAACCCGGTCTATACAGTCGGCTGGCAGATCGCGGAGATGTTCCGCATCCACGGCAAGAAGCGCGGCGCTGACATCGACGCGGCGGTGATCGATCTCCTCGCGGCCGTCGGCATCCCCGATCCCGCGCAGCGCGCGAAGCAATACCCGCATCAGTTCTCGGGTGGCATGCGCCAGCGCATCATGATCGCCATGGCGGTGGCGCTCGAGCCGGACATCATCATCGCCGACGAGCCGACCACGGCGCTCGATGTCACCATCCAGGCGCAGATCGTCGATCTGCTCGATACGGTGCGGAAGCGCAGCGGGGCGGGGATGATCTTCATCACCCACGATCTCGGGGTCGTTGCCGAGATCGCCGACCGCGTGGCCGTGATGTATGCGGGGCGCATCGTCGAGACGGCGAGCGTGTTCGAGCTCTTCGCGACGGCGCAACATCCCTACAGCCAGGGCTTGCTTGCCTCGCAGCCGCGCATTGATGTGTCCGGTGACGAGCTGGTGCCTATTCCGGGTTCGGCGCCCAATCCTGCCGCGCTTCCGTCGGGCTGTGCCTTCCGGACGCGTTGCCCGAGGGCGCAAGCGGTTTGCGCTGCCGTGGTTCCGGTGCTCGAAGCGGCGGGCCCTGGCCGCGAGGTTGCCTGTCACTTCCCAGGGGATGCCCGATGACGGCGCCGTTGCTCGATGTTTCCTCACTGGCCAAGCATTTCGGCACACCGGCGGCGCCAGTGCGGGCGGTAGATGGTGTGAGCTTCGCCATCGCTCGGGGCGAGACGCTGGGGCTGGTCGGCGAGAGCGGCTGCGGCAAGACCAGCCTCGTTCGTACGCTGCTGCGGCTCAACGCGCCTACCAGCGGCACGGCGGTGCTCGACGGTGTCGATATCGCCGCAGCGAAAGGTCGGGAGTTGCGCGCCATCCGACGCAAGATGCAGGTGGTGTTCCAGGATCCATACCAGTCGCTGAACCCTCGCATGAGGGTCGACCGGATCATTTCCGAGCCATGGGCGCTGCATCGCGATGTGGTGCCAAGGGGGCAGTGGAGCACCGAGGTGGCGCGGCTGTTGGCGGATGTCGGTCTGAGGGCCGAGCATGCCGAGCGCTATCCGAACGAATTCTCCGGTGGCCAGCGCCAGCGGCTTGGTATCGCGCGGGCGCTCGCGCTCAAGCCGTCGCTGCTGGTTTGCGACGAGCCGGTTTCGGCGCTCGATGTGTCGGTGCAGGCGCAGGTGATCAACCTGCTGGCGAAGCTTCGGCGCGACCGCAATCTCGCCATGCTGTTCGTGGCGCATGACCTGGCTGTCGTCCGCCACGTGTCGGACCGGGTGATGGTGATGTATCTTGGCCGCATCATCGAGAGCGGTCCGACCCACTCGATATTCACCGCGCCGCGCCACCCGTACACGCAGGCGCTGCTTTCGGCAGTCCCGACGTCCGATCCGACGCTGCGGGGCAAGCGGAAGCGCATTGTACTCGCGGGCGACCTGCCGAGCCCGGCCAATCCGCCAAGCGGTTGCCGCTTCCGTACTCGCTGCTGGAAAGCTACGTCGAAATGCGCCGAAGTGGAACCAGAGTTGGCCGCCCAGCCCGGAGGGCTACTGACCGCCTGCCATTACCCTGAGGCGCCGAGCGATCGATAGCCTTGATCGGGCTGGCCGGAGTGGGAATACTCCAACCATCCTCGTCGTCGTGGCGATGGACTCTGGCTATCCTGCTCGCCTTCCGCACTTAATCATCAAGTAGGAGCCGGCGGATGAGCGACCTTGTGATCAGCGTCACCGACACGCCATCGGCCGAGGACCTCCAGGTTATCGGGGGGCGCCTCGCGGCGTTCAATGACGCCGATGTCGGGCCGGCTGATCGCAAGCCGCTAGTCGTCGTCGCGCGTGATGACGCGGGCGGGACAGCCGGTGGGATTTCGGGCTACACGGCTTGGGGTTGGCTCTACGTGCAGTGGCTCTGGGTCGGCGAGGCGGGCCGCGGGGAAGGGCTGGCGGGCCGAATGTTGGCGACGGCTGAAAGTGAGGCGCGGGCGCGGGGCTGCCATGGCGCCTACATCGACACCTTCAACCCCATCGCGCTGAAGGTCTATCAGCGTGCCGGCTATATGCCTTTCGGCGCGCTGGAGGATTTTCCCAAAGGCCGGACGCGGACGTTTCTGCAGAAGCGGCTCTAGGCCGCAAGGCGCCCGCCGAGCAGGGGATGCGGCGCACCGGTGGTCGTCGGGAAACTGATCGGCAGGCCGCGCAGCACGCGCACCGCGAGGAAGGCAAAGCACTCTGCCTCTATGGCGTCGCCGCGCCAGCCGACCGCCTCGGCGGGGACGGCTTCGACGTTGGCGCGGGTTTTCAGCATTTCCATGATCAGCGGGTTGTGCCTGCCGCCACCGCAGACCACGATCCTCTTTGGCCGGCTCGGCAGCAGGTCCAGGCCCTTGCCGACTGCGGCGGCGGTGAACGCCGTGAGCGTTGCTGCACCGGTCGCGGGATCAAGGCCGTCGGCCATCGCCGAGGTGAAGTCGAAGCGATCGAGCGACTTGGGCGGCAGCGCCGCGAGATAGGGGTGCTGCAGGAGCTTCATGAGTCGTGCCTCGTCCACCGTGCCGGTGCGGGCGAACGCACCATCCCGATCCATGTCGCCGAGGCCATGCGCTTTCATGAAGTCGTTGAGCGGGGCGTTGGCAGGGCCCGTGTCGAAGGCGACAAGCCGATCGGCACCATCCCAGTAGGTGACGTTGGCGACGCCGCCGAGGTTCAGCACGGCCGTCTCGCCATGGGCGCCGAGGCTGCGCAGCAGCGCCTGGTGATAGATCGCGGCGAGCGGCGCGCCCTGGCCGCCGGCCCGCACGTCGGCGGAGCGGAAATCGTAGGCGACCTTCACACCGAGCAGCTCATGCATCAGCTCGCCATTGCCGAGCTGGCGGGTGGCGCCAATGCGGCCCGGCTGTGGGGCGCGGTGCAGCACGGACTGGCCGTGGAAGCCGACGACGCCGATATCGGCCATGCTGAGGCCGGCGCTCTCCACCAGTTCCTTCACCGCCGCCGCCTGCGCGCGGGTCAGCATCTCCTCGGCCTTGGCGAAAATCGCCGGATCGGGCCCCTCGAAATTCCACTTGCGCGCTTGTGTCAGCGTCTCTTCGAGCGTGTCGCGGATCGATTGGGGGTAGGGGGCCAGCGTGTAGGCGCCGAAGCGTTCGATGCTCTCGCCGTCGGTTCTTAGCAGCGCCACGTCGATATTGCCGTCGAGCACGGTGCCGGTCATCAGTCCCACGGCCCAGATCGGTTGCATGGCAGTCTCCTAGTCCGAGTTCACGAGGTCACCCACCGCCCGGCGCAGCGCGATGATGCCGCTGTCGAAGTGCCGTGTGGGGTGCACGCGATTGGTGAGCAGCGTCCAGGCGCGCCCGCTGGCAAAGTCGATCCACAGGCCCACGCCGGTGAAGCCGGTATGGCCGATGGTTTCGGCCGAGCAGCGATCGCCGCCCGACCATCCTTCGTACGGTTGTTCCCAGCCGTGCGTGCGGCGGGGCGATAACGGCGTGCGCATTAATGTGATGCTGCTTGCCGCCGCGCCCTTGCCGCTCAGCAGCCCCTCCGCATAGCCGAGCACTGACGCGGCGGTACCGAACAGGCCGGCATGGCCGGAGCCCTGCAGCGCGTAGCAGTTCTCGTCATGAACTTCGCCCACGATGACGCGGCCGCGCCAGGCATCCCGCTCGGTGGCCGCCGCCTGCTGCGGATCGGCGGACCAGGCGAAGCCTGGACCGGGGTCCTGCTGGCGGATCAGCTTGCCGCTGAGCCGCTCGAGGGCGATGCCGAGGAGGATGAAGTTGATGTCGGAATAGACCGGGGGCCCGGCCTGCCACTCGTTCTGCAGCACCCACGCGCGCAAGAGGTTGGGGTCGGTGCCGTAGGTGTAGATCGGCACCACGCCAGGGAACGGCGTCTGGTGTCCGAGGCACTGGCGAAAAGTGAGCTTCCGCTCCCAGGCGTTGTCGGGGTTGTACTGGCGGAAATCGGGGATCACCGAGATCAGCGGCGCGTCGAGGTCGATCGTACCGGCCTCGGCCAGCGCCAGGATGCGCGGCGTGGTGAAGATCACCTTGGTCAGCGACGCGAGGTCGAACCAGGTATCGTCGGTCATCGGCCGCTGCGCTGGCACCAGCTGTGCCGAGCCGATCGAACGCACGGCCCGGTTGCCGTCACGGTCGACGACGCCGAGCACCCCGCCGGGAATGCGTTTTGCTTCCACGGCCGCCTGCAGCGGCGCGAAGGCGCGATCGAGCGTGGCGTCCAGGCTCATGCAACTTCCTCCACGCGCACGCGATGATCCTCGCCGGCTTCGCGCCACTTGGCCGGTGCAGGTTCGAACCCGACCGGTCGTACCAGCGACGGCACTTGCGTTGCGTCCACGGTGAAGTGCTGGCGCCGACGCTCGATCGCCGGCACCGCCGCGATCAGGCGCTTAGTGTAGCTGTGCTGCGGCGAACCGAGCACCGCGCCGGCATTGCCGATCTCGACGATCTGGCCGGCATACATCACGGCGACGCGGTGGGCGATGCGCTCGACCACCGCCATGTCGTGCGAGATGAACAGATAGGCGAGACCGAACTCGCGCTGCAGGTCGATCAAGAGGTCGAGGACGCGCGCCTGGACGCTGACATCGAGCGCCGACACCGCCTCGTCGAGCACCACCACGTCGGGGTTCAGCATCAGGGCCCGGGCGATGCAGAGCCGCTGGCGCTGACCGCCGGAGAACTGGTGCGGGTAGCGGGTGAGGGCATCCTTGGTGAGGCCGACGCGCTCTAGCAGGAACGCCATCCGCTCGCGCAGCTTGGCGTCGACGCGCTGGCCCGCGGCGATGGCAGGCTCGGCGAGCAGACCCTCGACATTGAGGCGCGGGTTGAGCGAGGCGTAGGGGTCCTGGAACACCATTTGCACGGGCCGGCCGCTGCGGCCGGACTTCGCCTCGATCCGCCCGCGCGTCGCCTTGACGAGCCCGAGGATGGCGCGGGCGGTGGTCGATTTGCCCGAGCCACTCTCGCCGACGATGGCGAGCGTCTCGCTGGGCACGAGGTCGAAATCGACGCCATCAACAGCATGCACTGCGCCGGCTTTGGTACGGAACAGCCCCTTCACCACCGGGAAGCGCACTGCGAGGTTGTCGACCGTGACGATTGGCGCAGCGCCAGTGCGAGCGCCGTCATGGCGCACCGTGTTGCCAAAGGTGAAATGCGGGACGGCCTTCAGCAGGTGCTTCGTGTAGTCATGCTGCGGGTTGTCGAGCACGGCATCGAGCGCGCCTTGCTCCACTGCGACGCCGTTCTGCATCACCATGATCTCGTCGGCGATGCCGGCGACGAGGCCGATGTCGTGGGTGATGAAGATCATCGCCATGCCGAGCTCTTCGCGGAGTTCGGCCAGCAGCGCCATGATCTGCGCCTGCACGGTCACGTCGAGTGCCGTGGTCGGCTCATCCGCGATCAGGAGGCGCGGGTTGCTGGCCAGCACCATGGCGATCATCACGCGCTGCCGCATGCCGCCCGACAGCTGGTGCGGGTAGTATTTCAGCCGCTGCGCCGCATCCGGAATGCGCACCCGGTCGAGCGCCTCGCGGGCGGCGCGTGTGGCATCGGCACCGGCGAGGCCGCGGTTGAGCCGGAAGGCCTCCTCGACCTGCGCGCCAACGGTGTGCACCGGGTTGAGCGAGGTCATCGGCTCCTGGAAGATCATGCCGATATCGCGACCGCGCACATGCGTCAGCGTCGGCTCGTCTGCCGTGGTCACGTCGAGCATCGAACCGTCTCTTCGCTGCAGCTCGATGCTGCCCCCGGTGATCCTGCCGCCACCGAAATCGACCAGCCGGTTGATCGACAGTGCCGTCACCGACTTGCCCGAGCCGCTCTCGCCGACGATGGCGAGCGTCTTGCCGGCGGGCAGCTCGAAGCTGACGCCCTTGACCACTTCGTTGGCCCTGGGATCGCGACCGAAGCCGACGCAGAGGTCGCGGACCGAGAGGAGGGCGCTCATGCGGCTCGCTCCTGCGTGCGCGGATCGAGGATGTCGCGCAGCGCATCGCCGAGCAGGTTGAAGCCGAGAATAGCGAGCATGATGGTGAGGCCGGGGAATACCATCAGCCAGGGTGCGCGCGTCATCATCGACTTGCTCTCGGCGAGCATCACCCCCAGCGACGGCGCCGGTGGCTGTGTGCCGAGGCCGAGGAAGCTCAGGCCGGATTCGGTCAGCAGCGCCCAGGCCAGCGCCAACGTGATCTGCACCGTCAGCGGCGCGACGAGGTTGAGCAGGAGGTGCCGCGTGAGGATGTAGCCCTGGGAGCTGCCGAAGGTGCGCGCCGCTTCGACGAACTCGCGCGCCTTGAGCGCCAGCGCCGGCGCCCGCACCACGCGGGCAAAGATCGGCGTGTAGACGATGCCGATCGCAACGATGCTGGTCACCATCCCGGCCCCCTCGATCGCGACGATCAGCAGCGCGAGCAGAATCGCCGGGAAGGCCAGCAGCACGTCCATCGTCCGCATCAAGACGCCATCCCACAGGTGGCCCCACCAGGCAGCAAACAGCCCGATCACCGCCCCGGCGGTCGACGCAACAGCGACTGACGCGAAAGCGACGATGAAGGACTCGCTGATCCCCAGCATCAGGCGGCTGAAGGTATCGCGGCCGAGGAGGTCCGTACCGAACCAGTAGGTGGAGCTTGGCGGCTTCAAGCGGTCGACGATGAACTGCTTCAGGGGATCGTGCGGCGTGAGGCCGACGGCGCCCAGCCCGGCGAGGACGAGGAAGACCAGGATGATCGTCGCGCCGATCCGGCCACTGGGGTGCCGTTGCACCGCCTTGAGCAACTCCATCACTTGCCCCCGAGCCGGATACGCGGATCGAGCGCCGCATAGGCGAGATCGACGAGGAGGTTCACGACGAGGAAGTTGAGGGCGATGAACAGCACCGCGCCCTGCACCAGCGGATAGTCGCGCTGGCTGATCGCATCGAGCGTCAGCCGGCCGAGCCCCGGCAGGGCGAAGATCTGCTCGACGATCACGGCGCCACCGAGCAGGTAGCCGAACTCTACGCCACTCAGCGTCACCACCGGAATCAGGGCATTGGGCAGCGCGTGGCCCCACACCACGTCGCGCTGCGAGGCGCCCTTGCTGCGCGCCGTGCGCACATAGTCGTCGCTCAGCACGTCGAGCATGGCGGAGCGCGAGATGCGCGTCACCGCCGCCGCGAAGCTGAGGCCCAGCGTGATCGACGGCAGGATCATCTGGCTCAGGTTGCCGATCGGATCGACGAACAGCGGGGTGAACGAGCCCATCGCCGGCAGCATGCGGAAGGTCACCGAGAGGAAATAGATCAGCACCAGCCCGACGACGAAGCTCGGCGTCGATTGCCCGAGCATAGCGAAGAGCCGCACCACCAGGTCGGACGGACGATCGACGCGCGTCGCCGCGAACACCCCGGCGGGGATGCCGACCGCCAGCGAGATCACCATCGAGAGGAGAGCCAGTTCGAGGGTGAGCGGGAAGCGCGCGATGATCACCTCGAGCACGGGCTTGCCATAGGTCACCGAGATACCGAGGTTGCCCTCGAACAGCCCCGCGAGCCAGCGGCCGTATTGTACGACAATCGGCTGGTCGAGGCCGAAATAGGCGGCCAGCGAAGCCCGCTGCGCCTCCGTCAGCAATCCCGCCTCGGTGCCCAGCATCGCGATGATCGCGTCGCCGGGCACCAGCCGGATGGCAAAGAACACCAGCAGCGAGACGCCCAGCAGAACCAGCGGGAACGTCAGCAGCCGTTGCGTGAGATAGTTCATGTCGGCCGCACCTGCTTCATGGTGAGGCGGGCCGGGGCCCGCCTCAAACAATCACTGACCCACGGTCACTTTGCTGAGCGAGAACAGCAACCCGCTCGGATTGACCTCGTAGCCCTTCACGCTGTCGAGGTTTGCCGTGTAGGTCACGGTGCTCGAAATCCACACCCACGGGGCCAGCTCGGCAAGGCGCGCCTCGAACTGCTGGAAGATCGGCTTGCGCTTGGCGACGTCGGTTTCGACCCGGCCTTCCTGCAGCAGCTTGTCGAGTTCGGGATCGGCGAAGTTCGACACCTTCACCAGGTTACCGTCCTTGGTGAAGTAGCGGTTGTACATCGGATACGGATCGGGGCGGCCACCGTTCTGGGCCACCGCCATGTCGAAATCACCCTTCAGCCAGGTGTCGACATAGACCTTGAGGTCCATGGTCTTGATGTTGAGCTTGACGCCGATCGCGGCGAGCTGGCTCTGCAGCACCTGCGCCTCGTTGGCGGCGTAGGGCGGCTCGCCGGTCGCGGCAATCACATCGACCGAGAAGCCGGCTTCCTGGCCTGCTTCCTTCATCAGCGCTTTGGCCTTCTCGACGTCCTGCGTATAGCAGAACAGCGTCGAGGGGTCGGAAGCATAGGCTTCCATGGTCAGGGGACCGGTGACCTTGCCCTCGCCGATCAGCGCGGTGTCGATGATTTCCTGCCGGTTGACGGCGCAGGAGATAGCCTGCCGGACCTTGAGGTTGTCCATCGGTGGCCGCGATGGGTTCATCTGCAACACATTGTAGGCGAGGCCCGGGATCCGGTTGAGCGTCATGCCCTGCTCACCCGGAATGAGCGTCGCGACCGTCGGATCGTTGAACAGCGCGAAGTCCGTCTGGTTGGCGCGCATCGAGTCGATGATGGCGCTCTCGGATGGCAGCACCGAGATGGTGATGCCGTCGACGCCGACCTTGCCGCCGGCCCAATTCGGGTTGGCGCTCAGCACGTCCTTCACGTTCGGATCCCACTCGTCGAGCACGAACGGGCCCGATCCGATGGCCTTGGTGCCGATGCTGCCGTCGGCCACCGCGCTCGCCGGAACGATCGAGGCGTTGGTGCCCGACATGGCGACGAGGATCGGCGCGTCGGGCTGGCTCAGGTGAAACACCACGGTCTGCGGGTCGGGCGTGTCGATCGATGCGATTGAGAGGAAGTTGGCACGCGCCGCGGCGGCTGTCGCCTCATCGAGCAGACGCTCGTAGGAGGCCTTCACATCGGCGGAGGTCACCGCATCGCCCGTCGAGAATTTCGCGTTCGGGTCGAGCTTGAAGGTCAGCGTTAGCCCGTCGGGCGAGAATTCCCAGCTTGTCGCGAGGGCGGGCGACACATTGTACTTGGCATCGAGGCGCACCAGCGGCTCGTAGATCAGCTCGAGCAGGCGCAGCGAGGAGAACGCTGTCTGCTTATGCGGGTCGAGCCCGGTCGCATCCTGCGACCAGGCCATGCGGAGGCTGGCGGCTTGCACGGGCAGGGCGAAGGCGGTGGTCAGCGTTGCGGCGACGGCGAGGCCGGCGAGCAATCGTTTGGTGTTGGTCAAGTGCATGGTATTTTCCCTCTCTGTTTCAGTCTCGGCCGGTGGCGGCGGAGCCGCTCCGAGCCAGTCGTCAGGACGTCGTCTAGTGGTCACGCGCCCGGTTCGAGCGCGCGTCTGAGAAACCCGCCGGCGCCGGCCATGGCGGCACGCGCCTCCTCGACATTCTGGCCGGTGAGGATAGTCAGGATCGCCAGCTTCACGTCATTGCCGGTGCGCTCCAGCGCATCTTCGGCGACCTGCTCGGGGCAGTCGGTCGCCTGCATGACGATGCGCACCGCCCGCGCCAGCAGCTTCTCGTTGCTGGTGCGCACGTCGACCATCAGGTTCTGGTAAGTCTTGCCGATGCGGATCATGCTCGCAGTGGAGAGCATGTTGAGCACCAGCTTCTGCGCCGTGCCCGATTTCAACCGCGTCGAGCCGGTGACCACTTCGGGACCGACCAGCGGCGCAATCGAGATATCGGCCATGCCGGCGATGACGGAAGCCGGGTTGCAGGTGAGCCCTACCGTCACCGCACCAAGCGATTTGGCATAGTTCAGCGCGCCGATGACGTAGGGGGTGCGGCCGCTCACCGCGATCCCCACCACCACGTCGCGATTGGTGAGGTCGATGGCGCGGAGGTCGGCGGCGCCACCCTCGGCGCTGTCCTCGGCGCCCTCTACAGCGCTGACCAGCGCTCCGAGGCCACCCGCGATCACGCCCACCACCATCGTCGGTGGCACGCCGAAGGTCGGTGGGCATTCCGACGCGTCGAGCACGCCCAGCCGTCCGCTGGTGCCGGCGCCGATGTAGACCAGCCGCCCGCCCTTGCCGAACGCCTCGACGATCCGGTCGACCGCCTGCGCCACCTGCGGCAGGGTCTTGCCCACCGCCTCGGGCACCAGCCGGTCCTCGCCATTGATGGTCGCGACGATCTCGGGCGTCGACATCAGATCGATGCCCATGGTGCGCGGGTTGCGCTCCTCGGAAACGAGCCGATCGAGCTCGCTCAGCAGCACCCTACGGTCCCTCACAACGGCGGTCATCGACGGGTGTCCCAACGGGATTCGGTGCGCGGCATCTGGGCTCCTGAGCGTCGCTGGAAGGTAGGAACTCCGCGCTTTCGCTGTCAATGGTTTTCAGTGTGGCCGAAGGCGTTGCACTTTTGTTTCGCGTGAGTATGAATGTCCGGATGGGGATTCAGTCGAACATCGAGGCGTCCGCCGCGACCTTCACGCCGACGATGCGGCGGGTCGCCAAGGCCATTCGCGACAACCCCGCGATCGTGCTCGAAAAGACCATCTCGCAGATCGCTGAAGCCTGCGGCACCTCGGTGGCCTCGGTGGTGCGCTTCTGCCGCGCCGTTGGGGTCAGCGGCTATGCCGAGCTTCGCATGTCGCTCGCCACCGAGCTCGGCAAGGAGGCGGCGCAGTTCGGCTCCGGCCTGACGCTCGGCGCCGAGATCGCCCGCACCGACACGCTCGAGGAGATGGCCGCCAAGGTCGCCTCGCTCGAAATGCTGGCCATCGAGGAGACGGTGTCGAGCCTCGATTTCAAGACACTGGAGCGGGTGGTCACGGCGCTCGACCAGGCCGAACGCATCCTGCTTTTCGGCATCGGCGCCAGCCACTTCGTCGCGCAGGACCTGCACCACAAGCTGTTCCGCGTCGGCCGCAACGTCTTCCTGATGGCCGATGCGCACGAGGCCTGGACCGCGGCGCTGATGTCGCCGACCCACACCGTCGCCATCGGCTTCTCGCATTCCGGCACCACCGCCGACACCGTGCAGTTCCTCAAGCTCGCCAAGGACAATGGCGCGCTGACCGTCGCCATCACCGGCTCACGCGAATCGCCGCTGGCGCGGGCCGCCGAGGAACGCCTCGTCACTCATGCCCGCGAAAGCACGCTGCGCGCCGGCGCCATGGTCAGCCGTATCGCGCAACTGGCGCTGGTCGACTGCCTGTTCATGGGCGTCGCCCGGCTGCGCTACGAGCAGACCATCGACGCCCTGAAGCGCACCCGCGACGTCACCCACCCCGAGCAGGCCGTATGACCTCCACACCCCTCGCCCTGTTCGTCGGCGTTGCCGGCTACGAACTCGCTGCCGACGAGATCGCATTCCTTCGCGACGCGAACCCCTATGGGCTGTTCCTGTTCCGCCGCAACCTCGACAATCGCGAGCAGACCCGCCGGCTCTGCGCCCACTTCCGCGAGGTCGTCGGCCGCCCCGACGCGCCCATCTTCATCGACCAGGAAGGCGGCCGCGTTCAGCGCCTCGACAACGGCCACTGGCCGAGCTTCCGCAGCCTGGGCTCATTCGGTGCCCTGGCGAAGAAGGACCTCGCGCTGGCGAAGCGCGCGCTGCGCCTCTCGACCCAGGCGATGGGCGCCATCATGACCGATCTCACCATCGACAGCGGCACGACGCCAGTGGTCGATCTCGCCCGCAAGGGCACCCACGACGTCATCGGCCAGCGCGCCTTCGGCGACGATCCGGAACTGGTGGTGACCCTCGCCCGCGAGGTCATCGACGGCATGCTCGAGGTTGGCGCGCTGCCGATCATGAAGCACATCCCGGGCTATGGCCGGGTGACGGTCGACCCACATTTCGATTGCCCTGTTGTCGATGCCGCGCTCGACGACCTGCGTGCCACCGACTTCCAGCCGTTCATCGCGCTGAAGACCACTCCCTGGGCCATGGTCGCCCACCTGGTCTTCACAAAGATCGACGCGCAGCGCGCGGCCTCGGTTTCGCCCGACGTCTACGCTCTGATCCGCAACGATATCGGCTATGACGGCGTGCTGATCACCGATTGCCTCAGCATGGAGGCGCTGAAAGGCACTCCGGCCCAGCGCGTCGCCGCCGCACTCGATGCCGGTTGCGACATCGCGCTGCTGACCCAGGGTGGCCTCGAGGCCAGTATTTCGGCAGCCAGCGGCGCGCGCCCGCTAACTGGGCAAACGATCGAACGAATCACTCGCGCGACGCGCAAACGCGGTAACCTTCGCGTGGATGCCACTGCACTCCACGCCGAAGTCGAAGGGATTTTTCGGGAGAACGGCCTCGCCTGAGGCGACGCCGACAAAGAGGAGACTGGAAGTGTTAAAGAGCAAGCTGATTGCGGCCACCGCCCTGGCGCTGGCTTTGACGGCGCCGGCAAGCGCGCAGACGGTGCTGACCATCAGCTCCGAGCAGACCACGACCTACGTGCGCAACTTCAACCCGTTCAACCAGACGTCGGCGCGCGCCACCACTAAGGATTTCATCTACGAGCCGCTGGCGATCTTCAACCGCCTCGCGGGCGCCAAGTGGGAGTACCGCCTGGCCGAGAGCTTCGAGCTGGCCGACGACCTCAAGTCGATCACCTTCGTGCTGCGCGACGGGCTGAAGTGGTCCGACGGCCAGCCGCTCACCGCCAACGACGTGGTGTTCACCTACGACTACCTGAAGAAGTTCCCGGCGCTCGATTTCAACTCGGTCTCCAAGCTGATGGAGTCGGTGGAAAAGGTCGATGAGCGCACCGTGCGCTTCAACCTGCTCCAGCCCAACTCGCTCGTCGCCACCACCATCGTCGCCATGCCGATCGTGCCCGAGCACATCTGGAAGGATGTCGCCGACCCGGCGACCTTCGCCAACGAGAATCCGGTCGGCTCCGGCCCGATGACCGAGATCAGCCGCTTCACCCCGCAGGTCTACGAGCAGTGCCGCAACCCCAACTACTGGGATGCCGCGAGCCTCCACGTCGATTGCATCCGCATGCCGCAGCTCGCCGACAATCCGCAGGTGCTTGCAGCGCTGGTGGACGGCACGCTCGACTGGGCGACCAGCTTCGTGCCCGACATCGACAATACCTTCGTCGCCAAGGACCCGGTGAACAACCACTACTGGTTCCTGCCCTCGAGCCTCGTGGCCTTCACGCTCAACCTCGAAACGCCTGACGCCAACAACAAGAAGGCGTTCAACGACGTCAACTTCCGCCGTGCCGTCTCCATGCTGATCGACCGCCAGTCGATCATCGACATCGCCGGCTACGGCTATCCGGTGATCAACGAGGACCCGGCCATGCTGGGCTCGTTCTACAAGGCCTTCGGCAACCCCGAGGTGGTCACCCAGTTCGGCCAGTACGGCAAGTTCGACCTCGAAGCCGGCAAGGCGCTGCTCGACAAGTCGGGCTACGTCGACAAGGACGGCGACGGCTTCCGCGACAACGCCGACGGCACCCCGATCGCCATCGACATCGAGATCCCCAACGGCTGGACCGACTGGATCGATGCCGTGCAGATCGCGCTCGAGTCGCTGAAGGCGGCCGGCCTCAACGTGAAGATGTCGACGCCCGAGGAATCGGTCTGGGCTTCCGATCTGATCGACGCCAAGTACTCGATGTCGCTCAACGCCATCGCCTCGGCGGCCAACCCCTACTTCCCCTACATCCGCTCGTTCAACCCGGCCGATTTCGGCAAGAGCCGCACCTCGGCGCAGCGCTGGACCGACCCGACTGTCGTCGAGATGCTGAACAAGTACACCCAGGTGAAGGACCCGGCCGAGCAAAAGTCGATCATGGACGCCATCCAGCTCAAGGTGGCCGAGGCCATGCCGGTGATCCCGGTCTACAACAGCCCGTCGTTCTACCAGTACAGCACCAAGCGCTTCAGCGGCTGGGCCAACGCGGAAAACCCGATCACCTCGCCGGTGGTCTCCAACGCCAACCCGGGCCGCTTGCTCCAGCTCCTGGCGCTGCGTCCGGTCGCGCAATAGTCCGACGTTAGGCGAGGGCGCGTTCGTCGCGCCCTCGCTCCTCACCTAGCGGAACCCCGAGATCCATGGCCTTTCTGCTCCGCCGAGTGGTGTTCTATCTGGCGGCCTTCATCGCTGCGGCAACCATCAACTTCTTCCTGCCGCGCCTGATGCCGGGCGACCCGATCCAGAAGATGTTTGCTGGCGCCGGCTCCGACCTGTCGCTCGAGAACCTCAATGCGCTGAAGCTCACCTTCGGCTTCATCGATGCGCCGATCGGCGAGCAGTATCTTGCGTACCTGAGGAGCGTCTTCACTGGCGACCTCGGCCGCTCGATCCGTTTTTACCCGCTGCCGGTCACCGAGCTGCTCGGCCGCGCCCTGATCTGGACTGTCGGCCTCGTCGGCACGGCGACGATCATCGGCTTCACCATCGGCACGCTGCTCGGGGTGATGGCCGCCTGGCGCCGCGGCACCCGGTTCGACACTGTCATTTCGCTGGCTTCGATCTTCTCGAGCTCGGTCCCCGCGGTGGTGGTCTCGCTGATCACCCTCTTCGCCTTCGGCTACACGCTCGGCTGGTTCCCCAACGGCTATGCCGCCGACCCGATGCTCGATCCGTCCTGGGGCTGGGACTACATCCTCAGCGTCCTCTACCACGGCACCCTGCCGATGCTGACCATGGTCATCGTACTCACCGGCGGCTTCGCCGTGACCATGCGCAACAACATGATCAACCTGCTCGGTGAGGACTACATCGTCATGGGCCGCGCCAAAGGCCTCAGCGACCGGGGCGTCATGCTGTGGTATGCCGCGCGAAACGCGCTGCTGCCCACGGTCTCGGCTCTAGCCATTTCGCTCGGCGCCGTACTCGGCGGCTCGCTGGTGACCGAGGTGGTGTTCAACTACCCCGGCATGGGCAACACGCTCTACCAGGCCATCCTCGCGCGCGACTATCCGGTGATCCAGGGCGCGCTGCTGATCATGACGGCCGCCATGCTGGTCGCCAATTTCGTCGTCGATTTGAGCTACGTGCTGCTCGACCCACGCCTGAAGCGGGCCTGACCGATGAGCGTCCTCACCCAGCTGCTGCGCAACCGCAAAGCCCTCGTCGGCGTGACCATCCTCGCGATCGTCATCCTCGTCGCCATCTTCGCCCCGCTGCTCACCGAGTATAGCCCGACCCAGCGCGTCGGCCGGCCGCACCAGCCGCCGTCCGCCGACCACCTGCTCGGCACCACCCGCCTCGGCTACGACGTCTTCACCCGGCTGCTCCACGGCGCCCGCATCTCGCTCGCTGTCGGCTTCGGCGCCGGGCTGCTGATCACCATCATCGGCACCGTCCTCGGCATCATCGCCGGCTACAAGGGTGGCGTGGTCGACGAGGTCATCACCTTCCTGACCAACATGGTGCTGGTCATCCCCAACCTGCCGCTGCTGCTGGTGCTGGCGGCGTTCATCGGCCAGGCGAGCCCGCTGGTCATCGCCATTATCCTCGGCTTCACCTCATGGGCCTGGGGCGTCCGCGTCACCCGCTCGGAGACCCTGTCGATCCGCCAGCGCGACTTCGTCAAATCCGCCGAGATGCTGGGTGAACCCGGCTGGCGCATCATGGCGTTCGAGATCTTCCCCAACCTGATCTCGATCGTCGGCATCAACTTCATCGGCAGCGTGCTGTTCGCCGTCATCACCGAAGCGACGCTCGAGTTCCTCGGGCTGGGGGATCCCAACACCGTCTCCTGGGGCATCATGCTCTACAACGCCCAGAACGCCTCGGCCCTTTCGGTCGGCGCCTGGTGGGACATTCTCACCCCCTGCGTCGCGCTCGCCGTGCTCGGCCTCGGCCTCGCGCTGATCAACTTCGCCATCGACGAAATCGCCAACCCGCGGCTCAGGACCGGCGGCATGCTGGCCCGCTGGACCGGCCTGATCCGCCGCGGGGAGGGCAAGCTGTGAGCGATCCCGTCCTCTCGATCCGCAACCTCACCATCGACTACATCGGCGCGACCACCGATTTCCACGCGGTCAAGAACGTCAGCTTCGACATCGCCAAGGGCGAGTTCTTCGGCCTCGCCGGCGAGTCCGGCTGCGGCAAGAGCACCATCGCCTTCGCCATCAGTCGGCTGCACCGCCCGCCGGCGCTGATCCGCTCCGGCAGCCAGATCCTCCTCAACGGCCGCGATGTCCTCGCCCTCGACGATGCGGCGCTCAAGGAGATGCGCTGGCGCGAGGTGGCGATGGTGTTCCAGAGTGCCATGAACTCGCTGAACCCGGTGCTATCAATCGAGCACCAGTTCTACGACGTGCTGAAGACCCATACCGGCATGTCGCGCCCCGCTGCCCGCGCCCGCGCCGCTGAACTGCTGGCGCTGGTCGACATTCCCGCCGACCGGCTCTCGGCCTATCCGCACCAGCTCTCAGGCGGCATGCGCCAGCGCGTCGTCATCGCCATCTGCCTCGCGCTCAACCCCAAGCTCTTGATCATGGATGAGCCGACCACGGCGCTCGACGTGGTGGTGCAGCGCGAAATCCTCGAGCGCATCCACAAGCTGCGCCAGGAGCTCGGCTTCTCGGTGCTGTTCATCACCCACGACCTCGCCCTGATGGTGCAGGTTTCCGACCGCATTGGCATCATGCTCGAAGGCGAACTGGTCGAGGTCAACGACGCGCAGGCGATCTATCGGTCGCCACAGCACGACTATACGCGAAAACTCTGGGCTTCGATCCCGCGCCTCACTGGTGCCCGCATCGCCGAGGCCACCACGCCATGACCGACACCGCGCCCATCCTCGCTCTCGACAATGTGTCGAAGGTCTTCCACCGCGGCGGCAGCACCGTCCACGCCGCGCGCGCCGTGTCGTTCGCGCTGCATCCGGGCCGCACCCTCGCGCTTGTCGGCGAATCCGGCTCCGGCAAGACCACCGCCGCCCGTCTGATCATGCGCGAGTACCGGCCCGACGACGGGCGCCTGCTGTTCCGGGGCGAGCCCATCGAGGGCAGCGCCGTCCGTGACATGAAGGCCTATCGCAGCGCCGTGCAGATGGTGTTCCAGGACCCGTTCTCGTCACTGAACCCGGTGCACACCATCCGCTATCACCTCGAGCGGCCGATGCGCCTGCACCAGCCCAACCTCAAGGGCGCCGCCCGCGATGCCGCTGTCGCCGAGGTTCTCACCCGGGTAAAACTCGACCCGGCGCTGATCCTGCCGAAATACCCGCATGAGCTGTCCGGCGGCCAGCGCCAGCGCATCAGTATCGCCCGCGCCCTCGCCGTGAACCCCGAGGTGATCATCGCCGACGAGCCCACTTCGATGCTCGACGTCTCGGTGCGGCTCGGCATCCTGAACCTGCTCAACGACATGAAGCGTCAGCTCGGTCTCGCGGTGCTCTACATCACCCACGACATCGCCACCGCCCGCTACGTCGCCGAGGACATCATGGTCATGTACGCCGGCCAGATCGTCGAATGGGGCGAGACCGAAAGCGTACTCGGCAACCCACAGCACCCCTACACCCGGCTGTTGCTGTCGGCCGTTCCGGACCCCGACCGCCGCTTCGGCGACACCCGCTTCGGCGACGAACTCGGCCGCATCGACGTGATCCGCCGCCAGTCGGCCATCGCCCAGCCCGAAGTGCGCGAGATCGCGGCCAACCACTTCATCCGCCCGATGCCGGCGTGAGCCACGATCAGATCCGCCGATAACCCGTCGGCTCGCCGCCACCGCGGCTGCTGATCCGCGCCACCGCCTCGGCCAGCGGTTCGATCACCACCGCCATGTGGAAGGCATTGGCATGGATGATGTCGGTTGCGCTGGTCATCATGGCCACGTGGCCGCGCCAGAATACCAGGTCGCCGCGCTGCAGCGCCTCGACCGGCTCGCCCATTGCCGCCTGCTGGTCGCTGTCGCGCGGGCAGATCCGACCGCCGGCGTAGAGCGACTGTTGCACCAGCCCGGAGCAGTCGAGCCCCAGGCTCTCTCGCCCACCCCACTGGTAGGGCGCGCCCACGAACCGCTCGGCCACCGCCACGTAGTCAGGCGCATCCTGGCCGACCGGAACAAGATGTTCCTCGACAAACCAGCCGCCCGCCGTTTTCACGAACCGTCCCTCACGATGCTCGGCCGTCAGCAGCGCGTTCATCGAATAGAGCCCGACCGGCGCCGCCTTGATGCTGGGGGCACTGAAACCGTATGTCCTCAGCGCCCGCACCGTATGCGTCGGCGCCGCAGCCGGCGCGCCGAGGGCGGCAGCTGCGACATAGCCGACGTAGCCATCTCGCTTCGCCTGCCCGAACGCCCATCCATCCGCCTCGTCCAGCACCTCGAACGGCTCGCCGAACAGCAACTGGTCGAGCTGTTCGGCGCCGGGTGACGGCGCGCGGCGCAAGGCTGCCGAGGGGACGATTGCCTGGCGCACTGTCGTATCGATGTAGCGCTCGGCCGGAACGATACCCTCCAGTGACCGGGCGGCGATGCCGTCGCGAGTGAGGGTCAGGCGGTGATCAAGCAAAGCGGTGCCTTCGGCATCGCACAGGTGGCGCAGGCACCTGGCGTTGCCAAACCCTGCCTGATGTCATCCCCGAACCGCTGACCATTTGCGAAGGCTAGCTCGACGATTGCGTCCTGTCACCACTTCGCGTGTGACCGAGAATAATCCATCATTGTCAATTGGTTATCGTCATTCATGCTAGCATGTTAGAATGATTTTCCGCGTCGATCCACAGATGCGGCTTGTCGCAACCATCTTAGATGATAACGTTTCAACTTACTTGATACGAAGGAACGGCCCGAACGGCCGGCGATCAAGGAGGAGGAGACCAATGACCATGAGTGCACTCACGCCCGGATTCCGCCGGCGCGCCGTCCTGGCTGGCGTCGGCATCGTCGCGCTGCTCGCAGCCGCGCCCACCCTCGCTCAGGATTTGAGCGGCGAGCTCGCCATCTTGCAGTGGCAGGGCGGCACAGACGCCGAGATGTGGAAGAAGCTCGAGGACGCCTTCGTTGCTAAGAACCCCGGCGTCACCATCCGCGAGCTCAGCATCACCGCGCAGGGCGACGCTCGCGGCGGCATCCGCACCGCTTTGCTCGGCGGGGAAGTGGTGGATGTGATCATCAACACCTGGCCCGCCTTCCGTAAGGAACTGGCCGACGCCGGCATCCTGCGCCCCATCGACGAGCAGTGGGGCAAATATGACTGGGACAGCAAGCTCAACCAGTCCTGGAAGGACCTCGGTTCGATCGACGGCGTCCCCTACGCCGTCACGTACACCTACGGCGATCGCTCAGGCATCTGGTACGCTGCCGACGCGCTGAAGAAGGCCGGCATCGAACCGCCCAAGACCTGGGACGAGTTCACCGCCAGCTTCGACAAGCTGAAGGCTGCCGGCTTCGCCACGCCGATCGCCGTCGGTGCCAAGTATTGGGCACATGCCGAGTGGTTCGAGACGCTGCTGCTCCGCACGGCCGGCGTCGAAACCGCTGCCAAGCTCGCCAAGCACGAGATCCCCTGGACCGATCCGGCAGTAAAGGGCGCGCTCAAGAAGTATGCCGAACTGCTGGCTGCCGGTTGCTGCGGCGATCCGGCGACGATGCTCGCCAACGAGTGGGATGCCGCTTCGGACTCTGTCTTCAAGGCCAAGACCTCGGCCTACACGATGATCGGCATGTGGAACAACGCACGTGCCAAGAACGACTACGCGCTTGAGGAAGGCGTCGACTACGGCCTGTTCCAGTTCCCGTCCCTCGGCGCTGGGCATGACGACACCTCGAGCGTCGACACCAAGGAATTGAATGTCACCGCCAACGGCACCAACCCCGCCGCGGCCGATGCGTTCATGGACTACATCGTCAGTGCCGACGCCGCCAAGATCCTCGCCGACTACGGCTATGCCTCGCCCTCCACCGCCGCCGACACCTCGTTGCTCGGCCCGGTCCAGAAGACGGCGACGGCGGCAGTCGCGGCATCCAAGGTGCAGTTCGTCCTCGGCGATCTGCTGCCGGGCGATCTGGTCGACGAATATCGCGTACAGCTGCAGAAGTTCCTGCAGGATCCGTCTGACGCCAATATCGACGCGGTCACCGCGGCGATCGAAGCCAAGGCGGCGGAATCCTACTGATGCAGCAGACCGTCGCCGATAGCGCCTCGGGCGCAACGGCCACGCAGGTCTCCTCCCCGGCGAGTGGTGAGCGGCGCAAGCTGCTTGCCACCCGCGGGTGGCGGATCGGCGACTGGCCAGCAGCCTGGCTGTTGATCGCTCCCGTGATCGTGCTGTTCGGTATCGCGGTCATCTTCCCGCTGTTCGAAACGATCCGGCTGAGCTTCTTCGACATCAAGGGGCTCGGCAAACCCAAATACGTCGCCGTGGGCAACTATGTGAAGCTGTTTGCCGATCCGGCCTTCCGCAACACGCTTTCGACGACGCTTATCTTCACGCTCGCGACCACCGCTGTTTCGGTATCGATGGGCTGGCTTCTGGCCATGCTGTGCTCCTTCGCGCCGCGCCAGACGCTGCCTTTCCGGGTCATGATCTTTGCCGCCTTCGGCATTTCCGAAGCTGTCGCCGGCTATATGTGGATCGGCATCTTTCGTCCCGATGCAGGCGGGCTACTCAACACCGTCATCGGCCTCTTCTCGCCCGGCTTCTCCCATCCGTGGCTGGGCGATCCCAACACGGCGCTCTGGTCGCTGATCGTCGCCGCCTCGTGGGGCGGGGTAGGGCTGCCGCTCATGCTCTGCTTCGCCTCGGTGCAGGCGATCCCGCGTACTGTGCTCGAAGCCGCCTATCTCGATGGTGCGACACCCGGCCAGATCATGCGCTCGATCATGATGCCGCTTTCGCTGCCCGGCGTGCGGGTCGCGATCTTCATCAACCTGCTCGGAGCGCTGCGTGCCTTCGACATCATCTACATCATCACCGGCGGCGGACCGGTGCGCGCTACCGAGACGGTTGGATACTTCATGTACCGGGAGTCGATGACCCAGTTCAAACTGGGCTACGGCGCCGCCGCGACCGTGGTGTTGCTCGTCGCGGTGCTCATCATCTCGATCCCTGCCATCGTCCAACGTACGGCTGGTGCAAGATGATCGGCCGCGTTCCCCAATGGACAGTCTGGGCCGTCGGCGTCATCGCCTGTATCTGGGTGATCCCCATCATCGGCATCGTCGTTACCTCCATTCGCCCGCCCAGCGAGGTGGCGCTCGGATGGTGGCGGCTGGACCAGTTGAGCTTCACGCTCGACGCCTGGTTCAAGGTCTGGGACGAGTATCCGCTCGCCAAGGCCTTCTGGACCACGATGCAGCTCGCCGCCATTGCCACCGTCGCAACGATGCTGCTGACTCCAGCCGCCGCCTACGCCTTCCACTTCCTGAAGTTCCCGTTCCGGCGGCTGTTGCTGATCGTCATCATCAACGCGTTCGTCCTGCCCCAGCAGGTGGTGATCATCCCGCTGTTCCAGCTGTGGCGGGAACTGGGGCTGATCGACAACATCGCCTCGGTGCTCATCCCCTATGTCGGCTTGAGCTTTGCGTGGTCGATCTTCCTCGTGAAGAACTTCCTCGAAGATTTCCCGCGAGAACTGGTCGAGGCGGCCAAGATCGACGGCTGCGGCCCGATCCAGATCTTCTGGCACATCGTGCTGCCCAATTCGCTGTCGTCGGTCTTCGCGGTCGGCATCCTGCAGTTCCTCTGGACCTGGAACGCGCTGCTGCTGCCGATGCTCTACCTCAGGACCAACATTCCGCTGCCGGTGATGCTGACCCGCGTTTCCGGCACCTATGAAGTCAACTGGGACCTGCGCTCGGTGGCAGCTATCGTCACCACCATCGTTCCGCTGATCGTCTTCCTCATCTTCCAACGCCAATTCGCCGCCGGGGCCGAAACCCGGTCCGGCGCCAAGGAATAGTCATGCCCTCGACCAACAAGCCGCTCCGCTATCGCCAGATTCATCTCGATTTCCACACTTCGGAGCACATTCCGGGCGTTGGGTCGGCGTTCGATCCCGATGACTTCGTTGCCACGCTCAAGGCCGCGCACGTCAACTCGATCACCATCTTCGCCAAGTGCCACCACGGCTGGTCGTACTATCCCACCAAGGTCGGCGCCCCGCATCCCAACCTCGTTCGTCCGGACCTGATGGGCGACATGGTCACTGCACTGACCGCCGCCGATATCGAGTGCCCCATCTACATTTCGGTGCAGTGGGATGAGCGCAACGCTCGCATCCACCCCGAATGGCGGGTGCGCAGCGCCACCGAGAACCGCTTCGATCCCGACCAACTGACCGCCGGCTGGCACACGCTCTGCCTCAACCACAAGGCGTATCGGGACGAACTGCTCGAGCACGCCCGCGAGGTCGCCCGCAACTACGAGACGCAGGGCATCTTCTTCGACATCATCCTGACGCCGGATTGCGTCTGCGCCGAGTGCCTTGCCACGATGGCCGAGCGCGGGCTCGACCCGACCAACCCGGCCGATCGCTTAGAGAACGACGAATGGGTGAACGAGCGCTTCCGGGCTGAAACCAGCGCCGCGCTTCGCGCCGAATTTCCTGGGCTGCGCATCTTCTATAACTGCGGCCACATCCATAAGCAGGGCCCGAAGCGCTTCTCGACCTATAGCCATCTCGAGCTCGAAAGCCTGCCCACCGGCGGCTGGGGCTACGACCACTTTCCCTCGAGCGCCCGCTATGCCGCGACGCTGGGGCTCGATTTCGTCGCCCAAACCGGCAAGTTCCACACCAGCTGGGGCGAATTCGGTGGCTTCAAGCATGCAGATGCGCTGGAGTTCGAAGTAGCCCAGATGGTGGCGCTCGGCGCCAAGTGCCTCGTCGGCGACCAGTTGCACCCGGATGGTTCGATCAATCCCGACACGTACGCCTCCATCGCCCCGGCCTATGCCCGTATCGAAAGGCTTGAGCCTTACCTTGAAGGCGCGCGCCAGGTGTCGGATGTCGCCATCCTCACGTCCGAGTATTTTCACCCCGGCGGCGCTCGCAACAGTTCGGCCGACGACGGTGCGGCCCAGATGCTGCAGGAGCTGAAGCTCCCCTTTGACGTGATCGATCCATCGACCCCGTTCGAGAACTACCGGCTGCTCATCCTGCCCGACGACATCCCGGTCGACTCCGCTCTGGCGGCCCAACTCAACGCCTACACGGCAAAGGGCGGCAAGCTGGTGCTGAGCGGCAAGTCCGGTGTCAACGCCGATGGCCGGTTCGCCATCGATGCCGGCATTCGCAGTTCGGGTCCGGTCGCGTTCCACCCATCCTACCTGCGCGCCGGCCCTTCGCTCGACGCCGGTCTCACCCAAACGCCCTTCGTCATGTACGGCGTCGCCGAGACGATCGTCCCCGAGGGAGCCGAGGTACTGGCCGAGATCGGGCCCTCGTACTTCAACCGTAGCTACAAGCATTTCAGCTCACACCAGCACGCGCCGGACGATCCGGCCGCCGCGTCGCTCGGCGCTGCCGTCACCATCAAGGGCGGCATCGGCTACATCGCGTATCCGATCTTTTCGATGTACCACGCCATGGGCCAGCCACTTTACAAGTACCTGGTCCGCGGGCTGATCGACCGCCTGCTTCCGAGCCGCGCCATCGTCACGGATCTGCCGTCTTCCGCCCGCGCCACGCTCACCCAGCAACCCGAACAGAACAGGCACATTCTGCACCTGCTGTACGGCGCGCCGCAGATCCGCGGCAAGGGCGTGCCCAACAACGAAGGCGGGGTGCGCCCGATGGAAATGATCGAGGATATCCCGACACTTGGCCCCGTTACCGCCTCCGTGCGCTTGCCGCGCACGCCGACGCGCGTCTATGACGCTCTGACGGGGGAAGATGTGCCGTTCTCCAACGGCGGCGATCGGGTGGAGGTGCGGCTCCCGAGCCTTCGAATCCACTCCGCGCTGGTCTTCGAGGGAACGGTTTGAGCGACAGCGACGATACCGAGAGCGGCAAGAGGCGGCAGGCGACCATCGTAGAGGTTGCCGACCGCGCCGGCGTCGCCATCGGCACCGTCTCGCGCTACCTCAACGGCCATCCGGTGCGCCGCGGCAACCGCGACCAGATCGAGCAGGCAATCGGCGAGCTCGGCTATCGCCGCAACGCCATAGCCGCGGCCATGAAGGCCGACCTCACCAACACGGTCGGCTTCATGGTTCCCTCGCTCAGCGAGTTCCATTCCGCGGTGCTCGAGCATCTAAGCCGCGCCATGCGCAAGTCGGGTCGCGCGCTCCTGACATATTGCCATGATGCCAACCCGACCTCGGTCGCCGATGCGCTCGATTTCTTCGTCACCCACCGCGTTGATTGCCTGGTGATGGATGGCCGCAACGATGTCGATGACCTGATCCGCGACCTCGTCAACAGCGGCACGCCGGTGATCTTTTACGACAATGGCTGGCAGGGCCTGCCGGTCGACCGGGTGCTGGTCGAGAATCGCGCCGCGAGCTTTCGTGCGGTCACCCAACTGCTGGATATCGGCCATACCCGCATCGCCGTCCTCACCGGCAACATTCAGGACTGGACGGGTCGCGAGCGCTTCGAGGGCTATCGGCAGGCCATGCTGAGCCGCGGGCTCGAAATCAATCCCGACTACGTGCTCGATACGCACTGGAACGAGGCCGAAGCCTACTCGGGCATGCTGCGCCTGCTGTCGCTCGCCGAGCCCCCGACCGCCCTTTACTGCTCCAACTACAACATGGGCGTCGGTGCACTGCGCATGTTGCGCGAGCACGGGCTGAAAGTGCCCGACGACATCTCGCTCGTCAGCTTTGACGACGTGCCGCTGTTCCAACTGCACGAGACGGGGATTACGGCTGTCGCCCAGCCCGTGGCCAAGATCGCCGAGACCATCACTTCGATCATGGCCTCCCGGCTCTCCGAACGCGGGGTCAACCACGAGCCACACACAATCACGCTCAACTGCGACATCATCCTGCGCGGCTCGACCCGTCGGCTGCTCGCCCCCGGGGCTCTTGGCTCGCGCTGAGCTCAATTCCAACCACTTTATCCAGGACTTTTCATGCCCCGCTACTGCCTCGATCTCGATTCCCCCGCAGCCGGGTTCATCGACAGTTTCCTCATCGGCAACGGCTGGCTCGGCGCCACCGTGCGCGGCGGCGTCGGCACGGAGCGGTTCGATCTCAACCTTGATACCGTCTGGTCCGGCGGTCCGCTGCAGCCGGAGGAAGGGGAGGGGCCTGCCCACCTCATCCCGGAGCTGCGCGAGGCGATCCGCGGTCGCGACTACCTTAGGGCCGACGAGCTCGGCCGGGCGCTGCAGGGCCAAAGCTGGACCCAGTCCTACCAGCCGCTCGGCGCCATCGAGCTCGCCTATGGCGACGATGTGCTCGTCGCCGACTACGCTCGTCGCCTGGATGTCTCGGAGGCCGTAGCGAGTTCGAGCTACAGCGGTGCCGCCGGCAGCGCCAGCGTCGAGAGCTTCGTCTCCCATCCCGACGGCGTTCTGGTTGCTATTGCCGCCGGGCAGGGCGTCCATCCGCTTGAGCGGGCCCGGATTGCGTTCCACTCCTCGCACCCCGATACCCAAATCTCCCTCTCCGAAGAGCACGGCACAATCTGGCTCGTCGCCACCGCTCGCGTGCCGGTGCACGTCCTGCCCAACTACACGTCGGGCGACGACCCCGTGCGCTACGACACCGCCGCTCCCGCGGAAGACAACACCGTTGCCGCCGGTATGGGCTATGCGGTTGTCGCCGCGCTGCATCGGGACAGCGCCACCGGCAGCCTGCGCCTCATCGCCTCGGCCGCCTCCGGCTACCGCGGTCATGACCAGCGCCCGAGCGCCGATTTCGCCGCTCTCGTGCTGGAGGCGCGCGGCCGTGTCGCTGCCGCCTTCGAGAAGAGCACCGAAGCGCTGCGGCAGCGCCACCGCGGCGACTACAAGAGCTTCTTCGACCGCGTCGATCTCGACCTGAGCGCCTCGGGTCCCGCAGCGGAACGAGCCGAGCTGCTGTTTCACTTCGGCCGCTACCTGATGATCTCAAGTTCGCGCCAAGGCACCGAGGCGACGAACCTGCAGGGCATCTGGAACGTCGATGTCCGCCCGGCCTGGAGCTCCAACTACACCATCAACATCAACACGCAGATGAACTACTGGCCGGCGGAGGCCAGCGGCCTCGCAGACCTCCACGAGCCGATGTTCAAGCTCACCGGCGAGATTGCCGAGGCCGGCGCCGTGACCGCGCGCCGCTACTACGGAGCCTCCGGCGCCACCGCCCATCACAATACCGACCTCTGGCGCTTCACCGCTCCGGTGCCCGGCATCCCGC
Organism: Devosia sp. P2_G7; assembly: GCF_056403495.1. Taxonomy (NCBI): domain Bacteria; kingdom Pseudomonadati; phylum Pseudomonadota; class Alphaproteobacteria; order Hyphomicrobiales; family Devosiaceae; genus Devosia; species Devosia sp. P2_G7. Next base: position 60,969 of record NZ_JBFUFI010000018.1, read on the forward strand.
AATGGTCGAACTGGCCCTCCGGCCTCTACTGGATGGCCGCCCATCTCCAGCACCATCTCGACCACGGCAGCGCCAGCCCCAAATTCTCCGGCGAAACGGCGCTCCCAGTGTTCCGTACCGCCACCGAGTTTGCGCTCGATATGCTTGTTGGGGAGGGCACCGGCGCTCTCGCTGCCAGCCCCTCGACTTCGCCCGAGCACAGTTTCGTCGTTTCCGACACCGAGGTCGCCATCACCCAAGGTACGGCGATGGACCAAGAACTGATCCGCGAGACCCTCGAGAGCTTTGTCGCTCTCGCTGATCCCGCCGATCCACTTGCCACCCGTGCCCGCGATGCGCTGGCGCGCCTCCGCTTCCCCATCATCGGCGCCAACGGCAACCTGCTCGAGTGGGACGACGACAAGACCCCCGCGGAGCTGGGGCACCGCCATCTCTCGCACCTCTACGGTCTCTACCCCGGCATCCGCATCACTGAGGCCGGGACGCCTGAGGCTTTCGAGGCCGTTCGCCGCGCGCTCTATCTCCGCCTCGACAACGGTACTGGATACACCGGCTGGAGCCAGGCCTGGGTACTCTGTCTCGCCGCGCGCTTGCGTGACCGACAGCTGGCTGAGCGCTCGATCGGCGGGCTGCTCGACCACCTGACTTCGCGCGCGCTGCTCGTCCTTCATCCGCATAGCGGTTGGCCGGAAGGCAACGTGTTCCAGATCGACGGCAATTTCGGCGCCGTTGCCGGCCTCACCGAGCTCGTCGTCCAGAGCCATGAGGGCGCCATCAGCCTGCTGAAGACGCTTCCACCGAGCTGGTCCAGCGGCACGATCTCCAATATCCGCTGCCGCGGCGGCTACCAGGCGAGCGTCTCCTGGCACAATGGCGTCCTCGTATCGGCAACCATTCTGGCTGGACGCGACGGCAAGCTTGTTGTCGAACTGCCTGAGCAGGCGGTCACGGTGACTGGACCGGCGGGGGCCGTTGCGACTCGACTCGCTGGCGGTGGCGCATCCGGTCGCCACCGTGTCGCATGGGATGTGGCTCGTGGGGCATCCTACAGGATCACGCCCTGAGGCCCGGGCAAGCTTCTTCGGCGATGAGAGCGAGGCCGGTTAGCCGCTTTCGCCTTGTCGGATCGAAAGTGGGGCCAGCTTTCGCGTGGGGCCGTCCTGATACTGGTCGCCGTGCGCGGGGATGCGCGCAAGCAACGCCCGCGCGAGGTCCTCGCCGACCTCGTGCAGCGATGTGGTGAAACAGGTCAGCGACGGGGTGAGGAAGCGTACCGTTGGCTCATCGCGGAACCCGATGATGGCGAGGTCGCGGCCTGGCACCTTTCCGAGCTCGGCGAGGCGGCGATAGATGCCGATGGCCACCGTCTCGAAAATCAACAGGATGGCCGTTGGCGGGTTCGGCAACGCCGCCAGTTCGTCCACCAGCCCATATCCGACGGCTTCGTTGCGCCCTCGCGCGAACACCAGCGCGGGATCGAACGGAATGCCATTGCGTTCCAGGGCGCTTTTGTAGGCGGCTTCAAAAAGCGGCCCGAAGTTTATGTTGTCCGAGGGCAGGGTGACGGCGATACGCCGATGCCCGGCCGCCGCCAGCCGGTCGATCGCCGCGTTGGCGACGCCCTCGAAATCGAGGTCGATCCATGGATAGTCCTTGCCCGAACTGCTACGCCCGAGCGTGGCGAACGGCAGCCCGGCAGATTCCAGCAGCTCGATACGTGGATCAACGCGCTGCGTCGCGGCGAGGATCATGCCGTCGAAGACGCCTCTCGAGACGTAACGCTGGAGATAGGTAACCGCGTCCACACTGGTGGGGCGCGGAAGAACGAGCAGGTCCAGATTGTGCTCGGCGAACACCGCCTGGACGCCATCGAAAACGCCCATGAAGAAGTACTCGCTGCTGGCAGCGGTCTCGCGATCGAGATCCATCATGAAGCCGATCGAGCGCGTGGTTCCCAGTGCGAGTGTTCGAGCGGCCTGATTGGGTGCGTAGCCGAGGCGCTTTGCAGTAGTCAGCACGAGTTCGCGCGTCGCTGGACTGACATCGGGTCGGTCGTTGAGAGCACGTGAGACCGTGCCGATAGAAATGCCCAGCTCTTTGGCTAGTCGTGCGATTCCGCGCATCAGTACCTCGCTCAAATCAGCGCCTATTGACATGTAGCTGAGCGAAATAATAGCGTCGTAAGCGCTTACGGACAAATCGTAAGCGCTTACGATAACCCGATAAGCGCTTGCGGTAGAAAAAGTCGGCTGAGGGGGAATCGTGCACCGGGCAGTTGTTGCTGGTTGCGGAGCTATGGCTCGCGGCTGGATCAAGGCGATCGCAGAGACGCCGGCCCTCCGGGATCGCATCACTATTGTCGGGCTCAACGACATCAACCCCGACGCGGCCCGGCGTCTTGCACTAGAGTTCGGGCTCAGCAAGGCTGCGGTTGAATCCGACCTGGAAGCTTTGCTCAGGGGCACAAAGCCAGATCTGGTCTTCGACGTAGTCATCCCCGGCGCGCGACACGACGTGGTCGCCACGGCACTCAACCACGGCTGCCATGTGCTATCCGAAAAGCCGATGGCGACGAGCCTTGCCGACGCACGCGACCTCGTTGCCCTTGCGGCCAAAGCCGGCAGGACACATGCCATCGTCCAGAACCGCCGCTACATTGCCGGCGTGCGGCGCATCCGCCGGCTGATCGACAGCGGCGAGCTTGGCGATCTCACGGCACTGCATGCCGATTTCTTCATCGGCGCACATTTCGGCGGCTTTCGCGACGCCATGCAGAACGTGCTGCTGCTCGACATGGCGATCCACACGTTCGACGCCGCCAGGTTCATGTCCGGCAAGGACGCAAAGGCCGTCTACTGCCACGAAACCAACCCCGGTGGCTCCTGGTACGCGCACGGCGCGGCCGCCAACGCCATCTTCGAACTCGAGGGTGACACGACTTTCACCTACCGCGGTTCCTGGGCCGCCGAGGGGGCGAACACCAGTTGGGAGAGCCAATGGCGGATCATCGGCTCGCGCGGAACCATCGTCTGGGACGGGCTCGACAACTTTGAAGCGCATGTCGTGGCGGGTGAGGAAGGGTTCCACCGGCCTGTGGTGAAACTCGACGTGCCGGAGCCCGCCGATGATGGCCAGACGCGCGGCCACGCCAGCGTCATCGCCGACTTTCTGCACGCCATCGAGGCCGGCACGCCGCCTGAAACCATCGGCAGCGACAACATCAACAGCCTCGCCATGGTGTTCGGAGCGATTGAGAGCGCCAAGACGCGCCAGCGCGTCGCCATTGCAGCCTGAGGATACTGAATTGACCGACCCCGCAAAGGCCATCCGCATCGGCACCATGATCTCCGCTT
>NZ_JBFUFI010000019.1:0-55928 GCF_056403495.1 Devosia sp. P2_G7
TGCGTGCCAGGCTTCGTCCCTTGGGCCACTCCGCATCGAGCGACCCTCGCGTGATAGCGGCTTGACCGGCGAACCGGTCCTTGCCGTGATGGTTTCCGCCTGAACTGCAGCGACCCGCAGCCCACCCGGTCTCCACCGCACCAACCACTCGTCATGATCTCGCTTCGGTGCAGCGGACCAGCACAGAATCGCATGGGTGAGGAGGTGGGGGACAGATTGGACAAAGATTCTCTTAGTGCATTGAGATCATTGGCATCGTGGCCAAAGTGCCCTGGGTCGAGATCGTGCCCCGCAACGTCCCCCCTCTTGGAATTCTCCCCCGCAAGGGGGGAGATGGGCATCGAGCTTGTGGCCGGATGGCTCAGATCACCTCGAGATAGTCGCGGCCCGGCAGGGCCTCGAACGGGGCGGTGGGGAGGGTCTGGTACCAGAACGCCACCGAGGCGATGTCATCTTGCAGCGGCAGGTAGCGCCGCGAGTTGCGATTTTCGGTGCGCCAGCCGAGCGCCTGGATGGTGACCTTGAGATCGCTCTCGAAGCGGATCGGGTCGCTGAGGTGCCAGCGGTACATGCCGAAGCGGGTCTGGCTGCGATAGGTGCCGTCGGGGCGCAGCACTTGCGGCAGGCCGGAATAGGGAGTCGAGAACTCGCGGTAGCGGCTGTCCATGGTGTCGTCGACCACGCCGCCGTCGAAGTTGTAGGCGCCGCAGAAATAGTCCTCGGTGCCGGTGCCGCAGATGGTGGGGAACTCCTTGTCCCCATCCATGAAGAACTTGATCTCGCCTTCGCCCCACCAACCGGAGTTGTTGACGCCCCAGGCCATGTAGGTGCCGACATAGTGCCCGCGGCCCTTGATGCCATCGAGGATGGTGTAGTCGGTGCCATAGGGCAGGGGGTTGGTGCGGCGGAACTTGGCGTGGAAGTAGGCCGCGTCCTCCGGCACCTCGGTCAGGGCGTAGTTGATCTGGTAGTAGATGATGCCGAAATCGTCGGGGTCGGTGTTCTCGATCTCGATGCGCGCGGCCTTGCGGAACGGCATCTCCCAGTAGCAGTTGAAGGCGCGGCCGGGGTTCACACACACGGCGAGCGAGTTGATCTGCGCGAACTGGCCCCAGCCCATGCAGAAGAAATCGCCGAGCGGCGCTTCGACCGAGGGGTTCTCCTGGTCGTCCCACCACATGCGGATGATGAGGCTGCGCCAGCGCAGGTTCGCGGTGGTCAGCCAGATTTGCTGGATCGCGCCCATGCCCTTGATGTCGGCGAGGACGCGCGTTTCGCGCGGCTCGATGCGGATCGAGGGCGAGACCTTCCAGCCCTGGCCGCTGCCGTTGGGGCCGAGCCCCTTGGCGTGCACGGCGCCGGTGCCTTCGGTGGCCATGCCGCCCTTGCCCTTTTCGCCAGTGAAGTTCTCGGGCGAGACGGAGCGGGTCTTGGCGGGGGACAGCCGGTAGAGGTTAGAGAGGTTGACGCCGAGGCCATTGAAAGAAGTCATGTTGGGATCCGTTGGAACAGAGGGTTTGGTCTCAGCCTTTGAGGCCTGAAGTCTTGATGGAATCCATGATCTGCCGCTGGAAGATCACGAACAGGACGAGCATCGGCACCGCGACGATGGTCGAGGCGGCCATGGTGTAGTTCCAGCTGGCGGCGTACTGGCTCTTGAAGTTGGCGATGGCGACCTGCACCACCCAGAGGTTCTGGTCCGAGGCGACCGTGAGCGGCCAGAGGAAGCTGTTCCAGTTGGCGAGGAAGAACAGGATCGCCAGCGCAGCGATGATCGGCCGACTCAGCGGCAGGATGACGCTGGTATAGATGCGCCAGTAGCCGGCCCCGTCGATCACCGCCGCTTCCTCGAGTTCCTTGGGCAGCGACAGGTAGTATTGCCGCAGCAGGAAAATGCCGAAGGCGTTGAAGATCGCCGGGATGATGAGCCCGGCATAGGAGTTCAGCATGCCCATCGAGCGCACCAGGATGAACAGCGGAACGATGATGACCGGGAGCGACACGAGGAAGGTCGAGAACATGGCGAGGAACACCACTTCGCGCCCCGGGAACTTCAGCCGTGCCAGGGCGTAGCCGGCCATGGTGTGGAAGAACAGCGCCACCACAGTCACCACCGTCGATATGACGAAGGTGTTGAGGAGGTAGCGCCAGAACGGCACCTCGGTCAGCACGTAGATGAAGTTATCGAGCACGGGCTTTGCCGGGATGAGGTTCGACTTGAACACCTCGGTGGGGCCCTTGAAGGCGATCGACAGCATGTAGAGCAGCGGGAAGATCGCCATCAGGGCGAGCACCACCGTCACCAGCATCCAGACTAGCCGGACGACGTTCGCCTGCGAACGGGAAAGGCTTGCGCTACTCATAGTCGAACCGTCCGCCGCGGGTGAGAAGGAAGAAGAACACCGTGACCACCATCAGCAGAACGACCAGCAGCGTTGCCAGCGCCGCGGCATAGCCGAAGGCCGAGTATTGGAAGGCCTGCTGGTAGATGTAGCTGATCAGCAGAGAGGTCGAGTTGGCCGGTCCGCCCTTGGTCATCACGTAGATCAGGTCGAAGGCCTGCGCGCCGGTGATGGCGGCGACCGCCGAGACCAGCAGCACAAAGAAGCTGGTGGGGCGCAGCAAGGGCAGGGTGATGAACCAGAAGCTCTGAGTGGCGCCGGCTCCGTCGATGCGTGCGGCCTCGTAATACTCCTTGGGGATGTCCTGCAGGCCGCCGAGGAAGATCAGCATGTAGAAGCCCATCAGGAACCACACCGCCGCGAGCGTCACCGTGAACAGCGCGAGGTTTGGATCGCCGAGGAACGAGATGCCGCCGAGCCCGATACTCGCGGCGAAACGGGTGAGCACGCCGAGCTTGTCGACCACCATCAGCTGCCAGACCAGCGCCACGACGACGAGGCTGACCATCTGTGGCGCGAAGAACATCGAGCGCATCACGGTGTTGAACTTGCTGGTCCGCTGTACCAGCAGCGCGAGACCGAGCCCGGTGACGTAGAGCAGGGGCACCAGCATGACGGTGAACTGCGCGGTGACGCGCAGCGACGACCAGAACAGGGGATCGATCCACATCTTGGTGTAGTTGGCGAACCCGACGAACTTGAAGCCGCCGAAGCCGTCGACCTCGAACACCGAAATGCCGAGCGCCAGGAGCATCGGCAGGCCGATGAACAGCGCCAGCCCGATGGCATCGGGCGCGACGAACAGCACGCCGGCAATTGCCTCGCGCTGCTTGGTGGTGAGCCGGATGGCAGCGGGCTTTTCGCCCGCCGCCGTGGTTGTAATCTCGGTCACTGGTCTGCCTTCAGAGGATCGGTGCGCCGGTGTAGGACGCGAGGAAGGCATCGAGCTGCTGGCTGGCAGCAGTCGCCGTCGCCTGCGGATCGGCACCGCCGAGCTGGGTCTGCTGGATGGCGTCGGAGATGATCTTGTAGACCTCCGGCGGCACCCGCGGCTCGGCCCGGGTTCCCGGATGGATCTGCGTGCCGAAGATGCCCATGTTGCCCTTGTTGAAGGCATCGCCTCCGGCTGATAGCGCCGAGTTGCGGGGCGGCATGTCGGACTTCGCTACGGTGCACCAATCGACCACGCGCTGCACCGAATCCGGCGCCATCGAGGCCAGCGCCCAGGCGATGAACTTCGCCGCAGCTTCCGGGTTCTTGCCCTTGGAGTTGGCAACGAAGGCCCAGCCGCCGCCGACGGTCACGTACTTGCCGCCGGTCGGGACTGGCAGCTTGAAGATGCCGTAGGGGACGTCGGGGGCGTTGTTGTCCATCGCCGAGATGCCCCAGATGCCGACGTTTTGCATGGCGCAGTAGCCGGAGCCGAGGTTGGCGACGATATCGCCGCCGCCACCGCCGAGCATCTGGCGCGGGGCAGCGCCGGAGTTGACCGCGTCCTGCCAGAGCTTCAACGCCGCGACGGTCGCCGGCGAGTCGAAGGCCGACTTGCCTTCGGCCGACTGGAACTCGCCGCCGCCCTGCCACATGAACGGGTACCAGGTGAAGTTCTGGTAGTAGCCCGGGTTGGTCTCGAACAGCACGCCATAGCGCTCGGCCGTGGTCAGCTTCTTGCCCACTTCGAGCAGCTGGTCCCAGGTCTGGGGCACGTCGTTCTCGTTGAGGCCGGCGTCCTCGAAGGCCTTGATCGAGTAGTAAAAGGCCATCGGCTCGACTTCCATCGGCACGCCGAAGATCTTGCCGTCGACCATGCGGTTGGCGATGACGCTTTCGGGGAAATCGGCGCGGGCCGCTTCATCGATTGCCGGGGTCAGGTCCTGCAGCACGCCGCCGTTGTAGTAGCGCAGGAAATCGCCGGGCGAGATGATGAAGATATCCGGGCCCTGGCCCGAGGCGAACGAGGTCGCGAGCTTGGTGCCGCCGATGTACTCGGAGCCCACCACATACTCGAGGGCGACCTGCTCGGACTGGGTGGCGTTCCAGTCGGCCACCATCTTCACGAACCAGTCGACCTGCGGCTTCACATCGCCGCCGGGAGCATAGAACTGCCAGAAGCTGAGCGTGTTGTCCTGGGCGAACGCCCTGCTGGCGAACGGCAGGGTGAGACCGGCAGCGCCGAGTGCAGCGCCGCCCTTGAGGATGGACCGGCGGGACCATCCCGACGGCATGTTGGACGTATTAGTCATCTCACTCCTCCCTGGAGCTTTCGTGTTGTCGTCCGACACGGCCACCTCCCCCGAAACGGCCGCGTTTGGTTATTTCGGGTCGGCTAAGCCGACTCGAAGATGCGCAGCGCACAGGGGATGACCTCGGTGCGCGGCGGGCCGTCGAACTTTCCGTTGATGCGTTCGAGCAGCATTTCGACGGCGCGCTTGGCCAGCGCGCCCGGGTTCTCGCCGGCCCGGGTGAGGTTGGGCCTCACGTATTCGAGCTGCGGCAGGTCGCCGAAAATGGCGACGGCAATGTCGTCGGGGATGCGGATGCCCCGGTCGTGGAACTCGGCTAGCGCGCCGGTGGCCATCAGGTAGTTGCCGATGAAAACGGCAGTCGGGCGCTGGTCGCCGGTGAGGCTGGCGATCCACTCGACGGCCTCGCGGCCGGAGGGCGGCAGGTAGGTGCCTTCGTGGCGCTGGGTCAGCCGGTCGAAGGCGACGCCGTGGTCGGCCAGCGCCTTCTCGAAGCCGTCGGCTCGCGCCATGGCGCTTTCGAAGTTGTTGGGGCCGGTGATCTGCACCACGCGCTTGTGCCCGCGTTCGGCGAAGTGCTTGCCCACCATGTAGCCGCCGCCGAAATCATCGACCTTGATGCTGTCGACGGCGTGGCTGGCGAGCTGGCCGATGAACACCACCGGGGTGTCGAGCTTCTGCAGCTCCTCGTTGATGCCGTGCAGCGCGAAATCACCGACCAGCAGGCCATCGACGCGCTTCTTGTTGAGCTGGCGCAGGTAGTCGCGGCCATGCGTCTGCCAGTTCCCGCCCGGCACGTCGGTGTTGTAGATCAGCGCGTCGAGCCCGGCTTCCTCGAGCGCCGCCTGCGCCGCCTTCACCATCTCGGTGTAGAACGGGTTGCCGATATCGGGGATCAGCATCGCGATCAGGTTGGTGCGGCCGGTGCGGAGGCTCTTGGCCTGCGGGTTGGGCGAATAGCCGAGCTCGTCGATCGCCGCCTGCACCTTTTCGCGCAGCGGCTTCGACACGCGATTGGCGTGGTTGATGACGTGCGAGACTGTGGTCCGCGAGACGCCTGCCCGTTCGGCAACTTTTGAGATCGTGCTCATGGCGGCAACGGCTAGCACCAAACGAAAGACGCATGCAAATGGATTTGTGAATGCATTTGCAAATCCATTCACAGCTGTTACGTTTGGACTCGCCAGAAGACGGGGATAACCCCGCGACGGGAGAAATATCTGAACAATCACAATGGCTTAATCAGCGCACTTTGAAGTCGAACGCCGGTTTTTGGCGGTTTTCCGGGTGCGGATGGCATTTTCAACATGGGACGCGGCAAAACCCGCGATCCAGCACCGGCGAAGCTTTGTCGAAACGCCGGACAGAGGAGGGACGAGATGAAGAAATTACTGGCGGCTCTGCTGCTCACGGCGGGGCTGGTGTCGCCCGCGCTGGCCCAGTCGGACGAGGCGGGCAAGCTCCGCCTGATGACCTTCGGCGGCGAGGCGCAGCTCAAGTCGACGCAGGACGCGGTCACCCGCTTCAACGCCAAGTACCCCAATGTCGAGGTCGAGATCGGCGTCGATCCGATCAGCGGCGGGTGGGGCGATTTCGTGTCGCGCGTGCTGCAGCAGTACAATGCCGGCGAGCAGTATGACGTCTACCACACGGCGGTCGAGACGCTGCAGAGCTTCGCGGCGCGCGACCTGTTCATCCCGCTCGACGACTACATCGCCACCGGTGACTTCTCGGACTTCGACGCGAAGCTGTTCGACCTGACCAAGTACAAGGGGAAGACCTACTTCATCCCCTCGACCTGGAACAACATCATGACGAACTACAACCGGGCTCTGTTCGCAGAGGCCGGTATCGAAGCGCCCAGCAAGACCTGGACGTGGGACGAGTTCGCCGCGATCGCCGAAAAGCTGACCAAGCGCGACGCCAACGGCAACGTCACCCAGTTCGGCTACGAGGTCCCAGCGTTCTTCTTCGGCCTGATGCCGTGGTTCCTCTCGAACGGCACCTCGCCGGTGACCGAGGACTGGTCGGCTTCCAACATGAAGGACCCCAAGGTCGCCGAGACCCTGCAGTTCCTCTACGACCTGATCCACACCAAGAAGGTCTCGCCGGTGCCGGGACAGGAGGGCGTTGAGAACCAGTTCTTCGCCGGCCAGATCGCCATGATCTCTCGCGGCCACTGGATCGTGCAGAACGCGATTGCGTCGAAGCTCGACATGGATATCGCGGTGCAGCCGGGCAAGGTGAGCAACGACACGGTCATCGGCTTCGGTGCCTATGGCATCTCGTCCAAGGCGCAGAACCCGGAACTGGCCAAGGCGCTGGTCACGGAGCTGTTGTCCTACGAGACGCAGGTTGCCGAGGGTGATCTCGGCGGCGCGGTGCCGGGCCGCAAGTCGGCGGCCGAAACCGAGAATTTCCTGAAGTTCCCGCCGTCGGCGCCGCTCTACTACGAGACGCTGCCGACCACCCATGCGGTGCCGTCGCCGGCCAACTTCCAGGAAGTCGACCAGATCTTCATGCGTTACTTCAACGCCATCATGACCGACGAAATGACCATCCCTGATGCCGTCGCCAAGGCGGACCAGGAACTGACCCGCTCGTTCGAGCGCATCAAGCGCGTCACCCAGTAGTCCTCCCCCGGACTGCCCGCGTCGGACCCTTGGGTTCGGCGCGGGCACTTGATCTCTCTCCGGCCCGAGATGGTTATGGCGAAGCGACGACTATCCGACCTCCGCAAAGCGCAGATGCAGGCAGGCTACATCTTCGTCTTGCCCTCGATCCTGCTTTACGCGGCCTTCGTGCTGGCGCCTGTCGTCATCACCATCATCCTCAGCTTCACCTATTACGACATCAGCTTCGGCGCCGACTGGGTGGGGTTCGAGAACTACGCGCGCTTCCTCACCGAGCCGCGCTCGCTCGAAATCTTCTGGAACACGCTGCGCTTCGCCTTCCTCGCGGTCACCTTCAACGTCGCGGTGGGGCTGATCCTGGCGCTGGCGCTGAACCGGGCGATGCCCAAATTCCTGCTCTACTTCTTCCGCCTCGCCTTCTTCCTGCCGGTGATCATCTCGGCGGCGTTCGTCGCGGTGGTGTGGAGCTATTTCTACAGCTTCGATTTCGGCGTGCTGAACTACTATCTGCAGCAGATCGGCATCCCGGCGGTGCCGTGGGTTTCGTCGTCGAAGGTGGCGATGACCTCGATCGTCATCATGGACGTGTGGAAGAACACCGGCTTCTTCATGATCATCCTGATCGCGGCGCTGCAGGGCGTGCCCAAGCCGATCATGGATGCGGCGTCGATGGACGGCGCGTCACCGTGGCGGCGCTTCAGCCGGATCACGCTGCCCTACATCTCGCCGGTGCTGTTCTTCTGCATCGTGTTCGCCTCGATCGGCGCGCTGCAGGTGTTCGAGTCGATCATGATCCTCACCGGCGGCGGCCCCGGCGACTCCACGCGGTCGCTGTCGATCTACCTCGTCGACGAGGCGTTCGGCAGCTTTGAGCTCGGCTACGCGGCCGCGGTCAGCGTCATCATGATGATCCTCGTCCTCATCATCACCATTATCCAGATCATCGGCTCGCGCCGCTGGGTGCGGGAGTAGCCGCCAATGAGAACCAAGACCATGCAGACGCGCGAAGCCAAGAAGTGGGTCGATCGCGCCATCATCGCGGTGCTGCTGCTGATGGGCATCGCGATGCTGATGCCGTTCTTCTGGCTGTTCTCGATGTCGTTCCGGCCAGCGGCCGAAGCCTACAAGATGCCGCCGAGCTTCTTTCCGCCGAGCTTCGATCTCACCAACTACCAGACGGTGCTCGACTCCTCGGTGCCGTTCCTGAGGATTTACTGGAACAGCCTCTATGTCGCCGTGCTGGTGACCATCGGCCAGCTCATCACCTGCACGCTTGCCGCCTTCGCCTATGCGCGGCTCCGGTTCCCCGGTCGCGACAGCCTGTTCTTCGTCATGCTGATCGGGCTGATGTTCCCGGCGCAGGTGACGATCCTCCCCATCTATCTCGGCTACGCCAAGATTGGGCTGCTCAACAACCCGCTTGGGCTCGTGCTGATGGGGCTCACCTCAAGCTTCGGCGTGTTCATGCTGCGCCAGTTCCTACGCTCGCAACCGAAAGAGCTGGAGGAGGCCGCGCTGATGGATGGCGCCGGCTACTTCAAGATCTTCTGGCGCATCTCGCTGCCGCAATTGATGCCGGCGCTCGGGGCACTCGCCATCATCACCTTCACCGGGGCGTGGAACTCCTACTTCCAGCCGCGCGCACTGATCGAGTCGCAGGCGTCGATGACCCTGCCGATCGCGATGGACCTGCTGCGCGGCTACATGAGCCAGGGGAACCTCTCGGTGGTCATGGCCGCCATGAGCATGGCCATCCTCCCCGTCGTCCTCCTCTTCCTCGTCGCCCAGAGAATGGTGATCGAGGGCGTCACTTTCTCGGGCATCCGGGCCTGACCAATGGATTTTCAGATGACCAAGACCGATCCGCGTTTCATCTACGAAGGCGACCGCACGCGCCACATCGCCTTCCCGCTCGGCGGCATCGGCGCCGGTGGTCTCGCACTTTCCGGCAGCGGCCGGCTGGTCGACTGGTCGATCCGCAACCGCCCGGGGCTGCAGAGCTTCAACGGCTACAGCCACTTCGCCATCAAGGCGGAGGCTGGCGGCGAACTGCTCGATGCCCGCGTGCTCAACGGCCCCTATGAGGGCCTCCCCACCGGCTCGCCGACCACCCGGAAATTCTTCGACGGCTTCGGCTGGGGCGCCAATCGCAACACTCTGGCCGGCGTGCCGCACTTCGAGTCGACCACCTTCACCGGGCAGTTCCCCGTGGCCGAGGTGGCGTTCCACGACGCGACCTTCCCGGGAAAGGTGATGCTCACGGCCTGGAGCCCGTTCATCCCGACCAACGAGCGCGATTCCTCGTTGCCGGCGGCGATGTTCGAGATCGAAGTCACCAACACCGGCGGCGCGCCAGTCGACTACACCATCGGCGGCACGCTGGGGAACCACGGTTGCCAGAACGGCAGGCACAGCTATGCGGAGCAGGGCGGGGTGAAGTCGCTACTGCTCTCCGCCGCCGATGAACTGCCGGATTGGCAGTCGGGCGACGTGTCGATTGCCACCGATGCCGCCGACGTCGACCACATGGACTACCATTTCCGCGGCCAGTGGTTCGATGACCTCAACCTGTTCTGGCGCGAGTTCGCCCGGCCGGGTCGGCTGCCCGAGCGGCACTACGACAAGCCGCGGCTCAACAAGAACATGTTCGACCAGCCCGAGCACGGCACCATCGCCGCGCGCGTCACCGTCGCGCCGGGCGAAAGCAAAACCATCCGCTTCGCCATCAGCTGGCACTTCCCGGTAGGGCAGGTTTATTGGCGGCAGGGCCAGCTGAACGGCGAGACCGGTACCTGGCGCAACTACTACGCCAGCCAGTGGGCCGACAGCCGCGCCGTGCTCGCCGAAGCCTTCGCGCGCTGGGATGAACTCCGCGCCCCGACCTTCGCCTTCCGCGATACGCTGTTCGGCACCTCGCTGCCGGTCGATATCGTCGACGCGGTGCAGGGCACCATGAGCATCCTCCGCACCGCCACGGTGATGCGGCTCGAGAATGGCGAGCTCTGGGCCTGGGAGGGCCAGTTCACCAACGAAGGCAGTTGCGAAGGCAGCTGCACCCACGTCTGGAACTACCAGCAGACGCTGCCCTACCTGTTCCCCGGCCTCGAGCGGACGCTGCGCGAGACCGACTACACCTACAACCAACTGCCCAATGGCGGCCTCACCTTCCGGCAGATCATCCCGCTCGGCTCGGCCTTCTTTCCATTGAACCCCTGCGCCGACGGCCAGTTCGGCTCGATCATCAAAACCTTCCGCGACTGGAAGATTTCCGGCGATACCGAGTGGCTGAAGCGCTATTGGCCGAGGGTAAAGGCGGCGCTGGAGTATGCCTGGTCGGCCGACAACCCGGACCAGTGGGACCCCGAGCGCACCGGGATCCTGTGGGGCCGCCAGCACCATACGCTGGACATGGAGCTGTTCGGGCCGAACTCCTGGCTGTCGACCATGTATGTCGCGGCGCTCAAGGCGGGCGCCGAGATGGGCCGGGCCGCCGGCGATACGGCGTTCGCCGCCGAACTCGACCGCATGGGGCAGGCGGGGGCGGACTACCTCAACCTCGAGTTGTTCAACGGGCAGTACTTCATCCAGAAGACCGACCTCGACGACAAGGCGCTGATCGAGAAGTTCGACAAGGCCTCGGGCAAGGTCGGCGTCATCGCCGACGGCTTCATGGAGACGTACTGGTCCGACGAGTACGCAGAGATAAAGTACCAGTTCAACGATGGCTGTGCGACCGACCAGATCCTCGGCCAGTGGCATGCCGACCTAGCTGGGCTCGGCAGCTTCCTCGACCCGGACAAGGTGAAGACCGCGCTGGCGTCGGCCTATCGCCACAACTACCGCGCCGAGTTGAAGGGCCACTTCAACCCCTGCCGCGTCTATGCCTATGAGGACGAGGGCGGGGTGCTGGTTGCGACGTGGCCGGAGGGCACCACCAAGCCGGCAGTCCCGGCGCCCTATTCGGAGGAAGTGTGGACCGGGCTCGAATACATGCTCGCCTCGCACCTGATCTTCCGCGGCCTCACCGACGAGGGGCTGTCCATCGTCCGCACGGCGCGCGCCCGGCATGACGGTTATCGCCGCAACCCGTGGAACGAGATCGAGTGCGGCAGCTATTACGCGCGCTCGATGTCGAGTTTCGCGCTGGTCAACGCCTGGTCCGGCTTCAGCTACGACCTGACCAAGGGGGCTATCGGCTTCGCGCCGCAGGACAAGGGCGACGGCAGCTGGTTCTGGTCGGTGGGCGAGGGTTGGGGCGTCGTCACCCGCACCGGCGATCGCGTTCGGCTCGAGGTGCGCTACGGCAGCCTCGATCTCACGGACCTCAGCTTCGCCGGCACCACCGCCCGCATCGGCCGCAAGCTCGCGGCCGGCGACACCGCTGACCTGACCCTCGGAGGCTGACCATGGCCGAACTGCAGTTGCGGCAGGTCCGCAAGAGTTTCCAGACCCTCGAGGTCATCCACGGCATCGATTTGACCGTCGACGACGGCAGTTTCACCGTGTTCGTCGGCCCGTCCGGCTGCGGCAAGTCCACGCTGCTGCGGATGATCTCGGGGCTCGAGGAAACCTCGACCGGTGAGATCTGGCTCGATGGCACCCGCTGCGACCACCTGCTGCCGTCGGCGCGCGGCATGGCCATGGTGTTCCAGTCCTACGCGCTCTACCCGCACATGAGCGTCGAGGAGAACCTCCGCTTCGGGCTCGAGAACCAGAAGCTCGCCAAGCCCGAGATCACCAGTCGCGTCGACAAGGCGGCGGACATCCTGCAGATCAAGCATCTGTTGAAGCGCCGGCCCAACCAGCTTTCGGGCGGCCAGAGCCAGCGCGTGGCCATCGGCCGCGCCATCGTCAAGGAACCGAAGGTGTTCCTGTTCGACGAGCCGCTCTCGAACCTCGATGCCGAGCTGCGGGTGAAGATGCGGTCCGAGATCTCGTCGCTGCACCGCCGGCTCGGCACTACCATGATCTACGTCACCCACGACCAGGTCGAAGCCATGACCATGGCGGACCGCATCGTGGTGCTGCGGGAGGGTGTGATCGAGCAAACCGGCGCGCCGGTGGAGCTCTACGCCCGGCCGCGCAACCAGTTCGTCGCGGGCTTCCTCGGGGCGCCGCAGATGAACTTCTTTGCCGCAAAGGTCACCGAGGCGGGTGAACGCCTCACCGTCGCCTTCAACACGGGCGGCCCCACCCTCAGCCTTGCCCGCCGCGAGGGGGCAGTGAAAGCCGGCGATGCCGTGACCATCGGCATTCGCCCCGAGCACCTGGTCCTCACCGCCAACGGATCGCTCGCCGTCGAGGTGGTCTCGACCGAAGTGCTGGGCGCCGAAACGGTGCTCCACGGCAAGACCCCCGGCGGCGAGCCGGTCACCGCCACCATGCGCGGCATCCTCGCGACGCAACGCGGCGACACGCTGCGCTTCGAGATCGCCGACGCCTTCACCCACGTGTTCGACTCCAACGGGCTGACCCTGCAGCCCACCCGCGCCTGGACCGACGACTACATGAAGAAGATCGCCTGATGCGCCTCCTCAGCCTCGCCGTCGCCGCCCTCATTGCCGCCACCCCGGCCCTCGCCACCGACTACAGCGTCACTTCGGAAAAGGTGAAGGCGCTCACCGGGCCCAATGCGCTGGCGCCGATGAAAGGGCCGGACATCTGCGGCACAGACCTCGGCACCATGGCCGAGATCGACGGCAGGATCGTCATGGCCTTTGGCGACACCTTCGGCTGGAACGAGAATGCCTGCATCCGGTTCGGGCCGAACTGGCGCTCCAACGTCCTCG
The DNA here is from genome assembly GCF_056403495.1 of Devosia sp. P2_G7. Lineage (NCBI taxonomy): Bacteria > Pseudomonadati > Pseudomonadota > Alphaproteobacteria > Hyphomicrobiales > Devosiaceae > Devosia > Devosia sp. P2_G7. The sequence goes on from NZ_JBFUFI010000019.1 coordinate 13,068, forward strand.
CCTTCACCTCGGACCTCGATGCCTCCGATGGCGTCGTCATCGACGACTGGGTGACCGGCGAGGACGGCAAGGCCGTGGAGATCGCCAGGGGCGCGCACCAGGATGCGTTCAAGGGCGAGCAGACCAAGATCCCGACGGCCATGGTGGCGGTCGGCGACACGCTTTACCTCCACTACATGTCGGTGAACGGCTTCTCCTCGATGGGCGGCGTCTGGCTCTGCAACTGGTCGCGCTTCATCTCGTCCACCGATGGCGGCAAGACCTGGAGCCCCGGTCCCGACGAGTTCGGCAGTTTCAAATCGAGCTTCAACATGCTGGCGCTATCGGCCCAAGCAGGCGCCGGCAACGAGGATGGCAAGTATGTCTACGCCGTCGGGACCCCCTGCGGCCGCTTCTCGGGGGCCCGCGTCGGTCGCGTCGCGGCGGACAAGGTGTTGGAGACCAAGGCCTGGGAGTACTTTGACGGCAGCGGCTGGGTCTCCGACCAGGCGCAGGCGGCGGAAGTCATCAGGCCCGGTGCCGGCGAGGGCTCGCTGGTCTGGAACCCCGGCATCAAGCTCTGGATGTACACGACGCTCAACGAACTCTCCGAAGCGATCGAACTGCGCTTCGCCGAGCGGCCGGAGGGGCCGTGGTCGGCGCCCGAAGTGCTGGCCCGCGGTTCGGACTACGCCCAGGCCTATGGCGCCTACATGACCCCGTCGTGGATTTCCGAGGATGGGCTGAGCTTCTGGTTCGTGATGAGCCAGTTCGGGCCGTACAACACCTACGTGATGAAGGCGACGCTGACGCCGCGCTGAGGCTCAGAGCACCATCTTCTCGATGGCCTCTTTCGACAGGCCGTGGCCGAAGCCGGGCTCGTCGCTGACGACGACAAAGCCATCCTTGGGAACGGCCATGCCGGGGTAGTTGTTGGTCTGCTTCAGCGGAATGCCGGGGGCGCCGCCGACGAAGTACTCGCCCCAGCGCGAGTTGGGCGCCGAGTAGTTGAAGTGCTGGCCGTAGGGCGTGTTCATGCCGGCGTGGCAGATCACTTCGAGGCCCGAGGCATCGGCGATGGCGGTGATCTTCTGCACCGCAGTGAAGCCGCCGACCCAGTTGATGTCGGGCTGGAAGATGTCGACGACACGATCCTTGGCCGCCTCGAAGAAGGTGTAGGGCGTGTACCAGTGCTCGCCGGTGGCCAGCGTCTGCCAGGGCAGGCGTTCGCGCAGCGCCTTGTGCGAGGTGTGATCCTCGGGGATCAGGCAGTCTTCCATCCACTTGAGGTTGAACGGCTTCAGCCGGTGGGCGAGGCGCACCGCGAACTCGACGTCGAAGGCCATCCAGCAGTCGAGCATCAGCTCGACATGCGGGCCGATCAGCTCGCGCGCCTTGCCGACGAAGGTTTCGTTCTTGTCGAGGGCTTCGAGGCCGTCGGCGGTGCCGTAGGGGCAGGCGAGCTTGGTCGCCTTGAAGCCCAGCTCCATGTGCCAGTCGGTGTCGTTGCCGGTGGCGTAGCAGAACTGCTTGTCGCGGGCGGCGCCGCCAGCGAGTTCATATACCGGCAGCTTCAGCACCTTGCCCTTCAAATCCCAGAGCGCGAGGTCGATGCCGCTGATGGCGTAGGAGGCGAGGCCGGACGAGGAGTAGGGCGACGTGATGCGCATCATCATGTCCCAGAGCTTCTCGGTGGCGAGGGCGTTCTCCTCGTGCAGCAGCGGGCCGATATGGTCGTTGATCAGGCTGATGGTCGGCTGGCCGTAGCCGGTGACGCCAAAGCCCCACGAGCCATCATCGGCGGTGACGATCACGCCGACCGCCGGGAAGGCGTTGTTCCAGCTCGAGCGCAGGGCCTTGTAGCGTGGGTAGCGCGACATCGGGTTGGCGACTTCGGCGTCCTTGGTCCAGGGCGGCCGGCGCGCAGTGCTGGTTTCCTTGTCCTTGTCGTAGTTGCCGCCGGCAATCGGGTTGGTGATGGCAAAGGCTTCAATAGTTTTGATTTTCACGAACAATCTCCTGGTCGCCGTATGTCGAGGCGGACAGCTGCGCCGTCAGAAATCAGCTGGGGATGCGGTAGAACTTCCTCGAATTGTCGCGGAACAGCGCAGCCATTTCGGCCTCGGACGCGCCCTCGGTGATCTTGGCGAATGCCTTCCACAGGGTCGGGAAATCGCTGGTCAGCTTGTCGACCGGGAAGTTGGAGGCGAACATCGCCCGCTCGGTGCCGAAGATCTCCAGCGTCTCCAGCACCAGCGGGCGGAAGCTCTCGGTGGTCCACGCCTTGTCGAGCATGCCGAGGCCGCTGATCTTCACCGCGATGTTCGGTCGTGACGCGAGCTCGCGCATCCCGGCCTTCCAGGCTTTCCAGCCGGCGAGGTCGCGGTCGGCCCACATGCCGGCGTGGTTGAGGATGATCTGCGTGTTCGAGGCGTCGGCGGCTAGCTTGGCCGCCTGGGCCATCTGGTGCGGGTAAAGCTGCAGGTCGAACGTGAGGCCGCGGCGGCCCAATTCCTTCAGCCCGCCGACCCAGCCCGGTTCATCCATCAAGTCGCGGGCGATGTAGTTGAGCTTGGGGTCGGCGTGGCGGTTCACTACCTGCCGGATGCCCCGGAAGATCGCGAAAGTCGCGTGGCGGTCGAGCAAGGCCGGGAAGTCCGGCGCCGCAAGGTCGCCGTGCGCCACCAGGACGATCGGCACCGGGCTGCGATCGGCGACGGCCTGCAGCGTCTCCGATTCCTTCACCGGGTCGGTGGGGAAGGCCTCGACGTGCACCGCGCCGGCGATCTCGATCTCGTTGCCGCCTTCTTCGAGGTACTCCTCGAGCAGGTAGCTGCGCGAGATCGCGGCATTGGCTCCGCCTTTGCCGGGCTTTTCGAAATGCGGGTAGATACGGGTCCAGAGGTCCCACAGGTGGATGTGCGGATCGATGACTTTCAGCATTTCGCCCTCAATGCAGCCGACATTTCTTCGACCGGCCAGGATTTCGGCCGGGCGCCGGGATGGGTCTCCATGTGGGGGCTCCATCCAGGTCCGTGGGTGGAATGTGGGCGTTGGAATAATGAACGCCCACACCAGAAGTGAGTCAACGGAGCAGTGGCTACAACTTACGTCTCGATGGGGCTAAATGTTTGTATTTATTGTATTACCTGCGGCCGAACCGGACTGCCATTCGACCATGTGGAACGCTTGCCGGATAAGTGACTTGCCGTCAAAGACGGTTGGTCAGGTTGCGACACCGATACATGCGAAATACGGGACCAGCGCAGTCTGGACCTGGGCGTAGATCAGTGCGCGAGCCCAATCGGGCGACCGAGCTTCGAGGCGCTCGGCACGGGCGATCACCTCGGGCGCGAAGTACTGCTCGAGCAGCGGGGCTGCCGGCTTGGCGGTGGCGAGGCTGGCCAGCAGTTGTTCCACGGCTTCCGCCGCGCGAGGCTGCGCCCAGTAGTAGCGGATGCGGTCGGCGTAGCTGAAGTGGCGCAGGAGCTTCAGGGTCGCGGCGTCGCCGGCGTAGTGCTTGGCCCAGTTCCTGGGATTCTCCAGCATCAGCGCCTCCATCACCGGGGCGATGGGCTTGCGCGGTGCATCGGGTGCGAGCCATGTCGCCACGCTGTCCAGCGCGTAGACCGCCCGGCGATAGGCGAAGGTGAGGGCGGGGCCGACTTTCAGCACGGCGAAGTGGCGCCGGGCGAGGGCCGGGAAGACGTCGGAGTACTGGTAGTCGGTCGAGTGGGCCTCGAAGCTCAGGCCGTCGTGGCCTTCAAGGACCGGGGAGAGCAGGTCGGGGGCGGCGAGGTCGAAGCGGTGGATGTGGTCGGGGGCGAATTCCAGGCCGGGTTGGACAACGAGGCCCACGGCGCGTTGCCAGGCGGTGTGATCGAGGCTTTGGGCGGCGAAGGCATCGTGGTGGGCGGCGATGGTAGCGCGGGCGTTGGCGGGCTCGGTGGGGGCGATGCCGATCGGGCCTTCCTCGGCGCGGGCGCCGCCGGGCGGGGGGACTTCGGTGCCGAACATGTAGCTTAGGGATGACGGATCGGCGGTTGCGGCCTCGCAGACGGCGGCGAGATCGGCGGCGCGGGCGGCACTGATGGTGTCGCCGACGGCTGCGGGCTCGCCGGCGCAACCCTCTGAACAATCGAGGTGAATCTTGGTGAAGCCGGCTTTGACGTAGGCCGCGACGAGGTCGCGGGCGTTGGCCATGGCGATCTCGGCGGGCTGGTCGCGCCAGACTTGTGGGCCGAGGTGATCGCCGCCGAAGAGGACGCGGTTGGGGCTGACGCCGGTCTGGGCGCAGAGGCCGTGGACGAAGGCGATGAAGTCGGGCGGGGTCATGCCGGTGTAGCCGCCGAACTGGTTGACCTGGTTGCTGGTGGCTTCGATCAGCAGGGGGACGTCCCACTCGTCGGCCAGCAAAAGCGAGGCGGCGACGACGTCTGGATGGGCCGAACAGACCGAGGGCAGGGCCTCGCCGGAGCCTTTGCGGTTGCGGGCGATGAGGTCGCGGAGCTGCTTCATTTGGTGCCTCGGGTGACCAGCATGGCGGCGCCGCGGACGCCGCTGGCGTCGCCGAAACGGGCGGTGGCGAAGGCTGGCTGGCGCACACCTTTGAGCATTCGCGGGGTGAAAGTCCGGGAAAGGGTCGGCGCTAGACCATGAATGTTTGACAGTCCACCGCCGATAACCACGCAATCGGCGTCGATGGTGAGCTGGATGGTGTGGATGAGCTCGGCGAGGATGTCGAACCAGATGTCGAGCACCTTGCCCATCGCGACGTCGCCGGCTGCTGCCTGGGCGACGATGGCGGCCGAGTCGACTTCGGCGCCGGTGAGATGTTTGGCGATGCGGGCCATGCCGGGACCCGAGAGCAGGGTCTCGTAGCAGCCAATTCGGCCGCAGCCGCAGGCGAGGATGGGGAGGTTGTGACGGCGGACCAGTTCGGCGGGAAGGCCGAAGTGGCCGACTTCGCCGGGGAGGCCGTTGTGGCCGACCACCAGCTGGCCGTCGATGCATACGCCGCCGCCGACGCCGGTGCCGAGGATCAGGCCGAAGACGGTGCGGTAGCCCTCGCCGGCGCCGCCGTTGGCTTCGGACAGGGCGAAGCACTTGCAGTCGTTCTCGACCGGGATTGAGCGGCCGATGCGGGCCGAGAGGTCGGCGCTGAGGGTGTGGCCGGTGGCGGGGACGTTGGAGGTCATCGAGATGCCGGTGGCAGGGTCGATCAGGCCGGGCAGGCCGACGCCGAGGGCGACCTTCGCGCCGGCGGTCTCGTCGAGCCAGGAGACGGCGCCCTCGATTGCCTGCAGCAGGTCGTCATAGCTGCCCTTGGCGGTGGGGACGCGGCGGCGCTCGAGGACTTCGAGCTTGTTGTTGAACAGGCAGGCTTCGATCTTGGTGCCGCCGACGTCGATGGCGCCGAACACTTGCGGGCCGGTTTCGGGCAGGGGGTAGAGTTTTACGCCGGCGACGACGCGGGTGAGGTTGCCCGAGGCGAAGGGGTTGTCGACGGTCATGCCGAGGCGGTGCGACCAGATGACGGCGAGTAGCTGCGCCACCATGACGTAGAGTACCGAGGACCAGGCGTCGTTGCCGATAGAGGGGATGGCGATGTCGGCGCCGGCGGCCGGGTCGCCGAGCCGCGAGACGATGTCGGCGCCGAACTGCGCCGCGACTTCGGTGACGAGGTCGGTGTCGTAGCGGCGGGTGTGCGGGTCGGAGGAGAGGAGGACGAAGACGCGGGTCTTGCTGTTGGTGATGGCCTTGGGGCCGTGGCGGAAGCCGAGGGTCGAATCCCAGGAGGTGGGGATCTGGCCGGCCGCGAGCTCCAGCACCTTCAGCGCGCTCTCGCGCGACGAGCCGGTGAGGGGGCCGGAGCCGAGGAAGACGGCGCGCTCGGGGATCGGCAGGGCGATGAGCTTGTCTAGCTGGCCAGAGATGAGCTGTTCGGCACCGTCGGCGAGCCGTGCCAGCAGATCAGTCACCGGCGCCGGCGGGGTGGGGTCGAAGCAGGCGAGGGCGGTAAGCAGCATCGTGGTGTAGCTCGACGTCATGGCGAAGCCGCTGTCGTCGGTTTCGGGCGGGAGCACGATGTTGCGCAGCTCGCCGGGGCCGGCGTTGTCGGTGCGGGCGAGGGCGCTGTTGGCGTTGCAGGTGATGTGCAGGCGATCGGCCTCGGGGGCGTGCGCCGCCAGGAGGTCGAGCGTACCGATCGACTCGGAGCTGTTGCCGCTGCGGCCGAACGAGACCACCAGCAGCTTGATGCCCGGGCGGAGGAAGTTGCGGGGTGCGGCGATCAGGTCGGTGGTGGGGATGGCACGGAAGCGGGCGGGGCCCGCGGCCTGGTTCAGGTAGGCGGCCAGCGTTTCGCCGATGAAGGCTGAAGTGCCGGCGCCGGTGAACCAGATCTCGTCGGGACGGCGGGCGGCGACCCAGGCGCGGATCTCGGCGGCGATGCCTTCGAGCCTCGGGCCGAAGCTGCGCCAGATGGCGGGCTGGCGCTTGATCTCGCGGGTGGTGGCCCAGCGGTCGAGGTCGGCGGGATTGAGGTATGCGTCGGTCATCAGTTGTTTCCTTCCGGCTCGACCCGGTGAACGGTGACGCCGCGTTGTTCGAGCATTTCGGCGGTTTCGTCGGGCAGGCCGGTATCCGTAATCACAGCGTGGATGCGATCGGGCTCGCAGATGCGATGCAGGGCCGGAGCGCGGAACTTGGTGGAGTCGGCGAGGACGATCACGCGCTGGCTGACGCCGACCATGGCGGCATTCTGATGGGCTTCCGCCTCGTTGAAGGTGCTGAGGCCGAGCACCGGGTCGATCGAGTCGGCGCCCAAGTAGATGGCGTCGAAGCGCATGCCGCCCAGGGTGCTTTCGACGAGGCGGCCGGAGAGCGAGTTGGACTCGAAGCGCACGGTGCCGCCGGGCAGCATGACGGTATGCTGGGTGGCGCCCCGGAAGGCTTCGACGATGTTGAGGCCGGTGGTCATGATGACGAGGCCTGGGGCAGCGCGGAGATTTTCGGCGAATAGCTGGGTGGTAGAGCCGGAGTCGATGATGATCGAGCGGTCGCTGCCCGCCAGCGACAAGGCGAAGCGTGCGATCGCCCGCTTGGCGCCGAGGTTGACGACTGCCTTGTCGGTCACTGCCGGTTCGACGAACGGGCTCTGGCCGGCATCGCGGGCCAGCGACATGGCCAGGGCGATGCGGAAATCCGGCAGCCCCTTGTATCCGAAGTGGCGGCAGAACCGCAGCACGGTCGGCTCGCTGACGCCGGCGGCGCGGGAGATTTCCTGCAGTGGCTCGCGGATGAAGGCCTCGGGTGAGGCGACGAGGTAGGCGCCGACCAGCTGGAAAGCCTTGTTGAAGCCGGACAGCTCCTGCGAGATGCTCTGCATCAGCGAGGTGGCGGGGCGCGGCGCCGCCGCGTTCGACACTTATCGACCCCCGGCTTCGTCGGCGGCCCGCATGCGGAAATTGAGGTGTGCGGGCACCGGATATTGCTTCAGCCGTTCGGCAAGTTCGGCGGGTGAGGGCGCGCGGCCGAGCGCCTGCTGCAGCCGGCCGCGCTGCAGCGCGACCCAGAGTTCGTCGAGGAGGTTCTCACCCTCGCGCACCGTGGCGAAATGGCGATCGAGCAGCCGTTCGAGGAGGTTTAGGTCGCCTTCGCCGGCCGCGACCATGGCGCGGCCCAGGTGCACCCGTTCGTCGGTCAGGGCCGAGGCCGGCAGGGCGGAGGCGAAGGCACGCAGCCGCTCGAGCCGCCCGTGCTTGACGAGCAGCGTGACTATTTCGGCGGCCAGCGCCGGTGGCGCGTCGCCGCCCGCCCAGGCCGCGAGGTAGTCGCTGTCGGCTGCGTCGGGATCGGTGGTGACGAGAGCTCGCTGGCGCCGGCCGAGCCAGGTCGGCCGCAGGGCGATGGAGCGGTCGAACAGGGTTCGCGCCGTCTCGCGGTCTTCACGGTCGAGCGCGGCGATGCCGAGCAGCAGGGCATGGAGCCAGGTATCGCCGGACTTGTCGCGGCTTGCTTCAAGCGCCTCGACCCAGGCGGGCGAGACCGCGACGTCGGCGGGTACGCGCTTGAGGCTTGCCTCGGAGAAGCGTCCGGTAGTGACCAGTTCGTCCCAGCAATCGGTTGGATGCTGCACGGCAAAATCGAGGCCCGGGGCCAGCGGCGTGGCGGTCAGCTTCTCCTGCCGGCCGCCCCAGGGCGAGCCGCCGGCGAGGCGCTGCGTCACCGGACGGCGCGACACTTCGGTGAGGAATGCGTCGACGCTCGCGAGTTCGGCGGCGGGGAAGCGCGCATCGACGGCCCTGGCCGCGGCGCCGACTGCCTGCTGGTAATCGGTGGCATGCGCTTGAGCGGGATCGACGCTCAGCGCGCCGTAGACCTCGGTCCAGTGCACTTCGCTGTTGGGTGCGAGTTCGAAGCGCTGGTTCTGCGTGGGGGCGATGCCGCTCTGGATCTCGATGTAGTCGCCTTCGCCGGGGCGGGCGAGGTAATCCATCCATTGCTGGCCGCCGGCGCCGGTGCCGAAATAGAAGAACTTGCGGCCTTTGAGGGTCGCGGTTGCGGTCTGCGCCAGGCCGACGCCGTCGATGTCGAGGGCGGCGATGAACAGCCGGTCGGCTTCGGGCTTCCGGAAGAACACGGAGGTCGAGTCGCGCCAGCGGTCTGGGTAGGAGCCGTCGAACCGGGTCGGATCGGGGAACTCGAAGCGGGCCAGCTCATTGCCGGGCAGCACATGCTCGATCGAATAGTCGGCGGGGCTCAGCACGCGCATGCCCTTCGACATCGGCGCCGCGACGTTGGTCCACCAGTAGGCGAGCTTGGTCGCCTCGGTGCTGTTGACGATGCGGCCGTGGACGAACAGGCGATCGTCGTCGTTGGGCAGGAACAGGTCGATCTGCCAGGTCGCCTCGACGATGCGGTCGAACTCGTAGAGCCGCAATACGGGACCGCGCTCGGTTTCGACGATGCCGGCGAAGACCGGGGCGGAGGTGAACGGCGTGTGCCCGGGAATGAGCCCGTTCCACTCGATGCCGCCGGAGAACCAGGCGTTCAGCGCCGCTAGATTGGCCGGCTGGAACACCGGATTGCGGAAGACCAGGTCGCGGCCGAGCTTCAGGTCGCGCATTTCCATGAGCCGGCCGCCGAACTGCGGGGCGACGGAGACGCGCAGCCGGCCGTTCTCGATGGTCACCAGTTGCATCTCGCCGGGCGCCTGGGAGCGGTCGTAGTCGTCGTAAACCTGGTAGGGGAGGATCGAATCCTTGCCCCACTGGAAGCCGTGCGAGCTTTCCTCGGGGCTCAGGTCGCGGTTGGGTGGGGTGTTCTTGTCGAGCGTCGGCTGTTGCCAGCGGAAGCGAGGCAGGGTGCTGGGGCCGCCGAGCCGGGACATCGGCATCTGGCGGGACGTGGTGGCGATCCGTGTCGCTCCCGTGTTGATCTTGTTCATTTTCCCCTCCCTTGGCCGCAGCGGCGGGGCGAAAGTACACGGCTGGTGTAGTTTTGCAACATGGATGTTTGTGAAACTACATTGGACGCTCGGCGATCGTCCCCCGCAACGCGGGGAGGATCACGGAAGGGCCGGTGCATCCCTCCACGGGACTGGCTTTTTCTTGAAAGCGCTCTAGGCTCGACCGTGCATTTCTTGAGGGGGAAATAATGTCTGCAGCGCGTGACGGGACCGCGACGTCCCGGCTGCCGGTGACGCTGAGCGTCAATGGCGAGATCAGGACGCTTGCGCTCGATCCGCGGGTGACGCTGCTCGACGCGCTGCGCGAGCACATGCTGCTGACGGGGACCAAGAAGGGCTGCGACCAGGGGCAGTGCGGGGTGTGCACGGTGCTGGTGAACGGGCGCCGGATCAACAGTTGCCTGACGCTGGCGGTGATGCACGAGGGCGACGAGATCTCGACCATCGAGGGGCTGGGGACGCCGGAGGCGCTGCATCCGATGCAAGCGGCATTCGTGAAGCACGACGGGTTCCAGTGCGGCTATTGCACGCCGGGACAGATCCTCTCCTCGTTGGCGGTGCTCGAGGAAATCCGGGCGGGGGTGCCGAGCCATGTGACCGGTGATCTCGAGGCGGCGATACCGCTGAGCGACGAGGAGATTCGCGAGCGGATGAGCGGGAACCTCTGCCGCTGCGCCGCCTACCCCAACATCATTGCGGCGATCCGCGATGTGGCGGGGGACGACGCATGAGGCCGTTCAGCTATGAGCGCGTGACGACAGCTGCGGAGGCGGTGGAGGTGGCCGCTGCGACACCGAATGCACGGTTCATCGCCGGTGGCACGAACCTGCTCGACCTGATGAAACTGGGGATCGAGGCGCCGGCGCACCTGATCGACATCAACCGGCTGGGGCTGGACCGGATCGAGCCGACGGCCGAGGGCGGGTTGCGGATCGGGGCACTGGTGCGCAATGCCGACCTTGCCGCGGACATGCGGGTGCGGCGGGACTATGCGGTGCTGGCGCGGGCACTGCTCGCCGGGGCTTCGGGGCAGCTGCGCAACAAGGCGACGACGGCGGGCAACCTGATGCAGCGGACGCGTTGCCCGTATTTTTACAACACCAACATGCCCTGCAATAAGCGAAGGCCCGGCTCGGGGTGCGCGGCGATCGGTGGGTTGAGCCACAACCTGGCGGTGCTCGGCGCGAGTGACGCATGCATCGCCACGAACCCGTCGGACATGTGCGTGGCACTGCGGGCGCTTGATGCGACGGTGGAGACGGTTGGCGCGGGTGGGCGGGTGCGGTCGATCCCGATCGCGGAGTTTCATCGGTTGCCAGGCGATACGCCGGATATCGAGACGGCGCTGGAGGCGGGTGAGCTGATTACGGCGGTGACGTTGCCGCGGCCGATCGGCGGGGTACAGCTTTACCGCAAGGTGCGGGAGCGGGCGTCGTATGCGTTCGCCAATGTGACGGTGGCGTTAGTGGCGCGGCTGGATGGGGCGATCGACAGGCTGGCGTTCGGCGGGCTGGCGCATAGGCCGTGGCGGGTGGAGGCGGCGGAGGGTGGCCTCGATGTCGATGCCGCCGCCGATGTGGCGCTGGCTGGTGCGAGGCCGACCGCCGACAATGCATACAAGCTGCCGCTGGCACGGCGGACGCTGGCGGCGACGCTGGCGCAGGCGGGAGTGGCGCGATGATCGGCGAGGGGATCAGCCGCACCGATGGGCCGGTGAAGGTTACCGGACGGGCCGCCTATTCGTACGAGCGGCAGGACGCAGGGCCGGCGCTCTACGGTTACATCGTTGGGGCGGGCATTGCGAAGGGCCGGGTTGCCCGGATCGAGACGACGGCGGCGGAAGCGGCGCCGGGGGTGCGGCTGGTGTGGACGCACAAGAACGCGCCGGACCAGGGGCCGGCCGAGGGCATCGACGGCGACATGATGGACCGGGCCCGGCCGGAGCTGGCGAGCGATCGTGTCGGCTACTATGGCGCGCCGGTGGCGTTCGTGGTGGCCGAGAGTTTTGAGGAAGCGCGGGCCGCTGCGGGGTTGATCGAGGTCGAGTATGAGGCGGAGCCGGGTGAGTATGACCTGGGCGATTTCGGGCCGGGTACGCGGTGGCGGCGGCCGTCACAGGCGGGCGATGTCGATGCGGCGATGCGCGAGGGGCCGGTGACGGTCGATGAGACCTACACCACGCCCTACCATTTCTCGCAGCCGATGGAGCTGCATGCCTGCCTCGCCGACTGGAAGGACGGGCACCTCAACCTGTACCTCACGGCGCAGATGCTGAACCAGCTGATCGTCGGGCTGGCGGCGACGCTGAAGCTGGAGGTGAAGGACATCACGATCGACAGCGCCTTCGTCGGCGGCGGGTTCGGCTCGAAGATCGTGCTGCATGCCGAGGCGGTGCTGGCATCGCTGGCGACGATGGCGCTGGGGCAACCGGTCAAGGTGATGATGACGCGGCGGCAGGTGTTTACGCTGGTGGGGCATCGGCCGGCATCGATCAGCCGGGTGCGCCTGGCGGCGAGGCCGGATGGCCGGCTGACTGCGCTGGGGCATGAGGCGCTCATCCAGGTGACGGCGGACGAGGCGTGGGACGAGGGGGTTTCATCGGTGGGCAAGGCGCTCTACGCGGCGCCGAACCGGTTGACGCGGCAGGCGCACAAGGCGCTCGATTTGCGGGCGGGCGAGCCGGTGCGCGGGCCGGGCGAGTTGCCGGGGCTGATGGTGCTCGAGTCGGCGATGGACGAGCTGGCTGAGAAGCTGGACATCGATCCGGTGGAGCTGCGGCTGAGGAACGACACGGACATGGATCCGGACAAGCGGCTGCCGCTGAGCGGCAGGCGGTTGGCGGACTGCCTGCGCGAGGGGGCGGAGCGGTTCGGCTGGCGGGATCGGCCGACGCGACCGGCGAGCAGGCGGGATGGGCGATGGTTGATCGGCTATGGCGTCGCGTCGTCGATGCGGGGGCATTTCCAGACATCGGCCGAGGTGCTGGTGCGGATCGACCCGGATGGCTGGGTGATCGTGCGCTCCGACATGACCGATATCGGCACCGGCACCTACACCATCGTGGCGCAGGTGGCGGCGGAGGCGCTGGGCGTGCCGATGAGCCAGGTGCGGGTGGAGCTGGCGCGGACCGACCACCCCAAGGGCAATGGGGCGGGTGGATCGTGGGGTGCGGCCAACACCACGGTGGCCACGGACCGGGCGTGCAAGGCTTTGCGCGAGCGGATCGGCGCGGTGGCGGGGACGAGCTACAACGATCTGTTCGCCGAGGTGAGGCGGCACTTTCCGGATGGCCTCGAGGAGACGGGGAAGACGCTCGATAACAAGCACGACCCGAACTACCAGAACTTCGCGCAGTACACTTATGGCGCGTCGTTCGCCGAAGTCGGCGTGGATATGGACACCGGCGAGGTGCGGTTGCGGCGGATGCTCGGGGTGTTCGCGGCCGGGCGAATACTCAACGCCAAGACGGCGCGCTCGCAGCTGATCGGTGGGATGATCTGGGGTGTCAGCGCAGCGCTGCACGAGGCAGGCCTGGTGGATCCGCGGCATGGCAGCTGGGTGAACGGCGATTTCGCCGAGTACCTGATCCCGACGCATGCCGATATCCCCGATATCGACGCCATCATGCTCGAGGATTTCGACGAGCGGGCGAACCATCTGGGGGTGAAGGGGATCGGCGAGCTGGGAGCCGGTGGGACCGGCGGCTCGGTGGCGAATGCGGTCTACAATGCGACTGGGGTGCGGATCCGCGATTTCCCGATCACGCTGGCGAAGCTGCTCCCGGGGTTGCCGACGCGCTGAATGGCTATTGGCCGGCGCCGCGCCCGACTACGAGGTGGTCGGCGCGCCGCTTGGGCTCGGTCTGCATGTAGAGTTCGACGCTGGGCAGGAACAGGTCGCGCCATTCGCGCTCCCAGTCGCCGACGCCGCGGGCGAGGGAGGAGGAGAGGGTGGTGGTGGCATCGCTCTCGACCCAGAGACGCAGGTTGTAGAGTGGCGCCAGCTCGGGGTGGAGGGACGATACGCCCTCGACGATCACCGGGCCATCCGGGCGGATCTCGCGGTGGTCGTCGCCGATCCGGGCGGTGCTCCAGTCGTAGAGTGGGATGCGGATCGTCTCGCCGCGGGCAAGGGTTCGCACGGCGTCGAGGAATTCGTCGTAGCGGATGTAGCTGAACGGGAAGGCGGGAACGCTCCGACCGCGCCATTCCGCTTCCGGTCTCACGAAATCATCGAGGTAGAGGCATTGCGCGCCGAGCGCGGTCTCGAAGCGGTCGGCGAGGGTCGACTTGCCGGAGACCGGCAGGCCATCGATGGCAATGAGGCGCGTATCGGGGCGGCTGGCGATCGCCACGGCTTGGTCGAAGTCGATCATGTCCGGGTGAAATCCTCCGGGGTGTCGAAGTCCTGGGCCAGTTCGGGCGGCGCCTCGATCAGGGTGGCTTGCGCGAGGAGGTGGCGGGCGCCGTGGTCGCCGGAGAGCGCTGCCAGTTCGGCGAACAGCCGGCGGGTGAACATCGCGGGTGGGCTGCGGGTGCCGGCGAAGACCGTTGCGGCAGTGTCGCTGGTTGCCGCTGCTGCGATCAGGCGCAGCAGGTGGTCGCCGGTGACGTTGGGCATGTCGGCGAGGCAGACGAGGAGGGCGTCGGCCCCGAGGTCGAGGGCGCGCTGGGCGCCGAGCGCCAGGGACGAGGCCATGCCGCGCTGCGGCTCGGGGTTGAGGATGAGCTCGAAGCCGCGGGCGCGGAACAGGTCGGCGCGCGCCGATGGTTCGGGCGGGCAGACGGCGAGGCGATACGCTAGGGGCATCGCAGCGAGGGTGTCGGCGATGTGTGCTGCAAGCGGCTTGCCGGCGAGCGGATGCAGCAGCTTGTCGCTGCCGAAGCGGCTCGAGAGGCCGGCGGCAAGGACGACCGCGGCGATGGTGCTATCGCCGGTCAAGCTGGGCGCGGATGGCTGAGATTTCGGAGAGCACCGAGAGGGCCAGCATGCCCGGATCGCGGGCGCGATCGATGAGCCCGATCGGGCCGCGGATGCGGTCGATCGCCGGCGGTGGCACACCCATTGCGGCCAGCCGCTCGCGGCGCATCTGGTGGGTGCGCACGCTGCCAAGGGCGCCCAGGTAGAACCCGCCGGCAGTGGCAGAGCGCGCCAGGATGGTGTTTTCCCATTCGTGCTCGTGGAACAGCAGCACTGTTGCCGTCCATGGATCGATCGGCAATTCCATTGGTTGGCTCGGGGTCTTGAGCAGATCGACAGGCACATCGAGGCCGGCGAGTGCCAGTGCAGAGCTCTCGTCGGGGGTGACGAGATGGAGGTCGAACTCCGCGGCCGTGCTGACGCGGGCCATGACCTCGAACTCGGGGCCGCGGCCGACCAGCAGGAGACGAGTGCGGGGCTGGTAGCGGCGGATGAAAAGGCCGTCGTGCCAGCCGGTGGGCGCGGCGCTTTCGACGATCGCAGCGCTGGATCGGGGCGGGTCGAACGCGATGGAGAAGGCCTCGCGGCGTTCGAAGCGCTGCTGTGCAGCGGCCAGCAGCTCATCGGACGGGGAGGCG
This sequence comes from Devosia sp. P2_G7, assembly GCF_056403495.1. Taxonomy (NCBI): domain Bacteria; kingdom Pseudomonadati; phylum Pseudomonadota; class Alphaproteobacteria; order Hyphomicrobiales; family Devosiaceae; genus Devosia; species Devosia sp. P2_G7. The sequence continues at coordinate 28,077 of NZ_JBFUFI010000019.1, forward strand.
TGCAGCAGCAGGTCGACGCCGCCGCCGCACGGGAAGCGGATATCGATGAAGCGGGAGCCCTTGCCGAAGCGGAATACCTGGTCCTTGCCGGCCGCAACCAGCGGGGCGAATTCGGCGGCGATGGCCGGCTCGACGCAACCGCCCGAGACATGGCCGAGATGCCGGCCATCGGCCAGCACTGCCATGTTGGTGCCGATCGCCTTGGGCGCGCCGCCGTCAATGGCGGATATGCTGACCAGGGCGCCGGGAATGCCCAGCGCGCGGGCGCGGGCCAGAAAGACGAACGGCGCCATCTCGCGGTTCATCCCCGCGAAGGCAGCGGGCGCGAGAGTCGTTTCGGCAGAGACCTCCTCGGCCAGCATTCGCTCCTCCAAGCGTCAAGGCGCGCAGTCTAGGCTGAGATGGGCTCGCGGGCCAGACGCTGGTGGAGCGCGGTTCGACGGCGCGGGTGAAAGTCGATAACATCTGAGCATGCGTAACGAGTACTCCACCGATGTCGAAGGCGGCGCCCCCGTGAGCCGGCGCTATGCGATCAGCGGCCGGATGGAGGTTGCGGCCTATCTCGAGTTCGTGGCGGAGCGGGCGCGCTGGCTCGATATCCGGGGCTGGGTGAGCGCCGATGGTTCGGATGTGACGCTGGTGGCGGCGGGGCCGGAAGCCCTGGTCGGTGCGCTGGAGATGGCGTGTACGCTCGGGCCGCTCGATGCGTTGGTCGAGACGATCGATGCAGTGGACGAGGCAGGGCCGGTGGGGAACGGGTTTCAGGTTCGGCGTTAGCGCTCAGAAGTAGTCCGGAATGCCGGGCATGCCGACGAAGCCGGGGAGTTTCCTGACCTGGCGCTGCCAGAGGTTGATCGCCGGGTAGTCCTCGTGGCCGATGCCGGCGTCGTGGCTCAGCGCGACATAGGGGAACATGGCGATATCGGCGATGGTCGGGTGGTCGCCGACGATCCACAGCTTGCCGGCCTGGGCGCGATCGGCGAGGTGATCGTCGAGGAGGCGGAGGGCGGCGCGGCCTTTGGCCTGCAAGGTGGCGAGGTCGCCGGGATAGTTCAGCATGCCGATCGTGCGAGCGGCGGAGACGGCCATCAGCTCGCCGCCGGCGAAGCTCATCCACATCATTATTGGGCCGAAGCGGTCGTCACGCGGCAGCCACTGGCCTGAGGTGTCGTGCTTGTTGGCGAGGTGGGCGAGGATGGCCTGGGCGTCGCGGAGGACTAGGCCATCGTCCTCGAACACCGGGAGTTGGCCGAGCGGGTTCAGGGCAAGGAATTGGGGGCGCTTGTGCTGGAGGCCGGGGAAGAAGTCGACGGCTTCGACCTCGTGGGCGACGCCGAGCATGCTGAGCAACAGGCGCACCTTGTAGCAGCTGCCCGAGAGCACGTAGTCGTAGAGCTTAGGCATGCGCGATATCTGTCCGGGGTTCGGTGCCGAAGCGGAGCTGCTTCTCCTTGAGCCAGCGGCGATAGAGCACCGAACTGAGGTCGGCGCGGGTCGGGGTTTCGCGGCCTGGCTGCAGCGGCAGCAGCGACGGGCGCTGGTTTTCGAGCACGATCTTGTCCTGCACGAAGATCATCTGCTGGAAGGCGCTGAGCTCGGCATCGGTGCTGGTCTCGTCGATCACAAGCATAAAGGCGTGCGCCACCGACACCGCCTCATCCACCGGCTGGACGAACAGGGCGATGACGTCCCAGCGGTTGGGCGCGGTGGGCGGGGTCTTGTAGAGCATGACGTTGAACGGGCTGACCACGCGGTACATGTACTTGCTGATCTGGCCCTCGTCGGAGGCGGCCGCGGCCTTGGGCTGGTAGAACTCGCATTTGGTGGCCCACAGCTCGTCGACGTCGCGGCGCTGCTCGACATCGTACTTGGCGACTTCCGGGTGCTCTTCGGAGCCGAGGATGTCGGTATGGACATAGGGAAAGTGGGCGAGATCGAGGAAGTTCTCGACCAGCCGCAGGCCGGAGGCGCGGACCCGGACCGGGCCGCAATAGATGCGGCGGCGGTCGGGTTCGAGGCTTTCGGGCAGTTCGAACAGGCCGCGTTCGGGGGTGCCGAAGCTGGTCCACAGGTGGTCGTAGTCGGCGCGGACCGGCAGGGTGCGGCCGGCAGCGCGGACTTCGACGCCATCGGCGAGGCGGCGGACAGTGAGGTCTTCACCGAGTAGGCGCGAGGGGACTTCGGCGCCCATTGGGAAATCCTGCAGCGCGCCGAGCGTGTACCACTGGTCGAGCGCGGCCTGATCGTCGGTGAGGCTCATGCGGCGGCTCCCTGTTCGACACTGTTGCGGAGGGCGCGGAGGTGCGCCGTAGCGGCGGCGATGTCGGCGGCGCTGGTGATGGCGGCATGGAGCATGGTCTTGTTGGCGTGCACCCGGTGCCAGCCTATGTGCAGGGTTTCGCCTGCGAGCGGGATGGTGACCACTGGGGCTGCGTCGGTGCCGGCGAGGGCTCCGAGGACGGCTGCCGGGGCGGCTTCGACGGCGAGGCTGACCACGGGAGCCAGCTCGGGCAGGGCGGGGGGCACATCGGCGGTGTCCGCGCTCATCCAGATCATGCCACCGGTTTCGGCTGCGGCGTAGGCGTTGGCGCGGATGGTGGGCGGTACCGTCAGGTCGGGGTGGGCGGGGATGCGGAGGCATTGCGAGCCAGAGCCGTATTGCCAGCCGTGGTAGAGGCAGTTCAGCGCGTTGTCGCGCACGAAGCCGAGGCTCAGGCGCATCCCGCGGTGCGGGCAGCGATCCTCCCAGACATGGGCTACGCCATCGGCGCCGCGCCAGATGACGACCTCTCGGTCGTCCACGATGACGGCGCGGGTGACGCCGATCGGCACGTCGCGACCCAGGGCAATCGGTATCCAGGCGGCCATGGTTCGAAACGAGCCTCGTTAGCAGTTATCAACGCATTGTATGCAACACGCCGGTGCATGCCTAAATCGTAGGCAACTGCGAACGCGATGCGAAGTCATTAAGCATTCATCCCTGCCGCCGGGCAAGCCGAATATTGGGCCGGTTCTGCCCAACCAGCTGAAATTGCTGGCTGAAAATCTTCGGCGCGCGGCGATCTCGCCTTGGCACATGGTTTGCATTGACTCCCTCGGATACCGGCGCTGGGCCGCGAGGCGGCGCCCAAAGGTGCAATCCAGGGGAAGACGTCATGACATTCAACGCTATCTCTCGCCGCACACTGCTCAAAGCCGGCGCAGCCGGTTTTGCCGCGTCGGCGCTGCCGTTCGGGATCGCCAAAGCACAGACCAGTGTCGTGCTCGGCATCGTCTATGTCGGGCCGAAGGACGATTTCGGCTGGAACCAGGCGCACGCCGTTTCGGTGGAGTCGCTGAAGGCACTGCCGGGCATCACGGTGGTGGAAGAAGAGAACGTGCCCGAAACCGACGCCGTGGCCAAGTCCATGGAGTCGATGATCAACCTCGATGGCGCCAACCTGATCCTCGCCACCTCGTTCGGCTATTACAACCCGTTCGTCGTCGACATGGCGAAGAAGTATCCGGATGTGACCTTCCGGCATGCGGCGCCGCTGTGGAACAAGGACGCCGACCCGAAGAACGCCGGCTCGTATTTCCCGTACCTCAACCAAGCGCACTATGTGAACGGCGTCGCTGCCGGCTTGTCGTCGGGCGGGAAGATCGGGTTTGTGGCGGCGAAGCCCATTCCGTCGGTGCTGTCCAACATCAACTCGGTGCTGCTCGGCGCGCGGTCGGTGAACCCGAACGCTACGGTGCAGGTGATCTTCACCGGCGAGTGGAGCCTGCCAGTGCGCGAGGCGGAAGCCACTAACGCGCTGGTCGATGCCGGCTGCGAAGTCATCACCTGCCACGTGGATAGCCCCAAGGTGGTGATCGAGACCGCCGAGGGCCGCGGCGTGAAGACCGCCGGCCACAACGCCTCGCAGGCTCCGCTGGCGCCCAAGGGCTTCATCACCGGCGCCGAGTACAAGTGGGAGACGATCTACAAATCCTACGCCGACGACATCGCGGCCGGCAAAACCCCGCCGAACTTCCTCGTCGGTGGCTACAACAACGACATGTTGCGCAACACACCCTATGGCGCAGGCGCGACGCCCGAGGCCATCGCGGCGGCCGATGCGGCGATCGCGGCGCTGGTCGCGGGTGCGCCGATCTACAAGGGCACGCTCAAGGACAATGCCGGCAACGTCGTGGTCGACAAGGACTACGACAATTACGACCCGTATCTCGACGGCATGAACTGGCTGCTCGAGGGCGTGCAGGGTTCGATCACCTGAGGCTCCAGATCGGAGCGTGTGGCTTACCCCCCACCCTAGCTCCGCTGGGCCGCGTTGCGGCTAGCTGCGCTACCCTCCCCACAAGGGGGAGGGAGGCGCAAGAGCCGGGAGATAAGGCACTCCGAAGCAGCAGTCGTCTCCCTCCCCCTTGTGGGGAGGGATCAAGGGTGGGGGTGGCCCCACCCTCCGGCCAACGGAGCAGTGCATGACCGTTCAGACCGCCGACACCACAGCCATCCCGGCCAAGACCGGATCGAACATGCAGTTGCTCCGCTTCGCGGAGTCCCTCGCCATTCCGGTTGGTGCGGTGATCGTCTCCGGGCTGATCTTCGCGGTGTTCCTGCTGATCATCGGCAAGGATCCGCTGACGCTGTACGGGCTGATCTGGACCGGTGGGTTCGGTTCCTCGTTTTCCATCCAGAATTCGCTGCAGCGCGCTGCGCCGCTGATCCTGACGGGGCTCGCGTTCGCCATTCCGGCGCGGATCGGGCTGACCATGATCGGTGGCGAGGGCGCGCTGGTGCTGGGCGGGTTCACGGCGGCGGCGATTGCCATTCCGCTGGTTGCGAACGCCGTGCCGGTGCCGGTGACGCTGCTGATCATGGCGGCGACCGGCATGCTGACTGGCGGGCTGTGGGTCGGGTTCACCGGCTGGCTCAAGTATGCGCGCGGGGTCAACGAGACCATCGCCTCGCTGCTGATGAGCTACATCGCCATCGCCATCATGAATTTCTTCGTCGAGGGGGCGCTGCGCGATCCCGCCTCGGCCAACAAGCCCTCGACCATGCCGATCGGCGACGCCTACCGCGTCGGCTCGATCCCCGGCACCGACGTGCACTGGGGCTTTGCCGCAGGTGTCGTGCTCGCCATCGTGCTCTGGGTGCTGATGAGCCGCACGACGTTTGGTTTTGCCGCCCGGATGACCGGCGGGAACCTCAGGGCAGCACGGGCGCAGGGCCTACCGGTTGGCTGGCTGATGGTGGTCTGCTGCGCTATTGCGGGCGCCTGCGCGGGGCTGGCGGGCTTCTTCGAAGTGGCGGCGATCCATGGGCAGGCCAATGCTTCGCTGGTTGCCGGCTACGGCTTCACCGGCATTCTCGTCGCCTTCCTTGCACGGCAGAACCCGCTGGCGGTCATTCCGGTCGCGATCCTGTTCGGTGCTCTGGCCGCGGCGGGCGGGGTGATCCAGCGGCGGATGGGGATGCCCGATGCGACCATCCTGGTGCTGCAGGGCATCATGTTCGTGGTGCTGCTGGTGTCCGAGACGTTCTACGGCCGCTTCAAGATTTTCCAGCCCAAGGCCACGGGGGACCGCACCTAAATGGACAACGCGCTCGTCACCGTCCTCATCGCCATGCTCGGCGGCGCCATCCGGGTCTCAACGCCCTTCATGTTCGTGGCGCTGGGCGAGACGCTCACCGAGAAATCCGGCCGTATCAACCTGGGGCTCGAGGGTAACCTCGTGCTCGGCGCGATGGTCGCCTATGCGGTGTCCTATCTTACCGGCAATGCCTGGCTGGGCGTGCTCGCGGCGGGTGGCTCCGGCCTCTTCCTCGGGGCGCTGCATGGCTATATCTGCAAACTGCCCAAGGTGAACGACATCGCCGTCGGCATCGCCATGATGAGCTTCGGTACCGGTATCGCCTTCTTCTTCGGCAAGCCCTTCATCCAGCCTACCGCGCCGCGGCTCGACGCCATTCCGCTCGGCGATTGGACCGGCAATCCCGCTCTGGCGCAGGCGCTGCAGGTCAACCCGCTGTTCTTCGTCGGCATCGCGCTGGCGGTGTTCATGTTCTGGGCCTTCAAGAACACCAAGTGGGGCCTGATCGTGCGGATGACCGGCGACAGCGCCGCGTCGGCCAAGGCGATGGGTGTGTCGGTCGACCTGGTGCGGTTTCTCGCGACGGCGGCGGGCGGGTTCCTCGCCGGCATCGGTGGCGCGTTCCTGTCGCTCTACTATCCGGGCAGCTGGAACCAGGGGCTCAGTTCCGGGCAGGGGCTGATGGCTGTGGCGCTGGTGATCTTTGCGCGCTGGGACCCGATCAAGTGCATCTTCGCGGCGCTGCTGTTCGGCGCGGCCGGCGCCATCGGCCCGTCGCTGCAATCGATCGGCATCTCGCAGGGCTACTACTTCTTCAACGCCGCCCCCTACATCCTGACGCTGACCATCATGATCATTTCTGCCGGCTCCAAGGCCTCGGCGAGGGATGTGCCGGGCGAACTGTCGATCACCAAATAGGAGCGTCACGATGAGCGGCCTGGGCGGTCTCAACAAATCCGACAATGGCGTGGTGATCGGGCTGGTGCAGCTGCAACTGCCGGTGGTGGTGACGCCGGCGGATCTCGCGGCGCAGACGCAGCGTATCGTCGACATGGTCGGCAAGGCGCGGCGCAATCTGGGCACCACGGACCTCGTGGTGTTCCCCGAATACGCGCTGCACGGGCTGTCGATGGACACCAACCCGGCGATCATGTGCACGCTGGATGGGCCGGAAGTCGCTGCGTTCAAGGCGGCGTGCAAGGCCAACGCCATCTGGGGGTGCTTCTCCATCATGGAGCTGAACCCGGGCGGCAACCCCTACAATTCCGGGCTGATCATCGACGATCAGGGCGAGCTGAAGCTCTACTACCGCAAGCTCCATCCGTGGGTGCCAGTCGAGCCATGGGAGCCGGGTGATCTCGGCATCCCCGTCATCGACGGGCCGAAGGGTTCGAAGCTCTCGCTCATCATCTGCCATGATGGGATGTTCCCCGAGATGGCGCGCGAGGCGGCATACAAGGGGGCCGAGGTCATGCTCCGCACCGCGGGCTACACCGCGCCGATCCGGCAGGCCTGGCGCTTCACCAACCAGGCCAATTCGTTCCACAACCTGATGGTGACGGCGAACGTCTGCATGTGCGGGTCGGACGGCACGTTCGACTCGATGGGCGAGGCGATGATCGTCGATTTCGACGGCACAATCATCGCCGAGGGCGTGACGGGCCGGGCTGACGAGATCATCACCGCCGAGGTGCGGCCCGACCTGGTGCGCGAGGCGCGCGCCAACTGGGGCGTCGAGAACAACATCTACCAGCTCGGCCACCGCGGCTTCACCGCCGTCGAAGGCGGCGCGCAGGACTGCCCGTACACCTTCATGCACGATCTCGTTGCCGGGCAGTACCGGCTGCCGTGGGAAGCGAGCGTCAAGGTCACGGACGGGACGCCCTCCGGCTTTGCCAAGCCCACACGCCGCTACGGCGAGAAATTCCAGGAGGCCGCAGAATGAGCCTTGCCGACGAACGGATCGACGCTGCCTTCCTGCCCGGTGGCAAGACCATCGCCTCGACGCCCTATCCGTGGCCCTATGACGGGGATCTGAGGCCCGACAACACGGTGCTTGTTGTCATCGACATGCAGACCGACTTCTGCGGACCCGGTGGCTATGTCGACTCCATGGGCTACGACATCTCGCTGACCCGTGCGCCGATCGAACCGCTGAAGCGGCTGTTCGAGGCCTTTCGGGCCAAGGGTTACCCGATCATCCACACCCGCGAGGGACATAAGCCCGACCTTTCGGACCTGCCCGCCAACAAGCGCTGGCGCTCGCAGCGGATCGGGGCTGGCATCGGCGATCAGGGGCCGCAGGGGCGCATCCTGGTGCGTGGCGAGCCGGGCTGGGAGATCATCCCCGAGCTCGCGCCGCTGCCGGGCGAGGCGATCATCGACAAGCCGGGGAAGGGCTCGTTTGCCTCCACCGATCTCGAGCTGATCCTGAGGCTCAAGGGTATTCGCAACATCGTGCTCACGGGGATCACTACCGATGTGTGCGTCCACACCACGATGCGCGAAGCGAACGATCGTGGCTTCGAGTGTGTGCTGCTCGAGGATTGTTGTGCCGCGACCAAGTACGACAACCACCTCGCCGCCATCGACATGATCAAGATGCAGGGCGGGGTGTTCGGCGCTGTTTCGACCTCTACCGCGCTGATGGAGGTGCTGTGATGGAAGGTCGCGCTCCGTCGCTCGAAGCTATCGGGATGACCAAGATCTTCGGGCCGCTGGTGGCGCTCGACGATGTGTCGATCAAGGTCGAGGCGGGGTCGTTCCATGCGCTGCTCGGCGAGAATGGTGCCGGCAAGTCGACCTTGGTGAAGTGCATCATGGGCTTCTACAGCGCCGACAAGGGGCAGGTGACGCTCGACGGCAGGGAGGTCTCGATCAAGTCGCCGCGTGACGCGCGAGCCAATGGGATCGGCATGGTCTACCAGCAGTTCACGCTGGTGCCGTGCCTGACGGGGGCGGAGAACCTCGTCATCTCGCGCGCCGATGCGCCTGCGATCATCGACTGGGCGAAGGAGAGAAGGCACCTCGACGCCTTCATGGAGCAGATGCCGTTTCGGGTGCCGATGAACACCCAGACCAGCCAGTTGTCGGCCGGCGAGAAGCAGAAGCTCGAGATCCTGAAGCTGCTCTACCTCGACCAGCGCTTCATGATCCTCGACGAGCCGACCTCGGTGCTGACGCCGGGCGAGGCGGACGAGATGCTGGGGCTGCTCGGCGGTATGGCGGACCGCAAGGAGATCACCGTGCTGATGATCTCGCACAAGTTCCGCGAGGTGAAGGCGTTCTGTGACCACTTCACCGTGCTGCGGCGGGGTCGCTTCACCGGGGCGGGTGACGCCAAGGCGGTGAGCGTTCCCGACATGAGCAACATGATGATCGGCGACACTAAGATCCTCGAGCGCGCGTCGCGGAAGAAGCACAATGAGGGGGCCGACCGGCTGGAGCTGGCCGGACTGTTCGCCGAGGACAATGACGGGTTGCCGGCGATCAAGGCGGTGAACCTCAAGGTGAAATCGGGCGAGATCGTCGGTATCGCGGGGGTCTCGGGCAACGGGCAATCGGCGCTGGTCGAGGCGCTCTCGGGGCAGCGGCCGCTGTCGGATGGCGCGATCTTCATCAACGGCGAGCAGTTCCAGCCGAAGCGCGGTGCGTTCGATCGCTACAAGGTGTTCGGGTTGCCCGAGGAGCCGCTGAAGAACGCCACGGTGCCGCGGATGAGCGTGGCCGAGAACCTGGCGTTCCGTTCGTTCGACAAGCCGCCGGTGGCCAAGCTCGGCTGGTGGATGTCGCCGGGGCCGATGCGTGAGAAGGCGAAAGAGCTGATCGCCAAGTACCGGGTGAAAACGCAGGGGCCGGATGCACCGATCGAGACGCTGTCGGGCGGCAACGTGCAGCGCGCGGTGCTGGCGCGGGAGCTCAGCGGCGATGTCGATGTGCTGATCGTCGCCAACCCCTGCTTCGGGCTGGATTTCGCTTCGGTGGCGGACATCCGCAGCCAGATCATGGAGCAACGCAACCGCGGCGCGGCGGTGCTGCTGGTGAGCGAGGACCTCGACGAGATTCTCGAACTCGCCGACCGGGTGGCGGTGATGAGTGGCGGCACGATCAACTACGTGTCGCGCATCGAGGACACCGACCGGAATACCATCGGTCAACACATGGCGGGACACTGAGATGGACGCTGTAGCCGCGACAGGGCAGACGAAACCTCGGGTTTGGGGCGGAAGCTGGCGGCGTGCAGCGCCGGGTGAGGGGGCCTTCAATTGGGTCCGTGGCAGGGTGCGAGGCCCCCTCACCATACTGTTTGGCGGGATGGAGCGCACCAGCCTCTCACCGCACCGCCAGTGGCACGTCGGCCCCCCCGACTACCTCGCCATCCACATCCCCTGCCGCGGCTCCTTCATCGTCAGCGTCCGCCAATGATCTCTGTTCCATCGCGGCCCTATCCCTACGAGCTCGACCCGGCGCACACCGCGCTGGTGGTGATCGATATGCAGCGCGATTTCATCGAGCGGGGTGGGTTCGGGGACTCGCTGGGCAACGACGTGGCGCGGCTCGAGGCGATCATCCCGACGACGGCGGCGCTGATCGGGCTGTTCCGCCAGCAGGGCTGGTTGGTTATCCACACACGCGAGGCGCACAAGCCGGATCTCAGCGACTGCCCGCCCTCGAAGATCCGGCGCGGCAACCCGCGCCTTCATATCGGGGAGACCGGGGCCATGGGGCGGCTGCTGGTGGCGGGGGAGCCGGGGAACCAGATCGTCGAGGCGCTGGCGCCGGTGGATGGGGAGATCGTTATCGACAAGCCGGGAAAGGGGATGTTCTGGGCTACCGGCATCCACGAGCGCCTGCAGGCACTGGGAGTTACGCACCTGGTGTTTGCCGGGGTGACGACGGAGGTCTGCGTGCAGACCTCGATGCGCGAGGCCAACGATCGCGGCTACGAGTGCCTGCTGATCGAGGATGCGACGGAGAGCTATTTCTCCGAGTTCAAGGCGGCGACGCTGGCGATGATTGCGGCGCAGGGCGGCATTGTCGGCTGGGTGACGTCGCTGGCGGCGTTGCGGGATGCGGTCTCGGCGTGATGATCATCAACGATCCGGCTGTCGTTGCCGAGGTGGAGGCGGTGTTCGCGCGCTATGAGGCGGCGCTGGTGAGCAATGACGTGGCGGTGCTCGACGAACTGTTCCTCGATAGCCCGGTGACCATCCGCTACGGCATCGGCGAGAACCTTTATGGCATCGAGGCGATCCGGGAGTTCCGGCTGTCGCGGCCATCGGCGGGGCTGTCGCGGCGGCTCGAGGAGACGGTCATCACCACCTATGGCCGGGACGTCGCTACGGCCTCGACGTTGTTTTACCGCGACGATGCGCCTGGCAGGGTTGGACGGCAGATGCAGACGTGGATACGGATGCCGGATGGCTGGCGTGTCGCCGCGGCGCATGTCAGCGTCATCGACGACTAGAGCGCTTTCAGGAAGAGTTGCAGACTTTTCCGGTTCGGAAGCGCGCCAAGAAGCGACTGAGACTAGAGGGGACTATGCTGAAACGCACCTCCGGCGAGGAAATTCGCCGCGTGCTGGCGAGCCGCATCATTGCCGGCGAGCTGGAGCCGGGCACACCACTGGACGAGACGCTGCTGGCCGGTGAGTTCGCGGTGTCGCGCACGCCGGTGCGCGACGCGTTGCGGCTGCTGGCGGCGAGCGGGCTGGTGGACCAGAAGCCGCATGCGCGGGCGCTGGTGGCGAAGCCGGCGCCGGCGGAACTGGCCGGGATGTTCGAGGTGATGGGGTATCTCGAGGCGCTGTGCGCCGGGCTCTGCGCCGTGATGATGACGGCTGCGGAACGGGACGCGCTCGATGCACAGCACAGCGCGATGGCCGGTATCGTCCGGGCCGGCGACGCGACGGGCTATGCCGAGGCGAACGACGCGTTCCACACGGCGATCTATGACGGAGCGCACAATGGCTACCTGCGCGAGATCACCGTTTCGACGCGGCAGCGGTTGCAGCCGTTCCGGCGGGCGCAGTTCGGCGCGCGTGGGCGGCTGGCGCAGTCGCATACCGAGCACGGGCTGATCGTCGAGGCGATCTTGCGCGGGGATCGGGGTGAGGCCGAGGCGGCGATGCGGCAGCATATTGCGATCGTCGGCGATGCTTATGAGCGGTTGAGCCGGGGATAGTGCAGAACAGCCACAGCGGTGTGGGAGCGCCTTCTCCCCTTGTGGGAGAAGATGCCCGAAGGGCGGATGAGGGGGTGTCTCCGCGCACACCGTCGTTCGTCGCTACGCTCCGATCGCCCAACCTCAGGTTGCGGACCCCTCATCCGGCGCTGCGCGCCACCTTCTCCCACAAGGGGAGAAGGTAGACCGGTGGGTCACCGCTAGACTGAGGCCTTGGCCAGGAACTTCCGCCAGCCGCCGAATTCCGAGATATCGCGTGCACCGTTGACCGCCTCGGCTTCGACGAGGAAGCCTTTGGCGGTGGTGCCGTCGGCGAAGCGCAGGGTGCCGATGCCGAGGGGGGCGGGGATTTTGGCGACGAAGGCGCCGAAACAGGCGGGGTCGAGCGACCAGACTTCGGTGGCGATGGCAGTGCCGGTACCGGCGGCGACGCGGAGGAGGCCGGGTTTTGGCGGGGTGGTGCCGGGAAGGGCGAACAGGCGGTAGTCGGGTGCGGTGTCGGCGGTGCGGATGAAGCCGCCGCCCAGCGCGGTCAGTTCGCCGTTGAGGGGTAGGCCGGAGAGATGGGCGCCGACCACCGCGATTTCGATGCGGCCGGGGTTGGCGCGGGCGGGAGCGGCGACGGCTTCGCCGATCAGCGCAGCGCCGAGACCGGCGAGGTGGCCGTCGCTGTTGGCGCGGCCGATCAGCGTGATGCTGCCGCGCAGGCCGTCACTGCGGGTGCCGGTCGGCACGGCGATGGCGGCCATGTCGAGCAGGTTCACGAAATTGGTGTAGCTGCCGAGATTGGAGTTGAGGGTGATGGGGTCGGCGTTGAGCTCGGCGACGGTATAGGCGCGTGGCACGGTGGGCACGGCGAGGCAATCGAGGTTGGCGAGGAGCGGCGCCACGGCGCGCTTCAGGTCCATCAGCTTGTAGGTGGCCTCGAAGGCGGAGACCGCGGTGAGGCCGCGCGCGCCTTCGATGATCGTTCGCGTCACCGGGTGGAAGGAGACGGGGCTGGTTTCGAGCAGGCGCTTGGTGGCGGCGTAGCGCTCGGCCACCCACGGGCCTTCGTAGAGCAGGCGGGCGACGGCGTGCAGCGGCTCGAAATCGAGCTCGACGATTTCGGCGCCGAGGCCGGCGAGGCGCTGCAGGTCTTCGGCATAGGAGGCCTCGGCGGCGGAATCGCCAAAGAACTTGCGCTGGGCCGGGATCGGCACGCCGATGCGCGGGTGGGGCGACGGCGCCGACAGCGTGGGGGCCGGCAGCTGCCGCGAGTAGGCGTCGGCGGCGTCGTAGCCGGCCGCGACTTCGGCAACGCGCATGGCCATGGCGATGTCGCGGGCGAAGATCGAGATGGTGTCGAGGGTACGGCAGGCGGGGACCATGCCGGTCGCGGACAACAGGCCGAGGGTCGGTTTCAGCCCGACGATGCCGTTCATGCCGGCGGGGATGCGGCCGGAGCCCGCGGTGTCGGTGCCGAGGGAGAAATCGACGATGCCAGCGGCGACGGCGACGGCTGAGCCGGAGCTCGAGCCGCCGGGGATGAGATCGGGGCGCTGCACGTTGCGCGGCACGCCGTAGGGCGAGCGCACGCCGACGAGGCCGGTGGCGAACTGATCGAGATTGGTCTTGCCGAGGACGATGGCGCCGGCTGCCTCGAGCCGGGCGACGACGAAGGCGGAGCGCTCGGGCGAGTAGGTGAAATCGGGGCAGGCGGCGGTGGTCGGGAGGCCGGCGGCGTCGATGTTGTCCTTGACGGCGAAGACCAGGCCGAACAGCTGCTTGCCGGCAGGGCCGGCGGCTTCGAGTGCCTGGGCTTCGGCGAGAGCGCTGGCCTCGGATTTGAGGCCGATGAACAGCGCGCTGTCATCGTATTCACGCAGTGCCGCAAAGGCACGCTGCACTGCTGCGACGGGAGAGATCTGCTGCAAGGGGTGGTCCTCGATGCTCGTCCAAACATCATGCACAGATTTGGAGCGTCGCCCACCCAGATGTGTGCATTGATGTCGGCGTAGCGACATTTATGCGCAGGATTGGCGCGTGGGCACAGAATGCCCTCGATATGAGCACAGTCGAGCGATTGACGAAGCGGCGGGCACTCGCGAGCCGGCTGGCGAGATCTGACCGGCGAAACTGCAGGATCCGGGTGGGACTGGGTTGGCGGGCGTGGTAGCTTCGCACCCGCCCCATCTGGCGGCGGGATCGGGCGCCGCTGGGCGCAATCAAAGGGACACGGATGCGGGATAGCGAGGCCAGCCGGTTGTTGCAGAGTCTGGGCTGGTCGGAGTTCTTTGACGAGCAGATCGAGGCTGACGAAACCGCGCTGATGCCGCGGCGCATCGCGTCGGTGCATCGTACCGAACTCGAGGTGATGCTGGAGGGTGGGTCGGGCGCGCTGGGACTGCCGCCGCGCACCAATACCGGGGATTTCGCGGTCGGGGACTGGGTGCTGGTTGACCCGCTGAGCGGGTTGCTGACGCGTCGGCTCGAGCGCAGGACATTGCTGCAGCGGACCGGTCAGGGGCGGAGGGTGCCACAGCTGGCGGCTGCCAATGTCGACAGCTTGTTCATCGTGACCTCATGCAATGCCGATTTCAACGTTGCGCGGCTCGAGCGCTACCTTGCGTTCGCCAACGAGGCCGGGACGGCGCCGGTGATCGTGCTGACAAAAGCCGACGTCGCGGACGATCCGGCCGAGTATCAGCGGCAGGCGGCCGAGTTGCAGCGCGACCTGCCGGTGGTGACGCTGAACCCGCGGCTTGCCGGTGCAGCGAGCATCCTGTCGGAATGGTGCGGGCCGGGGCAGACCGTGGCGGTGGTCGGCTCGTCCGGCGTGGGCAAGTCGACGCTGGTGAACTCGCTGGTCGGACGAGGTGCGGTGCAGGAGACCGGCGCGGTTCGCGAGCATGACGCCAAGGGGCGACACACCACCACGTCGCGCTCGATGCATCCGATTGCGGGTGGGGGCTGGGTGATTGACACGCCCGGCATACGCTCGCTGCAACTGAGCGACGTGGCCGGCGGCATCGGGACGCTGTTCGCCGAGATCACCGAGCTGGCGCCGCTGTGCAAGTTCCGCAACTGCACGCACAGCCATGAACCGGGCTGCGCGGTACAGGCGGCGATCGCGGCGGGAACGCTGGACGCCGATCGGCTGGCGCGCTGGCGGAAGCTGCAGACTGAAAACAGCGGCAACTCAGGGCCGCAGGCGGGATCGGTGTCGGGACGCGGCAGGCGTTGAGGGCGGCCGTGGCGGTGTTCCAGCCGGCACGGGTCAGGGGCTCGTCTCGCCCTCGGCGAGCGCGGCCTCGGCGGTGCGAAAGGCCTGCTGCAGTTCTGCATGCACGGAGCGGGTGGTGGCGGGGGCGCCGAGGTGGAGGTGGCGCAGCTCGGCCATGAAGTCGGCCCACATCGGCGGTCCGCCCTGTTCGAGGGCGATCGAGCGGGCCGCGAACAGCGGTGATGCGGGCAGGAACTGCGTGCCCCAGGTGCCGAGCGCCGCCATTACCGGCACCAGCGCGATCGATTTCTCGGTGAGGCTGTAGATGGTGCGCTGCTTGTGGCCCGGATCGGCCGCGGCGGTGATCATGCCCTCCTCAGTCAGGCGCTTCAGGCGATCGGCGAGGATGTTGGTGGCGATACCCTCGAGGGAGTTGCCGTGCAGCTCACCATAGGTGCGCAGGTTGCCGAACATCATGTCGCGCAGCACTACGAGGCTCCAGCGGTCGCCGAGCACCTCGACGGATAGGTTGATGGGGCATCCCGATCGCAAATCCACAGCTGCTCTGCTCCGACTTATCCACTTGCAGTTTACAAGCAGTTTTGACCTGGGTATACCACTTGCATAATACAAGTAGTTGTGAAGCCGACCGCCTGCGGTGGTGTCGATACGAAATTGTCAGCCGTATGTCGAAACGCTCGCCTGCCATTCGTCTAGATGGCAGAGTCGTCCGGAGGAACCGAGAATGAACAGTCGTTATGGTTGGGTCATCGTCGCTGCGGGAGCGGTGATCACCTGTGTGGCGATGGGCGCGATGTTCGCGCTGCCCGTCTATCTGCAACCCATTGCAGAAGAGACCGGCTGGAGCCGTGCCGGTATTTCCGGCGCGATGACCATCGGCTTTATCGTGATGGGCGTGGCGGGGTTTGGCTGGGGGACGCTCAGCGATCGCATCGGCGCGCGGCCGGTGGTGCTGATGGCCGCGGCGCTGCTTGGGCTGGGCCTCGTCATCGCCAGCAACGCCAGGGAGTTGTGGGTGTTCCAGTTCGCCTATGGTGGGTTGGTCGGCGCTTCGGGTGGGGCGTTCTTTGCGCCGATCATTTCGACCACGCTGGGCTGGTTCGACAAGAACCGCAGCCTTGCGGTGTCGCTGGTTTCGGTGGGCGGCGGCGTAGCGCCGATGGTGATCACCCCGTTCGCGGGCTTCCTCACCGAGGGCTATGGCTGGCGCAGCGCCATGCTGTGGATCGCGATGGGCGCGCTGATCGTGATGATTCCGGCGACGTTGCTGATCCGCCGGCCGCCAGCGGTTGTCGATGCTCCGGTTCCCACCGCTGGTGGGGCAGCGCCGCGCAAGCAGTCGGCGGCCTGGTCGGCGCTCAAGACGCCGCAGTTCATCGTTCTCGCCGGGACCTTCTTTCTCTGCTGCGCTGCCCATTCGGGGCCGATCTTCCACACTGTCAGCTATGCGATGATCTGTGGCGCGTCGCTGGGCGCGGCGACGCTCATCTACTCGGTCGAGGGGATCGCCGGGCTGTTCGGGCGGCTGTTGTTCGGCACGCTGGCGGACCGGATCGGGGTGCGCAAGGTGATCGTGGGCGGCCTTGCGCTGCAGGCGGCCGGCATTTTCGCGTACATCTATCTCAGGGAAGTGTCGCAGTTCTACATGCTGGCATCGGTACTGGGTCTCGCCTATGGCGGCGTGATGCCGCTCTACTCGGTGCTGGCGCGCGAATATTTCAGCCCGCGCGTCATGGGCACGGTGCTGGGCGCCGCGACCATGACTTCGAGCATCGGCATGGCCTTCGGCCCGGTGGGCGGCGGCTGGCTCTACGACACGTTCGGCACTTACCAGTGGCTCTACATCGCCTCGGCCGCCGTCGGCCTCGCCGCCGCCGGTATGGCGCTGGCCTTCCCGCCGGCCAAGAAGGCCGACGACCAGCAGGGCGATCTGCAGCCAGCCTGACCCTCAGGGCACGAACGGGCCCTCGTTCCCCCGTTCGTGCAACCCCCTACGTAGTTAACGAGGGGATAACGGCGGTTCCGACAGGGTAGCTGGGCAGCAGGACGGGGGCTCGGCAGCATGCAAGGATTGCGGTTCGTTATTTCTCCAGGTCGAGACACCTGGACGCTCAGCGTCGGGCGGACGGTGCTCGGCTATCACCGCAGTTCGGAGAAAGCGCTGCGGGCCGCGGTCGACATGGCCAAGCGCACGCGCGGCGAGAATTTCGTGATGCTAGAAACCCTAGACGGCAACCTGGAGCAGTGCTGGCCGGCGTGACACGCGCCGCCGGGACTGTCCGGTGAGGGCACGAATCTGCCAGCCGGGGAACAGGATCGCGAGCTTCATGGCGGTGGCAATCGAGGTTCGGATGATCCGCACTTCATGGCGAGGCGAGAGGCTGACGATCCGCAGCGCGGGCTGCGTGGTCAGGGCGTTGGCACTGAACATGGTCAGGCGCCAGGCGTCGCCCTTGGGCATGTGAATGATGTAGTCGCGCATCGCCGTCCTCCATACGACAACGGCGAGGGTAACCTGTCGCGCCTGAATGGCCGCTGACAGCGCAGCAAACGCGAGCACACCGACGACGAGACGGTGCTCATCGTCGGACGGCAGGGCCGCTACCGCGGTGGCCTGACGGCTCAGTAGGCGGGCAGTTCCGGGCGGGTGGCGAGGGCGGTGTTGACGATGCCCTCGATGCGGGTGCGGTCGGCGCCGGAGATGGGCTTGCGGGGCAGGCGGACGCGCTCGTTGGAGCCGATCACCAGGGCCTCGACCAGCTTGATGTTCTGCACCAGGTAGGTCGACACATCGAGGTCGAGCAGCGGGCGGAACCAGCGATAGATCGCCAGCGCCTCGGCCTGGCGGCCCTGCTGCATCAGCTTGTAGATGGCCACGGTTTCCTTGGGGAAAGCCACGACGAGGCCGGCGATCCAGCCGACTGCGCCGACGGCCAGGGCCTCGAAGGCGTAGTTATCGACGCCGGTGAACACCGCCATCTTGCCCTGCAGCTTCACCACCGCGTCGGTGGTGCGGCGCAGGTCGTCGGAGCTCTCCTTGACGGCGACGAAGCGGCGGTCTTCGGCCAGCTCGAGCAGCATGTCGTTGGTGACGTCGACGCGGTAGGCCAGCCGGTTCGAGTAGACCATGATCGGCAGGTCGGAGGCCTCGGCCACGGCACGGAGCGAGGCGAGGGTCTCGTCGCGGTTGGTGTGGTAGACGGTCGAGGGCACCACCATAAGGCCGGACGCGCCGGCCTTGGCGCCGCGCTCGGCGAGGATGCAGGCTTCACGGGTGCCGGCCTCGGCGATGGTGAGCAGGGCGGGGCGACCGGCGGCGGCTTGCTGCACGGCGCGGAAGACGTCGAGCCGCTCGTCGTGGCTCAGCATCGGGCCTTCGCCGAGCGAACCGCAGGCGATCAGCCCGTCAACGCCGGCATCGATCTGCAGCTTGAAGCAGCGCTCCATCTCCTTGAAGTCGAGCGCGCCCGATTCGGTGAATTTGGTGGTGACTGCCGGGAGTATGCCTTGCCACATGATCGCTGGGTTCCGTTGGGACTGGCGAGGGTGTTAGCAAAGATTATGCAGTTTGTCGACAATCACTGTACAACGCAAACTGCGACGTCTGCGCGCGGCAGATTGGCTTGGGATCAGGGCTCGTAGGTGACGTTCAGATCGGCGGAGTTGCGCTCGCTCATGTAGCGCAGGAAGCGCTGGTGCACTTCCTCGGCGTGCTCGTGCGCCAGCCGCTCAGCCAGCGCCTCGTCGCGCGCAGCGATGGCGGCGATCTGCTCGTCGTGGGCGTCACGCAGGCTCTCGGGCAGGCTGTCGCCGTAGGAGCGGAAGTAGAGCCGCAGGGTGCGGCGGCCCTCATCGAGAATGCGGCGGTAGGTGTCGGTGAGGATGCGATTGCGGCCGGCCGCGGCCATGGCGAGGTGCAGCTTGGCGTTCTGGGTGATCATGCCGAGTGCGTCGTTGGCGATGACGCGGCGGCGGAACTCCTCGTTGGCGGCGCGGATGGTGACGAGGTCTTCCTCGGTGCGGAAGCGGGCGGCGAGGCGGAACACGGCACGCTGGATCAGGTCGAGCGCGTCGACATAGTTGGGGAACTCGTCGAGGTTCAGCGGCGTCACCACGGTGCCCTTGTTGGGGACGGTCTGCACGAGGCCATCGGCCGCGAGCCGCACCAGCGCTTCGCGCACCGGCGATCGGGAGACGTTGAAGCGCTCGGCGAGGTTGGCTTCGTCGATCAGCTGGCCGGGGCGCAGCTCCAGGGACAGGATCTCGTCGCGCAGGCGCTCGAACACTAGGATGGCGCCGAAGCCGTGCGCCGGTTCGCCGGGGGTAGGGGCCTTGATCCTCTTGGTCCGCTTGGTGGCCATTGCACTCAGTCCTTGTCTCCGGCCGCCGCGACGAGGCGCGCCGCAGCCAAATCCTCTATCGCTGCACCCACCGATTTGAACAGGGTGATTTCATCTGCCCGGGTGCGACCGAGGTGGGCGCCGGTCACCAGTGCCGCGAGGTCGGCGGCGACGTCGGTCCAGGCGAAGCGGGCTTCGGTTATGGCGTGGAGCAGGTCGCCTGCCTCGGCCTGCGCGCCGCCCAGCGTATCGATGAAGACCGTCGAGCGGGCGACCGCCACCGAATCGGTTTCGCGCATCTGCGGAGTGAAGGCGCCGACGAGGTCCAGATGGGTGCCCGGGCGCAGCCTCGCGCCGCGGATCAGTGGTTCACGCGAGAGAGTGGCCGCGGAGACGATGTCGGCCACGCCGAGCGCCTCGTCGAGATCGTCGACCACCTGCGCGCCGGTTTCGGCGGCGAGGGCGCTGGCCTGTTCCGGCCGGCGGGCCCAGATCAGCACGCGCTCGATCGGGCGCACCGTGCGGTGTGCCTCGATCAGCAATCGCGCGAGGCGGCCGGCGCCGACCATCAGCAGGGTCGCGCTATCGGGGCGCGACAATTTCGCCGACGCCAGCGCCGAGGTGGCGGCTGTGCGGCGGGCGGTGAGCGTGCCGCCGTCGATGAGCGCCAGCATCTGCCCGGTGCGGCCATCGAACAGGACGTAGGCGGCACTGACGGCGGGCAATCCGAGCGTGCCGTTGGAGGGGAAGATGTTGGCGAGTTTCACCCCGTAATGCTCGCCTTCGATCCATGCCGGCATGATCAGCCCAGTGCCATCCATGGCGCCCGGAACGGCGATCGTGTGGATGTGGCGGTCGGGCGCGACATGCGGCGAAGTGAAGGCTTTTTCCAATGCTTCCAGCAGCTTGGCCCAGGGGGTTGCTGCCGTAACTGCCGCTGCGTCGAAGCTGCGAAACGTCATGAAATCCCGCCTGTCGAGGGTAGCTTGCCACATTGCATACAGTTTGCCTACTATGTCGCATGGATGCCGGCAATCCTGCCGACCCTCATCCTAGAGGAACTGGGGAGTTAACGAATGAAGTGGACACCGCTGGTTGCGACAGCAGCCTTCCTGACCATGCTCACGGTACCGCCGGCCTTTGCCGACAAGCTCGACGACATCATCGCTTCGGGCGTGCTGCGCTGCGCCATCGTGCTGGATTTCCCGCCGATGGGATCGCGCGATGCGAGCAACAACCCGATCGGCTTCGACGTCGACACCTGCAACGATCTGGCCAAGGCGCTCGGGGTCACGGCCGAATATGTCGAGACACCGTTCCCGGACCGTATCCCGGCGCTGGTTTCCGGTCGCGCCGACGTCGGCGTCGCCTCGACCTCCGATACGCTCGAGCGTGGCAAGACCATCGGCTTCTCGATTCCGTACTTCGCCTTCACCTTCAACGTGGTGACGCGCAAGGATGCCGGGATCGACTCCTATGACAGCCTCAAGGGCCACAAGGTCGGCTCGACTTCGGGCACCTACGAGGCGATCCGCCTCGAGGACGACGTGAAGAACTGGGCCGATCCGGCGGGCACCTTCCAGGCCTTCCAGTCGCAGGCCGACGTGTTCCTGGCGCTGTCGCAGGGCGCGATCGACGGTACCGCGGTGACCTCGACGGTTGCCTATGCCACTGCCAACGACCCGAACTTCTCCAACCTGATGGTCGGCGGCGCGGCTCCCTATGCGATCGACTACGTGTCGCTGATCTCGCTGCGCGAAGAGTATGGGCTGATCAACTACCTCAACCTGTTCGTGAACCAGCAGATCCGCACCGGCCGCTACAAGGAGCTCTACAACAAGTGGATCGGGCCGGGCGAGCCGCCGAACCTGTTGATCCCGGGCGTCTACTACTAAGCGCGCGATCGTGACCAGGGGGGCGCCCGAGGCGCTCCCCTTTTGGTCGCGAGAGTGATTTGATCAGCACGAACTCGGGGTTGGGAGCGATGTTCAAGTACACCTTCCATTGGCGACCGGCGTTCCAGGCGTTGCCGCAGTTGCTCGAGGGAGCGCTCGTCACGCTGCAACTGGCTGTGCTCTCGATGCTGATCGGCGTGGCGCTCGGGGTGGCGCTGGCGTTGATGCGCAACTCGAAGAGCAGGGTGCTCAATTTCGTCGGCGCTGCCTGGGTGGAGATCGCCCGCAATACGCCGGCGCTGTTCCAGATCTACATGGCGTATTTCGGCCTCGGCCAGCTCGGCATCCATGTCTCCAGTTTCGCGGCGCTGCTCGCCGGCATCACTTTCAACAATGCCGGGTACCTCGCCGAGACGTTCCGCGGCGGCTTGCGCGCTGTGCCGCAGACGCAGGAGCGCGCCGCCCGTTCGCTGGGCTTTTCGGCGCCCGCTGCGTTCCGGCTGATCGTTTTGCCGCAGATGTTCCGCGTGGTGTTCTATCCGATGACCAACCAGGCGGTATGGGCAATCCTGATGACCTCGCTGGGCGTCGTCGTCGGGCTCAACAGCGACCTCACGGGGGTGACGCAGGAACTCAATGTCCGTACCTTCCGGACCTTCGAGTATTTCGCCATCGCGGCGATGCTCTACTACCTGATCGCCAAGATCGTGACCCTCGGTGCCCGCCTGATCGGCTGGCGGCTGTTCCGGTACTAGGAGGGCGCGATGGGCTTCAAGACGGCAATCACGCTCCCCGATCTCCTGTTCCTCGCGCAAGGCGCGGGCTGGACGCTGCTGATCACGCTGATCGCGGTGGGTGCCGGCTCGATCCTCGGCGTCATCTTCGGGGTGTTTCGCGCCAGCGTGCCCTGGTGGGCGAGCGTTTGGCTGGGGTTCCTGCTCGATATCTTCCGCTCGGTGCCGCTGCTGATCCAGCTGGTGCTGGTCAACTCGTTCGTGCCGATGTTCGGGCTGAAGTTCACGCCGTTCACGGTGAGCTGCCTGGTGCTGGCGATCTACACCTCGGCCTACTGCTCCGAGATTGCCCGGGCCGGGGTGCTGGCGGTGCCGATCACCACGCGCCGCGCGGCCCGTTCGCTGGGGATGACCTGGTGGCAGGACATGACGCAGATCGTCTACCCGATCGGGCTCAGGATCATGCTGCCGAGCTGGATCGGGCTGGCGCTGGGCGTGATGAAGGACACGGCACTGGTGGGCTGGATCGGGGTGATCGAGCTGCTGAAGAGCTCGCAGATCCTCATCACCCGGATGCAGAACGAGCCGCTGTTCATCCTCTTCATCGCCGGGCTGATCTACTTCCTCATCAGCTTCCCGATATCGCGCTGGGGCGCCAGGCTCGAGCAGAGGTTCCGTGAAAATGATTGAGATCGAAAACGTCACCAAGACCTTTGGCAGCCTGACGGTGCTCGACGGCGTCAGCCTCACCGTCAACAAGGGCGAGGTGGTGTCGATCATCGGCGGCTCGGGTTCGGGCAAATCGACGCTGCTGATGTGCATCAACGGGCTGGAGCCGATCCAGGGTGGGCGCATCGTCGTCGATGGGACGGAAGTTCATGCGCGCGGCACCGACCTCAACAAGCTCAGGCAGAAGATCGGCATCGTCTTCCAGCAGTGGAACGCCTTCCCGCATCTGACGGTGCTGGAGAACGTCACGCTGGCGCTGCGCAAGGTGCTCGGCAAATCGCGCGACGAGGCCGATGGGATCGCCAAGAAGCAGCTCGAGCACGTGGGGCTCGGCGAGAAGTTCAACGTCTATCCGAGCAAGCTGTCGGGCGGCCAGCAGCAGCGCATGGCGATCGCCCGGGCGCTGGCAATGGAGCCGCAATACATGCTGTTCGACGAGGTGACCTCGGCCCTCGATCCGCAGCTGGTGGGTGAGGTGCTCGACACGATGCGACTGCTCGCGCGGGAGGGGATGACGATGATCCTCGTCACGCACGAGATGAATTTCGCCCGTGAAGTGTCCGATCGCGTGGCGTTCTTCAAGTCGGGCAAGATCCATGAGATCGGCAGTCCGCAGCAGATCTTCGATGCGCCGCAGACGCCCGAGACCAAGGCGTTCCTCAACTCCGTCCTCTAGGCTTTCCATGCGTTCCAGCAAGCTCGTGCATATCGTTTCCGCCCATGCCGAGGGCGAGGTCGGCGACGTCATCGTCGGCGGCGTGGCGCCCCCGCCTGGCGATACGGTGTGGGAGCAGCGCAACTTCATCGCCAGCGACGAAACGCTGCGCAACTTCGTGCTGAACGAGCCGCGGGGCGGAGTGTTTCGCCACGTGAGCCTGCTGGTGCCGCCGAAGAACCCGGCGGCGCAGATGGGCTGGATCGTGATGGAGCCGCAGGATACGCCGCCGATGTCGGGGTCGAACTCGATGTGCGTTTCGACCGTGCTGCTCGATACCGGCATCCTGCCGATGACGGAGCCGGTCACCAAGCTGGTGCTGGAAGCGCCGGGCGGGCTGATCGAGGTCATGGCGGAGTGCCGCGATGGCAAGGCCGAGCGCATCCACGTCACCAACCACCCGTCCTTTGTCGACAAGCTCGATGCGATGATCGAGGTGGAGGGGATAGGCTCGCTGCGCGTCGACACCGCCTATGGCGGCGACAGCTTCGTGTTCGTATCGGCGGCGCGGCTCGGCTTCTCGCTGACCCCGGACGAGGCGCGCGATCTTGCCACCACCGGGATGAAGATCACCAGGGCGGCCAATGAGCAGCTGGGGTTTGTTCATCCCGAGAATGCGGGCTGGGACCATATCTCGTTCTGCCAGATCACCGCGCCGGTGGAGCGTGGCCCCAATGGGATATTGAGCGGCAAGAATGCGGTGGCCATCCGGCCGGGCAAGATCGATCGCTCGCCCTGCGGCACCGGTTGCTCGGCCCGCATGGCGGTGCTGCATGCGCGCGGCGAGATGCAGGTCGGCGAGCGCTTCATCGGGCGCTCGATTATCGATTCCGAGTTCCATTGCCGGATCGAGCGGGAGGTCCAGGTCGGGGGCAGGCCCGGCATCGTTCCGGTGATTTCCGGCCGGGCCTGGATCACCGGGACGCGGCAGGAAATGCTCGATCCCGCGGATCCCTGGCCGGCGGGCTATCGCCTCTCCGACACCTGGCCGCTCGAAGGACGCTTCTGATGAAGATCACCGCGATCAACTACTGGCAGGTCGACCTGCCGCTGCGCGAGGGCCGCTACAAGTGGAGCGGCGGCAACTTCATCGACGTGTTCGACTCGACAGTGGTGGCGGTGGAAACCGATGTGGGGATCACCGGCTATGCCGAATGCTGCCCGCTCGGCTCGGCGTACCTGCCGGCTTATGCCAAAGGGGTGCGGGCCGGGCTCGAGGAGATCGGGCCCAAGGTGATCGGCATGGACCCCACTGCGCTCGGGCCGCTCAACCGGCACATGGACGCGGTTCTGCGCGGGCATCCTTATGTGAAGGCGCCGATAGACATTGCCTGCTGGGACATTCTGGGCAAGGTCGCCGGACTGCCGGTGAAGACGCTGCTGGGCGGGGCGGAGCAGGAGAGCATCAAGCTCTACCGTGCCATCAGCCAGGAAGATGCTGGTGTCATGGCCGAGAAGATCGCGGGCTACCGGGCCGAGGGCTATACGAAGTTTCAGCTGAAGGTCGGGGGTGACGCCAATGACGACATCGCGCGGATCAAGGCCTGCCGTGCTATCCTGAAGCCGACCGATGTCCTCGTCTGCGATGCCAATACCGGCTGGACCATGGCCGATGCGGCGCGCGTGGTGAACGCGGTGCGTGATCTCGATGTCTATATCGAGCAACCCTGCATGAGCTACGACGAGAGTGTTTCGATCCGCCGCCGCACGGCGCTGCCGTTCGTTCTCGACGAGAATATCGACGGGGTGGGGATGCTGCAGAAGGGCCTCGCCGAGGACGCTTTCGATGTCATCAACCTCAAGATCTCCAAGGTCGGTGGGCTGACCAAGGCCAGGCAGATGCGCGACCTCTGCGTTGCCAACCGCATCCCGATGACCATCGAGGACACCTGGGGCGGCGACATCGTCACCGCAACCATCGCGCACCTGGCGCAATCGACGCCGGAAAGCCTCTGCTTCTCCGCCACCGATTTCAATTCGTACGGCACGGTGGACATCGCGGATGGCGCGCCCAAGCGCGTCGACGGCACGATGAAAGCCTCGGACGCGCCGGGGCTGGGCGTGACGCCGAAGTTCGAGGTGCTGGGCGCTGCGACCTCGATCGGCGGCTAGTTGCGGGGTCGGTTCTCCGGCCGGGCGTCTCAGGTCACTGCGGCGCCTTTGATGCCATACGCATCGCTTTCGCCCGGCACGAGCTCCATGGGCCAGAGGCGCTGGACCAACCCCTGGGGGTAGATTTCCTCGTATGCAGGCATCGAGGCGAGCAGGGATTCTCCCAGGGCCACACCGAGGTCGCGCAGCGACAGGCGGAAGCTGGTGAGCGTCGGCGAAAGAAAGCGCGATAGCGGCGACTCGCGGAAACCGATCACGGCGATGTCTCGGCCCGGACGCAGACCCGCCTCGTTCAGGCGTCGATAGAGACCGATGGCCATCTGCTCGTAGATGAGCACGACGGCCGTCGGCCGGTCCGGCATGGCCAGCAGTTCGTGCGCGATCTGGTAGCCGCCCTGCTCGGACGACGCTGCCCTGATGACGATGCCGGGTTCGAAGTCTATGCCGTGGCGGGCGAGGGCGGCCTTGTAGCCGTCGAGGTAAACGAAGCCTAGATTGATGTCGTTGCTGGGCACGCCCACGGCTATGCGGCGATGGCCTGCTGCCACCAACCGATCCACGGCCCGGTTGACCACGTCCTCGAAATCCAGGTCGAGCCAGGGATAGTCGCCGTTGGTGCCGGAGCGGCCAAGTGCAACAAAGGGTATGCGGGCCTTGTTGAGAAACTCGATGCGCGCGTCCCTGCGGTGCGTCGCGGAAATGATCAGTGCGTCGACCAGGCGCCGGGCCACGATACGCTGCACATACTGCGCTGGATCCTCCTCGGTCGGGCAGGGGAGCACGACGAGATCGAGGTGGTGGCGGCTCAACACGCTTTGTACGCCGTCGACCACGCCGAGAAAGAAATTGTCGCCGTTATCGCCGGCGTTTCCGGATTCGATCATGAAGCCGATGGCGTTCGTCGTGCCTTGGCGAAGGCTGCGGCCGGACTGGTTGGGGACATAGCCGAACTCGGCGGCAGCCTCGAGCACGCGCTTGCGTGTCTCCTCATTGACATCCGGCCGACCGTTCAGGGCGCGCGAGACAGTGCCGATGGAGATGTCTAGCCGCTCGGCTAGCTGCCTGATCCCCTTCATGTTTCCCCCATTTTTCCCCAGCCGAGACGGCGACTGGAAACGTTTACGAAAATCTATTGACACGGAAGTGATGCCGAATATAGCGTCGTAAACGTTTACGGAACACCGTTGGCGAGAACGCGACAACGCGCCGCCGACATCCCGTTGGGAGGAATCAACTTGTCATTTCGTGCCGTTTTGGCCGGGTGCGGAGCTATGTCCAGGGGTTGGCTCAAGGCGATTGCCGAGACGCCGGCCCTCAAGGACCGCATCACCATCGTCGGGCTCAATGACCTCAACACCGACGCGGCCGCCAGGCTAGCGACGGAGTTCGGGCTCAACCGCGCGGCGATCGAGAGCGATCTCGAGGCGCTGCTCAACGGCACCAAGCCCGACCTGATCTTCGATGTGGTCATTCCCGGAGCGCGACACGACGTGGTCGCTACCGGTCTGCGCCACGGCTGCCACGTGCTTTCCGAAAAGCCCATGGCGACCTCGATGGCCGAGGCACGCGAGCTGGTGGCGCTCGCCGCCGAGGCGAAACGGGTTCACGCCGTGGTGCAGAACCGGCGCTTCAACGAAGGCGTGCGCCGTATCCGCGCCACCATTGAAAGCGGGGCACTCGGCACGCTCAACGCCATCCATTGCGATTTCTTCGTCGGGGCGCATTTCGGTGGCTTCCGCGAAGAGATGGAGCATGTGCTGCTGGTCGACATGGCGATCCATACGCTGGATGCCGCCCGCTACATTTCCGGCAAGCAGCCGCTCGCCGTTTATTGCCACGAGGCCAACCCGAAAAGCTCGTGGTACGCGCATGGCTCGGTGGCCAACGCCATCTTTGAGTTCTCCGACGACGTGCTCTTCACCTATCGCGGCTCGTGGAGCGCCGAGGGCGCCAATACCAGCTGGGACTCGTCGTGGCGGATCGTCGGCTCGAAGGGCACGCTGCTGTGGGACGGCGTGGACAGATTCGAGGCCAACATCGTTGCCGGCAGCGAGGGCTTCTTCCGCCCGCTCGAGACGCTGCAGGTCGCGGCGCCTGCCGACCCCGACGAGACGCGCGGCCACGCGAGCGTCCTGCTCGATTTCATCGACGCCATCGAAGCGGGCAGGGCGCCCGAGACGGTGAGCTCGGACAACATCAACAGCCTCGCCATGGTGTTCGGAGCGATTGAGAGCGCCAAGACGCGCCAGCGCGTCGCCATTGCAGCCTGAGGATACTGAATTGACCGACCCCGCAAAGGCCATCCGCATCGGCACCATGATCTCCGCTTCGGCGGGCC
>NZ_JBFUFI010000020.1:0-48686 GCF_056403495.1 Devosia sp. P2_G7
TGCGGGTCGCTGCAGTTCAGGCGGAAACCATCACGGCAAGGACCGGTTCGCCGGTCAAGCCGCTATCACGCGAGGGTTGCTCGATGCGGAGTGGCCCAAGGGACGAAGCCTGGCACGCATGAGCCGGGCGGGAGCAACGAAGGCGGTGCAGGTGATCCGGCCGCCGACTGAGGTCCCCCGTTTCCCGCGATGCGGCAGGGGATGCGCCCCGGCCCTGGTGGCATAGGCCCAAAACCCCGGCCGGCCGGCGAGGCGTGAGCCTCTTTCATCTGCGGACTACCGCTACGGGGCAAACGCCTCGCCGGTCCCGCTTCGTCTTCCTCGAAAGGGGAAGGATCTTTGAAAACTCCGAAGCCGCAGGGCTGTCGGACCTGTTCGCTCGCCCGGAGCCATCCCCATCCACGGCGTCACCCCGGCGAAGGCCGGGGCCCATCCTGAGATGCCTCGGTTCCACCACCACGAGCCGAACCACCTCAGGATGGGTCCCGGCCTGCGCCGGGATGACATCGAGTGTGTGGATGCGTCACGACCCATAGGCCGTTGGCACTCAATTTGAGGAAAGAGAGGCTGGCTGGGGAACCTGGAGTTTCAGCGAAATCAGAACATAAGTCGAAAAAGCATTATAAATCATAGTAGTTATTGCGATTTCACGTGTTCCGATCTAGGAGTGTTCCGGTCGGGTGTTCCGATCTTGTGATCTGTCTGAGGCTCCCTTGTCGCGCAACTCCAACCTTCGCCGCCGTGGCACTTCCGGCAACTACTACGCTCGCATCTTCGTGCCGCTGGACCTACAGCCGGCGATGGGCAAGGCCGAGATCAGCGTCTCACTCCACACCAAGGAACTGCCCGAGGCGAAGCGCCGGCTGGTGCCGGTATTGGATGAGTGGGGCGCGCGGTTCGATGACATGCGCCGCCGCCAGACGCTCACGGACGACGACATTCAAACTGCCGTCTGGGACCACTACGCGGCCGCGCTCGTGGCCGACGATGACCAGCGTGCCGCGCGTCCTACAACTGCCGAGATCGAGGCCGCGATCGACGCTGTAGTGCTCGCGCCCAAGGTTGTGCACCCGGCCGGGCCGGGCATGTTCGACTCCATCAACTCGATGACCGAGGTAGAAATCCTCGCGAGCAGGGCAGGGTGGGACGCGAGGCGGAAGGCGGCGCGGCTTGCAAGGCTGCGCGGCGACCTGAGCACCGGCGACACCCGCCTGATTGAGCCCGACGCGGACGCCTTCCTCCACAAGCACGGTTTCTCGATCCAGAAGGGTGATCCCCGCTACCGCGACCTGTGCCTCAAGCTCATGCGCGCCGAGATCGAGCACCTTGACCGCTACGCCGAGCGCGAGCGTGGCGACTATACCGGCCACCCCAAAGACCCGATCATCACCGAGCCTGCCGTTCGCACCGACGCCACTGTGACCAGCACGCCCACCGAGACGATCATGGGACTGTTCGCCAAGTATGAGCGCGAGAACCCGAACGACATTCGACCTGAGAGTTTGAAGCAGGCCCGGCGCGACGTTCAGCACTTCGCCGACTTCGCCGGCTCCCGGACCCGCCCCTCGAAGGTCAGCAAAGCGATGGTGGGCGACTGGCAAGACCTGCTCGCTGACTACCCGGTGAAGGCGACCGAGACGAGCATTTTCAAGGGGATGTCGCCGGTCGAGATCGTCGCCGCCAACAAGGCACTCGACACCCCTAAGCCGACCCTCACCCGGCAGACGGTGCGGCGCTACATGGGCAGCCTGAGCGGCTTCTGCCGCTGGCTGGTGAGGCGCGGAGTGCTTGCCAGCAACCCCGTTGCCGACATGATGCCGAAGAAGGGCGAGCCGACCAACGCACGTGACACCTTCAAGGATGACGCCCTCAAGACGCTGTTCAGTTCGCCGCTGTTCACGACCGCCAGGGGCGAGCAGTGGCGCGACGTCGACAAGCGCGGCAACTTTGCCGTGCGCGACCACCGCTTCTGGATACCGTGGGTGATGCTCTATAGCGGCGCGCGGCCGGCAGAGGTTGCGCAGCTCTATGTCGAGGACGTGCGGCAGGAGCAGGGCGTTTGGATCATGCACATCAGCGACGAAGGCGACGGCGACAAGCGCACCAAAACAGCCGGCTCCCGGCGCATGGTGCCCATCCATTCGGCGCTGATCGCCCTGGGGTTCCTCGATCATGTCAAGCGGCAGCGCGCGGCCGGCGAGGTTCAGGTGTTCCCCGAGGTAGAGATTCCGAAGGAGGGCCAGATAGCGGCGACGTTCTCACGCGAGTTCAACCGCTATCTCACGAAGGTCGGGGTGAAGACTGGCCGCGATATTGTGACCTACAGCCTTCGCCACACCTTCATTGATCGCGCTCGAAAGCACTTCCTTGATGACGTGATCGCCATCGTTGTCGGGCACGAGACGGGCACGAACAAGAAGACGATGACGGGCGGCTATGGTGTCGAGGAGCAGGGCACGATGCAACTGCGGCGCGACATTGTGGAGTCCGTAAGCTATCCCGGTTTGCTATTGGCTTTCGCAATGCGCGCCGGCGAAGCGGTTGAAATCGTAAGCTCCGGCCCGTAGATGTTGCGATGACGGGGTGGCGTATGCGCAAGAAGTTGAGCGGCAATAAAGTGAAATTGGTGATGAAGCCATAAGAGCTGGATACATGCCAAGGCATCTGGAATACGACCTGATAAGCAAAGGCGAATATGTCAAGATTACAACATTCAATAGAGAGCACTGCAGACCTATTAGCTACGAGGAATTCACATCAAATGAAGATAGCCGTATCAACAGAATAGAGATATCGCGACCACTTGCGGAACGCATTATACAGTTTCTGATAATGGAAGACATTGGCACGCGCGGAAAAGCAGAGGGAATTGAAAGTGGCGCGTGGGATGGAAGGTATTCACGGACTTACTTCACCGTAAGATTTTCCTTGCACATCGTTGCCGGTAAGCGAGGTGGGTGGTTTATCCTCCAAAACGGCGGGCGAGAGCCGAGCATCCCTGACGAGTTCATTGAGTATGGGCCGATGCGAAAGTCTGGCCATCGGGATCATCGATATCGCAGGAAGCTTAGTCCGGCTGAAGTGGCCGAGGTTCGCGCCCTTCGCGCGCGCACTCCCTCCATCGAGCAGCTATACCGCTGGATTGTCAGAAAATACCCAGCCGAAGTCCTAAATCTCGACTGGTCTGGGAAGGGGCGACCTGCTGCGTTCGGTTAATAGTCGACCACAGGGATTCACATTTCGTTCTGGTTGGTGTATAGCATGTGGTATCTATATACCACATGGATCGCATGCTCTTCCTCGACCGCCCGACCGGCCTCTTCTCCCACGAGACAGGCCGCAGCAAGAAGACCATGACCAGCGGCTACGGCGTGGAGCAGCAAGGCACCTTGCAGCTACGGCAGCAGATCGCGGAGTCGGTGCGCTCTTTCGGCCTCGAGCTCGACGGCCGTGCCGCCGATATCCTTGGTGCCGCGGTGGATGCAGACCCTCAGACCGCTCACCGACACCTCACCTGAACGCCGCCTCGATGCCGCGCCACTCGGCTTCGTGGGATCCTTCGTGGTTGGCCATTCCCGGCTTGGTCAGGGTGCGGGTAGGCTTGGCGTAGCTGTTGATGGTGCGCACCGGTTTCTCATGCCAACTGATGTTGAAGGCCCAGTAGGTCGGGAAGAAGTAGAGCCCTGCATGCGGCAGGTGGTCGTGGATCCACCATGCGAGCCTCCGCCAGTCGCCCTCCACCTGGAACTTGTCCCAGAAGCTCGGCACGACGATGCAGGCGGTCGCGCCCATGTAGCCGTCGCCATCCCGCTCGTCCCAGATGTGGGAAGCGTAGTTCCTCTCGTTCGAGGCGCAGGTGTAGCCGGCCTTGCCCGCATTCTGCATCTCGTTGCCGAAGCCGTTGACCTCTTTCGAGCGGAAGGCGGAGCGGATGGCGATGCGGCCGAAGCGGTCTTGGATTGGCTCAAGCAGCTCCTCGCAGAGCTTCCTCCCCGCTGCGATGGCGAGATCGGGGTCGTCCGGCACGTTGTTGTAGCCGTGGACCGACGCGATATCCGAAAACAGGAAGTCGCGCATGAAAAACGTCCTGGACAGGCGGACCCGGCCGAAGTCGGTCAGGGTGGTCACGGAAATGGGTTTCTTCATGATGTATGTGCCCGTAAGTAAGCGAGGCTTCGGTTGATCTTCGGCGTCCTAGGTTCTGCCATAGGTCCCGCGCAGCCCAGCGAGGGTCGTGCTCCCGTTGAGCGCGCTGTCGGGCACCAATAGGTAGGCCCAGGGTTTGCCGATGCCTTCGATCGACAGCCCGTTGGCGTGTCTGACCCACTCCGAGGCAGCCCGAGCTTTGTCGCGGACGATCGGATCGGCCATCTCGGTGTCCGACTTGACCTCGACGATGAGCTTCTCGCTTGAGGTCTCGACGACGAAGTCGGGCTCATAGGACTTCCCGGACTGATACTCGATGCTGAACTGCCCTGGGCTGGGCTTGAGCCACCGGAGAACGTCCTTCTCGAACTCCGAGTCGATCCGCGCCGCGAAGCGCCGCTCCGGGTCGGAGTGGAAGCGGTGGAGGTTGAACGGGCTCTTCCTCGAGCTGCCGAACAGGTGGCGGCGGGTCTCGGACAGCGGGCTCGCCGCGGTGTTGAGGTCAAGGACCTTCGCATTCGAGGCGGCTGCCACGGCGAACGGCTGCAGTGTGCGAAACGCGCGAACGACCTTGGCACGGTAGTCCGCCGGGGTCTCATGGTAGTGCTGCCGCATCTGGTCGAGGATCACGTCAGCCAGCTGGCGTCCGCGCACCAGGGCCACGTTTTCGACGTCGTCCTCTGTCGTCAGGTAGGTTCGCAAGTGGTCGAGCATCTGACCGGCGAGCCTGTAGAGCAGATCGGCCTGAGTATCGTAGTCGATCTGAGGGTTCTCGATCAGATGCCGGATAATATAGTTCTCGAGCTGGCTCTCCCGCACTCCCGATACGGCCTTGGCGAGTTCGCGCTGCGTATCGAGTCGGAGGTTCCTGATGAGGATCGTGTCCGAGATCGGCTGGAACCTGATGTGATCGAGGTTTGAGAGGTCGAACGGCTCGAACCAGAACGTCACATCACGACTGGGCAGGACCACGATCTCGGGTATCTCGATGGTGTTCTGCACGAGGCTGTCCGTGACTGCGGCTACCACCTTGTCGACATCGACCTCGACCATCACGCCATCGAGGGTGCCCTGCGCGGGCTCCATCGCACGCCGCACGTCGTCGGCGATGCGCTGGCGCACCTCCGGCAATCTCAGGTCGGCGGCCTGGCTAAGCTGCCGCTCATATTTCCGTGCGATGAAGTCCAGCACCACCCCGGCGGTCTTCTGCGCCTCTGGCTGATCGAGGATGAACGGCTCCTGCGCGTCGCCGTCGTGCATCCCCGACTGCCGGCCTGTCAGCTGCGTGTCGAAGACAGGACGCACCTCGATCACCCTGCTGCCGATCTCCGGAACATCGCCACCGGGCCCGATGATGAGCTGCTTGACCTGCATGATCGAGTCGGCCGCTCGCGCTTGCTGGATCACGGCGTCGAACCGGTCGTGCGCGATGACGGTCAGCGTGTCGACAATCTCGACGCCGGTGCGAGCTCCATACGGAAGCCGAAGGCCGCGCCCCAGAGTCTGCTCGGTCAGGATGTCCGAGGCCGAGGCCCGGAGCGGAACGATGGTGAAGAGGTTGGTGACGTCCCAGCCTTCCTTCAGCTTGTTTACGTGGATGACGATCTCCGTCTTTGCATCGGTCTCGAGGCCGACGAGACGGGCGACGGCGTCGTCGCTTTCCTCGCCGCTGAGCTTGGAGTGGACCTCGACGACGAGGTCCTTGTAGGCACCGTTGAAGAAGCCGTCGCCCTGGACCACCTGCTTGATCCGACCTGCGTGTGCGGTGTCCTGAGCGACGACGAGCACGAATGGGTGGACGCGCTGCTGGCCCGTCTGCCGCGCGTAGAGCTCGAGCTCGGTGCGCACCTGTTCGTGGTAGTGCACGGCGTCCTCGAGCATGATCTGCTCGAGCTGGTCTTGGTCGAAGTCCTGGCGCCGGAAGTTCGCCCGTGTGGCGACGGCGGGCTCCTTGACGAAGCCGTCCTTCATCGCATCGCCAAGCCGATACTCGAAGATCACGTTACCGAACCGCTGCGACTTTGAGCCGACCGACTTCGGCGTGGCCGTCATCTCGAGACCCAGGATCGGCTTCAGCTCGCTGATCGCCTTCATGCCGGCGGATCCGCGGTAGCGGTGCGCCTCGTCCATCAGCAGCACCAGGTCGGGAAGGCCGGCGAGATAATCAAAATAGCTCTCGCCAATGGTCTCGCGGAGCGTGCGGATGCGCCCTTTATCCTTGTTGATCTTGTCGACGTTGAAGATGTTGATGATCGCCTCGTTGCCGAAGAGATCCGAACCTCGGACGCCGCGCCCTTCCTCCCAGGTGTCGCCGGTGACAATGATCGGGGGCGTCTGCGCGAACTGCGAGATGCCACGGAACACGTATTTCGGCGAGGTCTGCCTCGAGAAGTCCGCGACCAGCTTGTCGTAGATTGTGGTGTTGGGCGCCAGGACGAAGAAGTTCTTCGACCTGCCGGTCAGGAACAAGAAGGCGATGAACGCGCCCATCAGTCGGGTCTTGCCGACGCCGGTGGCGATGGCGAAGCAAAGCGAGGGAAAGCCGTGAACAAAGTCCTCGACGCTCGGGTAGAGCTTCTGGACCTCGGCGAGCGCCACCAGTGGATCCAGGCTCTTGTCGAACTTCACAGCCTGGATGAGGTTGGAAAGGATTTCGAGCGACTGCTCCTGAGGAGCGCGCAACGAGAGGCGCTGCGAAATCTGACGGAGGTGACGTAGCTCCTCGCTCATTGGTCGTTCTCCCCGTCATCGAACAGGGGGAGCGAGGCTGCTGGGCGGGAGCCGCCGGCCTTTGGCCGTTCCTGGGGCTCGTCGGAATCCTCCGCCTCTGGGAGGTCCTGGATGGCGAGGGAGTAGTCGTCGCGGCCCCACTCGCATTTCTTGAGGATGGCAGTGGGGATCTTGACGAGGGTCAGGTGGTCGAAAGCGTCGGGGTTGGCGCTGTAGGCCTTGCAGCAGATGAGAAGCGAGCGGTCGGGCCCGACATCGTCGGCGATCTTCTTGCAGGCGTCGTGGGTCAGCTGCTGGGTGGTGACGTAGATGAAGTCGGTCTCGGTCGACTGGCCGTGCTGCCAGTAGTTCTCGGCACTCTGGCTGGGTGCATAGGTGTAGCCCATGTGCCTGCAGAGAGCCTCCGCCAGCATCGCCGGGTTGTAGTCCTTGCTGATGACCCAGTTGCCGTATTTGTCCTCGCTGAGCAGCGAGGGAGCGAGACGGAAGAAGCGATAGCCGCCGCCACCTTGCCAGCCGGCCGCTTCGGTGACGCCGCCGGGATCGGCGCCATCGATCACCTTGTTGAGGCGCGGGACGATGTGGGTCTTCGCGTGCTCCCCGAGCTCGACCATGATCCAACGCCGGCCCATCTTGTGGGCGACCGCGCCAGTGGTGCCGGAGCCTGCAAACGAGTCGAGGACGAGGTCGCCGGGGTTTGAGGCAATCTGAATTACCCGTTCGACAAGCCTTTCTGGCTTGGGTGTTGCAAAAGGGGTTTGCCCCTCAAATAACGCTTGAATCTCGCGTTTGGCCTCCTGGCTGTGACCCACCTCCCCATGCGGCCACCAACTCCTAGGCACCATTCCGTCCTGCACTTCCTTCAGGAATAGTTTGACTGCTGGCGCATTGTCGCCCGATCCACCAAACACGACACGACCATCGGAAACCATCTTCCAGAAATCCGACTCCACCATTCGCCAATGACTGCCTTTCGGCGGTCGAATCTCTCTGCCGGAGGGCGTCTTGACTGGATACATCAGCCCTTCGTGCCGCTCCTCTGGTGCAAATATTGGCCCCAACCGCCAGGGACCTCTAGGGTCATTGTCCGGGTTTTTGTATTTAGATGCCGCCTTCTCATCACGCGGCAGCAAGTTTCTTACGCTCTTCCAATCGTTCCCTAGAGGTGCGTATACAAGAACGTAGTTGTGAGATGGCGATATCGCTGCAGCATTACTCCGCCCGTAGAAGTTTTCCCATACTGCGGAGCCAACAAAACAATCACGACCAAATAATCCGTCGCACAAAACTTTTAGGTAATGGGCTTCATTGTCGTCGATGACGATCCAAATGGACCCGGCGGCGTCGAGTAGGCGCCACAGATGCTCCAGCCGATCCCGCATCATCGTCAGCCACAATGAGTGTTCCAGCCCATCGTCATAGTGCTCGAAGGCCGAACCGGTGTTGTAGGGCGGGTCGATGAACACGCACTTCACTTTTCCGGCGTAGTCCGCCTCCAGCGCCTTGAGCGCCAGCAGGTTGTCGCCCTGGATCAGCATGTTGTTGAAGATGTCGCCGTCGTGGCGGGTCGCTGCGTGATGCGACAGCGCCGGATCCTCGATCAGGATGCGCGGCTCGAGTCGCGGACGGTCGTCCTTGCCGATCCAGGTCAGTTCGAGCTTCTGCCGCTTCGTCATGCGTCACCTTCTTGTTCGCCGGCGGACGCAAGCTCGTGTGGATCCGCTGCCCCCGCTTGGCCGCTCAACCGCCGAATAGCGTGTCGGATGAGTCGTGCCAAACGCCGGTTCTCGCTGCCGAGCGAAGGGATACTTTCTAGGCGTGCATCCAACAGCCTTACCGTCGGGTATTGGTCGAGCAGTGCGTCTACTGCTTCCTCCCGAAGCCGCTGCTGGTCACGCCGCTTCGCGCTTTCCTGCTGCGCGGCGGTTCGCAGGCGCTGCCTGTTCTCTTCGAGTCTCCCGTCTACCAGCAATGCGGGTGTTGGAGGTGGCAGTTTAAGCGGGGGCGGACTAGCAGGCATGAGCCGATCTCGTTCGCGCTGTGCCGCGACCGATGCCGCGATATCCTTTTTCTCCTCCGCGGCCCGTCGATCCGCTTCGCCCTTTGCCAATGTAACCGCTCGGGCACTACGCAATGCATCCCACTTGGCGCGGCGGCGCTCCCGGTCGCCCTCGATCCGGACCTTGCGATCATCCTCGCTCTCCTCGTCCGGCTGGCGCCGCTCCCGCAGCAGGCGCTCGGCGTCGCGGTTTCGAACCGGTCTGCGGAGACCGCCCATCAGGAAGTTGCCCTCGGCCCGCGAATAGACACGGTCGTAGGCAGTCCGCGCGACCCAGCGGACAGTGAACAGCTCCTCGACCTCGCCGTGGTTCTCCAGAGCCTCGAAGACATCGGCCTCAAACTGCACGCGCTCCTCGCGCATGGATGCCAAGCGGCGCACCAACCAGGCCGCTGCTGCCGACTGCTTATCCTCGAAGAACGTGATGCTGTCGGCAAGCTGGGTCCGCCGTTCGGGCGACGATTGCAGGTCGCGCCGTTCCCTTCGCATTGCCGCGATGTGGGCATCAGCGTCGGCGAGCACGCGTTCGCCCCTTGCCTGCTCAAGAGCCACGCGGGTAGTGATCTCGTCCTCGGCCTCTGACAACATGCGGAGATGCCGCAGGTCGCAGGTGCCGAGGAAGTCCCAGACGCGCATCTCCATGGCGCCGTCAAGATCCTCATCGGGATCGTCCAGCGCCTCTCTCGGGTTGGAGCTGCGCATGTCGAGGAAGGCCGAAGAGGCAAATGGGCCGAAGCAGACGCCATCATCGGTGATCGCAGCCACAAGCGTCTCCGTCCAGTCGCTCATCGGCGTGTTCATCGCGGCCCTAGATACCCGCAGCCAGCCGCTTCGGCCGCGCAGCACACGTCTGACCCAGCCCGGGCCATCATAGGTGTCGAGGTAGACGTCCACCTCGAACGGCAGCAAGCCGGAGTGATAGACGCGGATCGCACTGTTCGAGGGCATCTCACGTGACCGACCAGCGCATCGTGAACAAGTGCGAGGTCACAGGACGGGCGCGGAGGCTCTCCGCGATCTCGTCCATCATGTCGCCGACCTGGCGGCGGATTGCCTTTCGCTTCTCGAACTTACTGAGCTTGAGATCGTCCATGTCGCCCTCGCGCCGCTTGATCTCCCGACCGAGCTTTAGCTTCTCCTCCATACCAAGCTCGGGGGAGCGCCGCTGACGCTGCATCTCTTTGATCTCGTCCTCGATCGTGACGATCTGGGCGTCGAGTTCGACTTCCACGTCCTTGGCGTAGTTGTCGAGGCGCGCTTCCTCTTCGTCGAGCCAGCGCGCGTTCTCCTGATTGATCTGGCGGACGAATTCCTCGAGGTGCTCCTCCTCGACGATGCCGAGACTGCTTCGGTCCTTGGGCAGGCTGACGACGCTCTGGGCCACCGCTGGCACCAACAGCATGCGGTCAGCTGTGGCGGGCTCGATCATGGTGCCGTTGTCGTTGAGGCATGAGACGAGGATCGCGTCCTTGGGCGCGCCGTTGCGGGTCACGGTCACCCGCGAGGCCTGCAGCCAGCCCGACTGCCCCTTGAGGTTCGCCACGTCGGCGAGCTGGCCTGGGAACGGGTAGAGCGCCGGCGACAGCGTCAGCGACACGGCGGCACCTCTATGGTCGCGCTCCCGGGCGGCTTCAAGCACCTGTGTCGCGAGATTGCCGTCAGCGAGCCGAAAGAACTCCCAGCCCTGGTCATCGGCGTCCGGCCAGAGCGTGGTGTAGGTCTTGCCGTGATACTTGAAGCGGACGTCGTCCGACTTATCGAAAACCGCCTCAGGAAGCTCAGCACGGGTCGCCAGCAGCAGCCGGCGCGTATAGTCCCCGATCGCCTGCTGCACGCTTCCCTGACGATCCTTGAGGCGCGCAACCACATCCTGGTCGAGGTTCTCAAGCACCTTGGCACGCGTCGACTTGATATCGTCGTCGATCTTGCCCTTGAGGCTCTCGGTTAGCTCATCGAACTCGCGCTTGATGTCCTCGTCCGTTCGGCAGCGCTGCAGTATGTCGAGCACGGTGCGCTCGAAGTCGATACCGCGCTCGATGGTGCCGAGCACTTCGTCGCTAGAGCCGAAGACGCCCTCGAAGAGCTGGAACTTCTGCGATAGCAGCTCGTAGATGCGCTGCTCGGCCTGGTTCTTGAGGTTGAGCATGTTGACGACAACGACGTCGATCTTCTGCCCGTAGCGGTGGCAGCGGCCGATGCGCTGCTCAATGCGCTGCGGGTTCCACGGGAGATCGAAATTGATGACCAGGGAGCAGAACTGCAGGTTGATGCCCTCCGCGCCGCTTTCTGTGGCGATGAGGATCGTCTTGTCCGAACTCTTGAAGGCTTCGACGACGGCTGCCTTCATGTCAGCGCTCTTCGAGCCCGAGCGCTCAGCCCTGTCCGGGTGGCGTGCCTTCCACTCCTCATATACCTGTTTGCTAAGGGCATCAGAGTTGGACCCGTTCAACAGCACTGTCTGGCCGCCGTAGCCATTCCTAACGAGCAGCTCGTTGAGGTAGGTCTGCGTGCGCACGCTCTCGGTAAAGATCACGGCCTTGCGCGCACCACCGCGGTCGACAATCTGGTCTAGGACTGCGGGGAGCTTGCTGACCAGTAGCTCCCCCTTGGCGTTGCTGCCGATGGACCGAGCCAGTTTCAGATACTGTTGAAGCTCCAGGATCTCGAGGCGCAGCTTCTCCGGATCGATCGGTTCATCGTCGTCATCCAAGCTCTCGTCGGCCTCGTCGAGGAGCTCGTCAAAGGCGTCCAGGTCGTCGGTAACGTCCGTGCCAGCGCGCTGCCTATGCTCCAGCCGCTCGATAAGCTTTTCCAGATACTTACCCACTGCGAACGTCGAAGAACCTAGGATCTTCATTACCTGTAGGTGGACCAGCTGGTTCGGCTTGTTGCCGTATGCGACCGAGTCCTTGCGCTTCAGGAAGGCGGAGACGCTGTTGTAGAGCTGCACCTCATCCTGGGCGGGCTCGAAACTGAAGGTCTGGGCGTGGCGCTTGGTGAAGTTGATGTGGCCAGCCTGCTGCACCTGCTTGCGCAGGGTGCGGTGGCAGATCGGCACCAGTCGGTCACGCAGGGCCTCGAGGGAAGCTATGTTGGATCGGGTTCCGGCATAGAGCGTCCGGAAGGAGTCCTCACCGCCGAAATGGTCGTCGTCGATCACTGAGACGATGCCGTAGAGCTCCATCAGCGAGTTTTGCAGCGGCGTTGCGGTCAGCAACACCTTGAAGCGACCGTCCAGAGCTGCCTTTAGCTCTTTAGCTCTTGCGGACCCTCCCTTCTTGTAGACGTTGCGCAGTCGGTGAGCTTCGTCGATCACCACCAAGTCCCATGCGATCTGCCTTATCTCGTCGGCCTTCCGGGCCGCAAACTCATAGCTACTGATCACGACGCCGCGCATCGCGGAGAACGGCCTGGCGTGCCCCTTCGCCTTCCACACTTTGTATGTCGACGCCTCGACGATCGTGCTCTCGAGGCTGAACTTCTCCGCCAGTTCCTGCTGCCATTGCTTCCGCAGGGACGCCGGCACGATCAACAGGATCCGCCGCCGCTGCTCTGCCCAGCGCTGCGCGATGACGAGGCCGGCCTCGATGGTCTTGCCCAGTCCCACTTCGTCCGCCAGAAGCACGCCCTTCGACAGCGGCGAGCGGAGCGCGAACAGCGAGGCGTCTACTTGGTGCGGGTTCATGTCGACGCGCGCCGCAGCGAGCGATCGGGTCAGAGACTCATCGCCGGAACCGGCCAAGGTCAGGTGGTGTGCAAGGTAATGCCCCTGCAGCAAAGAATATGAAATCACTATCGCCCCTCAATGCCGGGCAGACTAATCGAAACCAGCTGTATCGCAACTGCGATCGGAGCTGCCCGTTCAACCCCAGCTCCCTTTCCCCTATCCTTCTATGTCGCTATGGTCGCGCCATTGGTTTGGAGGTTCCATATGCTTCGTCGTGCCTTGTTCCTGGCGGCCGTCCTGGTCGCCCCTCCCGTGCTGGCTGAGGCTCAGGTCAGCATTGGTCCAGGCAAGACCGGAGAGGGTCTAGTGGCGCGGAACACCGGCACGGAATCGCTCGTCGTCAGCAGCGGTCAGCTCAACTACCGCGACGACTGCGAGCTCACGGCGGTGACCTGGAAGCTGGGAACCCTCCCGCTCACCGTTCTGGGCGATCTGGACGCAGAAACCGCCTATCTCAAGGCTAATTTCGGCGCCGACAGTGTCATTAAGGCGGAGCTGGAGGTCGGGCCGGTGACGCTTAGACCGGGCGAGGACATCGGCATCAATGCAAATCGGACGCTTTGTGGCTCTGGCAATTCGACTGTGATCGCC
Source organism: Devosia sp. P2_G7 (assembly GCF_056403495.1). NCBI lineage: Bacteria > Pseudomonadati > Pseudomonadota > Alphaproteobacteria > Hyphomicrobiales > Devosiaceae > Devosia > Devosia sp. P2_G7. Next base: position 13,254 of record NZ_JBFUFI010000020.1, read on the forward strand.
ATTTTGATCCGCACCGACCGCGGCGACTTCTCGTTCACCGCCCAGTGAAGCTGCTATGAGCGAAAGCGAGATCCGAGTGCAGCTAAGCGAGGATGAGCCCCACGCCTTTCGGGGCCTCGGTGCGCTAATAGAGCGTGGACTGATGGTCAAGAAGTTCGCGCTGTTCGCGGTGATGTGCCTTATCGTTGGGCTTGCCGGCACGGCCTACTACCAGTTCCAGCGCGCCGAGCGCTTCGGCGCCGCCCTGAGCGTTGCCTCGGACTTGCACTTTTACTTCCAGCAGAAGGCGGAGATGAACGGGCTCACTGAGGACTGCCGCGACAAGAGCAAGCCTCCCGGTCAGCAGACCCGCATCGTCTGGAAGGGTGATTGCGTCAACGGGCTGTGGTCACCCGTCGAGACGCGCGAGTATTTCGACAGCCTGCTGCCGGCGGGCGCGCCACGGCTGGGGGAATAGCCACCGCAACACAGGCTTGACGGCACCGTCGCCGCCGACAAGATACCGGAACCTTCTGGATCGAGCCCGCGCGGCTGATCCGTGACCTGCCGCCCCATGAAGCCGCACATGATTCCGCTCTACGTCCTCATAGCTTTCGTCTATCAGGGTGCGGAACTACGTGACACCGTGGTGGTAGAGAACCTTTCACTGTCCAGCTGCCTCAACATGATCCAGAGAACTTCCGCTCAGAACGAGCTGGTAGGGCTTACATTGATGGGTGCCCGATGCATGCCGGCGAACGATGCGGGCGAAGCTGAATGGACGGCTCGCGCCAAGGCGATCGGCGAGATCCTCAAGGGCGAACCGAAATGGCATTTTTCACCCCAACGGCAGCGCGACTGCCTGCACACCCCGGTGCGCACTTCGGCTCGTTCACCGGTTCGGCGACGCCACCACTACCTGCCACATCGCCGGATCCAGGAAGGTGAGAGCGCTCACTCCACCGGTGGCGTCGCGAGCCACATCGGTGGCCTCGAGGTCAGCGATCACGACGGTGTGGTCATGTCGCTAAGCGTCAGGGGCTGAGGATGCCGAGGCAAAGGCATGATAACGACTATTACCTGAAGAAGCTGAGAGACAAGCACAAGGGCCTCTACGCCGACATCCTGGCAGGCAAGCTCTCAGTGCCTGAAGCCCGGAAGCTCGCCGGCCTGGGGGGCACCCGCACGCGCCTCCACGAGCTTAAGAACGCTTGGACCAAGGCGACCCCACAGGAGCGGGCCGATTTCCTTCGGTGGGCGAGTCTGGCTTCCCCGCCAGCGCCACCCCCCGCTGGCCTTGCATTGGTGCCGGCAAGTGGCGCGGCGTTCGATGCTGACGGCACGATGCTGAGTTGGGCCCGCCGGCGCGTCAAAGAGGTCCTGGATCGACGAAAGCTCGCGCCTAGAGACCTAGCAGACGAGCTTGGCATTAGACGCCTTGATCAGTCTGTTATGACAGCCGTGACGCGGGGAACCCGGATAAGATCCCCCGTCGTCGTCTCTGCTGTCGAGGCGTGGTTGCTCAAGAACGCGTCGGTCTAGGCCCGGCAATACCGGACACGCTGACGACGGCGCTGCTCCCAGTGCACCCGGCAAAGCCGGTTGAGGCTAGCCGGGATGTAGGTTACCCGGTTGTGGTCAATGACCCGCTTGGTGCGCGTCGCAGCCTTCTTCGGGTAGTAGGCCCAGCCACGCGGCCCGCCGGCGTCCATATTGAACTGCTTGATCTGCACCTGGCGTGAACCGCTCCTTCCGGGAATGAAGCCGGCGGCTTCCCGGAGGATCTTCTTCACCAGCTTGCGGTCGAGTTCGCCCAGAAGGATCGCGCCGTGCAGGTGCAGCTCGTTGCGTTCGTCCGGCGTCACCTCCAGAGAGTAAGCAAGGTAGGGCACCCGGAGGCCGGCATCCCTGAAAGCACGCTGGATCCGACGGCTCATAACGCGAGCCGGGTCCTTAGCTCCACATACCGACGTGTGAGCGTCAGGGTGCAGCCGGAGAGTGAACACCAGGCCTCCCTGCTGCTGGATGCCGGAGTAGGCCTCGGCGAGCTTTTCGAACGGCTCAGCGCGGCTCCATTCAGGCATCCTGCGGACGTGAGTCCGGCGCGTCGTCACCATGCCAATAGAGGGGAGGTAATCGGTCGTATAGGCGATAACAGGGGTATGCATAGGGGTAGGTATCCTTCACTGGACAAGCTGTGGTTCAAGGGTAGCGCGAGCCGCAAGAACGCTGGGCTTTCCGGTGAATCTTCCGATGCCGGGCCGGACCAGTTTTGTTGGAGAACAGGTAGGCGTTCGCCTCTCACTGCTCGCAACTCCGATATAGCTGGCGAGGAAAAGGGCAGCAGAAAATGATAGATTAATCTACCGCGCGGACCATGACGCGACCACCTGCTATCGCGGCATTGGGGGGTAAATGGGTGCCGTGAGATCGTCTGGAGGCGAGGGCACACGCTTTAAGGACTGCATGACGGCGATCAGCTGTCGGCCTGTCGATCGTCGAAGGGAGCCCACTTTGTCCCCGGGGGCGAGCAATCCCGCCTCGTGTTCTAGAGGTGGGAGGCTACCAGGTGCCTGTTCGTGCCCTGACGAAGAGGCTGCACGGCATACTGCCTCCTCCCTCGTATCTCGAACCTATCGCCAACTATGCGCCCTCGGCTCAGATACGCCTTCGCGAAGACTCTTGGTGCTTTGTAGGTGGCTCATGCCCTTGCGCCGTCTGGTGCCTTAGGGGAGCTCTGGCTCGATAGCTATTTCTGCCTTGCTGGCCTGAGCTCTCCTCTCCCTGGACTAGCGCGACTGGTGAGGCGTTCGTCTATTTCCGGGTGCTTCTGGTTGAGGGACCAGACAGTTGACCCTCACTGTGCTTCGGCGAGCGGCTCCGCGGATGAGCCGCATGTTGCATCGAGGGTCAAAAAGTCGAAATCGGGTATTTTAGGTAAAGAAGTGCCTCAGTTTGGTTACACACCTTCGTATTTCGCTACGGAGCTGCGTTGCACTGGAGGTGCCACCGACAGTCATTTCCGGGTCGAACTTGGACGTTTTGGCCTGCACGTGAGGCACTATGTAACGCGAGTGCGTATTTCGATTACGGAACTGCGTTACATTGGATGCGTCACCGTTAGTCATTTCCAAGTCGAACTGGGGCGTATGGCGAGAGCTTCACCGGGGTCTCGGGTGTATAGGCCCGGTGTAGTCACTCATCCTCCGGTGGCAGGATGCCCTGTTCGCGCAGGCTCGCCGCCTCGGCCGCTTCTGCCTCTTCCGAGGTCCAGATGCAGACCATCTTGGAGTTGACCGGCGGATCGGTCTTGTAGTGCTCCATCATCATCGAGACGGTGTGCAGGCAGTCGAAATAGGACGGCGCCGGGATGGTGTAGCCGCCCGTGGGCTCGCCGTCGCCGCCCAAAAGGGTAATGACCAGCAGAGCGGGCGCTATGGGGCTCACTGGACGCTCCGCTGCGCTGGCGAGGCGATGAGGCTGAGCAAGGCGAAAGGCAGGAACTTCATGGGGGAAACCTCTGGTTCATCGATTCCTCTTTTGTCGCCTGAATGTCGGCGATCGCCTGATCCGCGTCCACACCCCCTGCCTGCAGTAATGCAGGCCCGATGAGAGAGGAGGATTGGGCCGCGGTTGCTGGTGGACACCCGATCGTTCCCCATCGTCTCCCTGTAGATCTTCTAGGACTTCGATGTCTCCGCTGACAGAGAGCCATTCCTAACCCCTAGGGCGACGCGTGCGCGTGGAGCACCTGTCGAACGATCGACCTCGATGCTGTCGATCGCGGTGCACAGCTCGGTGAGCGTGCGACGAGAATAGAGTCGAGGGTCGAACGAAGGCATAGACCTCTTGAGTTCCTCCCCAAGCTCCGTGAACCCCACCCACCCGCGAGCGCCTCCTAAACGCACCAGTGCGAGCAGAAGTCGGTCCTCTGCATCTCGAGGCGGACGAGACCCAAAGCCAGGAGCGACGTGTGCCGTGCTCGAGATCGCGAGCTCGCTCACCTCGCTGAAGGTGAGGAACGTGGTGCAGCTCTGACGGAGTGCGACTGCAGAATCCGAGGATCCGATGCCGTGCACCGAAGCGCCCGCCCTCCGCAGACGATGAGCCAGTGCCGCAAAGTCGGAGTCCGAGCTCGCGAGCACGTAGTCGTCGATATCGCACGTGTGGAGCAGGTCCATCGCTTTCACAATAAGCGCGGTATCAGCGGCGTTCTTTCCCAAGCTGGTCCTGTAGTGCTGAAACCCGGTCATCCCGTGCTCCCGCATCTGAGCGGCCCAGCCCGTGCTCGTTGTGCTCGAGAAGTTGGCGAAGACATCGACGACCTCCACCCGTCCCAGACCCGAAGCGTAGTGCACCAGCGCTCCAGTAATGCGCGGAGGAACGTTGTCTCCATCGATGAGCATGGCGCAGCGGCGCACGCGGGATGCGTCGCTGAGCCAGTTCCCGGCGAGCGCGCGCCAGGACGCCAGCCATTCCCAAAAGCCCGCGAATGCAACGCGAGTGTTGGAAAGCCCCTCTGGCCGTCCGCGCAGCTCATCATCCGCCGCCGTCGTGGGCATCACTCACCCGCGTCCGGAAATGTTCCTACCCAGTCAACCACAGCGTCCGTGACGACCAACTCCCTGCCAGCAAGCCGCTGGCGAAGGAGAACGAGCACCTCAAGCTCGTCTTCGGTGACCTTGAACTCCTCGAGCGCCTCCAGCATCGGGAGAAGCGTCTTCCCAAGCCGCCAGTCCTTGACTGCCAGCTTGAACAGCTGGGCGCGGTCGCAGTTGATCGCACGGGCGAGGGGAAAGAGGCGGTTGAGAGGCAGGGCAACTTCGCCGGCGAGAACTGCCTGCAACGTTCCGGGCTTGGTGAAGCCCGCTGCGTGCGAGATTTCCTCGATCGCCTTCGGCGGAGTCAGTTCGGCAATCCGGGCAGTCAGGTATGCGGCGCAGGCGAAGGAGGTTACGTCGTTCATTTCGATGCTCTCAAAGCGTTTTCTGATGTCTAAGATATAGCGACCCGAAGCGCGGGAACGCGTGCAGGCTTCCTGTTGCGGACCGCGCCCGTAGCACTCGCGTCTCAGCCGCCGACGCTCGCGCAGGCGCCGACGAGCCTCCGCGCCGGTCACTCCGGGCGGCACGTCTTCAAGGTCAAGCAGCACGTCTTGAGCGACGTCCTCCATAAGGGCAGAGATGAAGACGCCGACCCTAGCCGCGGCGCTCTTTAGCCGAAGATGTGTTTCCGTCGATTCAAGATAAAGGTGAGGCGGTCTCTTTGTCATCGTGCTTCTCCTGCAATATCAATCGATATTTCCGATTGTCTGGCGTAGCAATTCAAGCTCCAATTGCGCACTGAGAGCTATCCATCGATCTGGCTTTTTGCCTCGGAATCGACTACGATCTACAAACCAAAAAAGTAAGTAGGTATTTACTTACCACGAACCGCACTTGGCGGTGGAATTGACAATCTAGTTGGCCTTCTTCGATCCGCGTGCATCGATCAGCCGCGGGTGGGTGCACCGCTCGGGGAGGGTTGCCGGGAGTGACCTGCCAAGGTGCCGCCGACGACTGAGGTCTAGCTCGCCGCCCTGATCGAGCGCCCCTGATTAGCGCGCGCGAACAATAGTTCCGACCTCGCAGCGCCTTCGTCGCCTCTCCGGCTATAACGTAAAAATGTCGGCCAAGATCGTGCCAGACCACCTAAGGATTCCTGATGCTGAACGCCCTGACCAACAGTTCCACGGCAATACCAGCGGCCGTCCCCGACGACCCGCTGTTGGTCGAGAAGCTGACGAAGCACGCCAACCGTCGCGAGGTCGACGAGGCAGTGACACTAATGCTCAAGCTGCTCTCGGAGGATGCGGAGGCGGCAGCTACTCTGCTGCCCGGGTTCAAGATCGTGAGGGCGCCGATGACGCCTGCGATGCGGGCCGCGATGTCGCTCCCTAAAGCGAATGAACAGCGCCGGGCGGAAAACCAGGAACGCGACGTGAAGGTCCGGCAGGCGATCGGGGATCAGCGTGCGTCCAACCCTGCAATAACCGACTATGAGCTGGCCGCGGCACTGAACCGGGCGGGCCTGCACACCTACAACAAGCTCCCCTACACCGCCACGCGGGTGCGGACGCTGCTTAACAAGATGAAGCGCGAATGAACTGACTACGCATCGGGCCGGCGACGGAGGGCATAACTCGCGGAAGGTCGCCGGGCGCAGGTTGGGCCACCTTGGGAGCGACGGTGCGCTCCTCAGTGGCCGCCCGGCGGCTAGTCGTCCGACAGTCCTGCGACACAACCCCTAGCGGCTTGCGTTCTTGTTTCGTTCTTGTTTTGCTAGATGGCTCTTTTTTGAGGGTCCATCATGGGCTACGTCGAGCTCTTCGCCGCCAGCAATTTTAGCTTCCTCAGCGGAGCATCACATCCTGCCGAACTCGTTCACCGGGCCGCGGTGCTTGGTCTTGGTGGTATCGGCATCTGCGACCGCAACTCCTTCGCCGGCGTGGTGCGCGGTCACATCGCCGCTCGCGATGTCTGGAAGCTCGATGCTTCGTTCCGATACCTCGTCGGGGTGCGGCTTTCGTTCACCGATGGCACGCCCGACGTCATCGCATACCCGAGCGACCGCTCCGCCTACGGTCGTCTCTGTGCGCTGCTGACGACCGGCAACCGCAGGGCGCCAAAGGGCGAGTGTCACCTGGTCATCGACGATCTGGAGACGTTCGCCGAGGGCCAGCTACTCATTGTGCCCGCCACCTTCTCGGGAGCCGGCGAGCAGGCACTCCGGCGTCTGGCAGGGATGGCACCAGGACGCGTCTGGCTGGCGGGCAGGTGCGAGTTCAAGGGTAGCGACGCGGCCAACCTGGCTCGAACCGCGGACATGGCCGAAAGACATGGCGTCCCCATGATCGCCGTCAACGATGTGCTCTTCCACCACTGCGAGCGGAAGATTCTCCAAGATGTCCTCACTTGCATCCGCGAACACGTCACCATCGCCAACGCTGGCCGGCGCCTGCAGCAAAATGCGGAACGTTACATCAAGCCGGAGCAGGAGATGCAGCGGCTGTTCCAACGCTACCCCGCGGCGATCGAGGAAACGGAGCGATTCGCCAGCTTGATCCACTTCTCGCTCGACGAGCTGAAATACAACTACCCCGAAGAGACCATCGGCAACGGGGAGACCGCGCAGCAGACGCTGGAACGGTTGTCCTGGGCAGGTGCGGCGAGACGCTATCCTGATGGTGTGCCCGACCGTGTCCGCCTCGGCCTGGAGCACGAACTGCAGCTCATCGACCAGATGAATTATGCGAGCTACTTCCTCACCGTCCACGACCTGGTGCGGTTCGCGCGAGAGGAGCGTGGCATCCTATGCCAAGGACGCGGATCGGCAGCTAACTCCGTCGTTTGCTTCTGCCTAGGCGTCACCGAGGTGGACCCGATGCTGGTGGACCTGCTGTTCGAACGCTTCGTCTCGACCGAGCGCGACGAGCCACCCGACATCGACGTCGATTTCGAGCACGAGCGACGCGAGGAGGTGATGCAATACCTCTACCAGAAGTATGGGCGTCATCGGTGCGCACTGACGGCCACAGTCACCACCTACCGCGCCAAGGGCGCCATCCGGGAGGTGTCAAAGGTCTTCGGTCTCTCCGATGACGTGATCCTGCGGCTCAACGGCATGAGCTGGGGCTGGAACGACACCGGCATCACCGATCAGCGCCTGCGGGAGAACGGCTTCGATCCGGGCGATGTCACGCTACAGCATGTGCTCACCGTCGTTGGAGAGTTGATGGGCTTCCCCAGACACTTAGGGCAGCACGTCGGCGGCTTCGTCATTACCCGTGACCGGCTCGACAACCTCATCCCGGTGATGAACGCGGCGATGGCCGACCGAACCACAGTGGAATGGGACAAGGATGATCTCGACGCGCTTGGCATCCTGAAGGTCGATGTCCTGGCGCTTGGCATGCTGAGCTGCATCCGCCGCACCTTCGAGCTGCTCCACACCCACTACGGTCAAGACCTCACCCTGTCGTCCGTGCCGTCCGAAGATCCCCGCACCTACGCGATGATCCAGCGCGCCGACACGATCGGCGTATTCCAGATTGAGAGCCGGGCGCAGATGTCGATGCTGCCGCGGCTGAAGCCGGCCAAGTTCTACGACCTCGTCATCGAGGTCGCGATCGTCCGGCCGGGACCGATCCAAGGCGGCATGGTGCACCCATACCTGAAGCGCCGGCTCGGACTGGAACCGGTGAGCTACCCGTCGGCGGAACTCGAGGCGGTGCTGAAAAAGACCTACGGCGTGCCGCTGTTCCAGGAACAGGCGATGAAGATTGCCATCGTGGGCGCTGGGTTCTCACCCGGCGCGGCGGACCAGCTCCGTCGCTCGATGGCGACGTTCAAGCGCACAGGTGGCGTCGGCAAGTTCAAGGCGGACTTCATTGGAGGCATGCTGAAGAACGGCTACCAACAGCACTTTGCCGAGGCATGTTTCAAGCAGATCGAGGGGTTCGGCAGCTATGGCTTCCCCGAGAGCCATGCGGCTTCGTTCGCGCTGCTGGTCTACGTCTCATGCTGGCTGAAGTGCCACTACCCAGACGCCTTCGCCTGCGCGCTCCTCAACAGCCAGCCGATGGGGTTCTACGCACCATCGCAGATCGTTCGCGATGCGGGGGAGCACGGCGTCGAGGTCCGGAATGTCGATGTGAACCGATCTGACCTGGTCTCGGTCCTGGAGCCCGGCACGGATGGCACCGACCGCGTCTGGCGCCAACATGCCGACATGCGGAACGACATCCGCTCGACCAACGCCATCCGGCTTGGCCTGGGCTTCGTCAAAGGGCTTAGTGACGACGACGCCAACCTGATCGTTGCCCGGCGTGGCCGTGGCTACGACAGCGTGCGCGACCTCTGGCTTCGCACCGAACTGCCACCGGCCACTCTTCAGAAGCTAGCTGATGCTGACGCCTTCCAGTCCATCGGCCTCAATCGGCGCGATGCTCAATGGGCGGTTCTTGGACTCCAAGGTGGCGACGGTGCAGAGAACCTGCCGCTCTTCGTGGCCGCCGGCCGGCCTAGTCACCGCAATGAACCGGACGCAAACCTGCCGCCCATGCCGCCCGGCGAGCAGGTGATCCACGATTATAGGACCCTCAGCCTGTCACTGAAGGCGCACCCCGTCAGCTTCTTGCGCCAGAGCCTGACATCGAAGGGGATCGTCCCGGCCGGGTCACTGCGCGACATTCCCGCCGGTCGCGTTGTCACCACCGCCGGCGTCGTGCTCGTGAGGCAGCGGCCAGGCACAGCCAGTGGCGTCATATTCGCTAGCCTCGAGGATGAGACCGGTCTCGCCAACATTATCGTCTGGCCCAAGGTATTCGAGGCAAACCGCGCGGTGGTCCTAGGGTCGCGGCTGATGGCTGTGAAGGGTGAGGTGCAGAAGGAGGGCCTGGTAGTCCACGTGATCGCACGCCAGGTCTTCGACATGACGCCAATGCTGCTCGACCTCGCGAGCGGGCTGGATATCGGCGAGGGCATGATCGCGAATGCTGATGAGGGGAAGACGGGGCCCCATGGCAGCGCGCGCGGCTCTGATAAGCAGCACGAGCTCGAGGCTGAGCGGAAGCGCATACGCGACGCGCTGCCGTCGGGCCGCAACTTCCATTGAGATGCAGCCATGCCCACCTTTGAGGTTCGCACGCTGCGGCAGTTCCTGGAGAGCGACCAGGTCATCGACTGCGACTGCTCAAACTACTGGGTCTGCTCCCACAGCGGGCCGCTTCGGATCGAACTAGCAGTCCAGCGGCTAGGGTGGGATTTCGACTTCTACGAGCGACGAGCTGAGTTGGCGGCACACGTCTACTGCTCGGTCTGTGGCAAGCTCCATCCAACGTTTCGACTGGGAGGGAAGACACGGCCCGCAGCCTACACTGGCACCCACGGTGCCGGGGCTGTGGTGCGCAGCGTGCTGGCGGCTCCAGACCGTAAGCCAGACTGGGTGGAGCCCAGTGACTGGCGAGCAGGGGGTGCCAGCACCAGACGGTTTGGTCCTCGACGATAGGCCGGCAGCGCCGCCGTCACACCCGCGACCTTCGCCAGCCGGCGGCGCGCGCCTCTTCTTCGGAGCAGAACCAGCGCTCGCCGCTGTAATTGGGTTTGTTCGGCACGCTCCTGACTAAGCTTGGCCCAAAGACCTTGGTCAATAGACCACTCACCCTTCGGGCATGTTTGTCCCGCCCCCAGACCCTTGGCTTCGGGCGTGTCCCCCCCCGCACCCCATCGCTATTTGTGGGGCATCTGCTGGCGCGAACGTGGGGGCTCACTCGTCTCCTAGAGTATGGCGGGCCCGGCTCACCCTGAACGCCGCGCCACTTCCGGGCTCGAGGTAGTAGTAGATGTCCGTGTCCGGGTTGTCTTTGGCGTGGGCCTCCCAGGAAATGCGAGCCTCTATCTCTGCAACTCCCACCGCATGAGTAGGGAAGCCAAAGGCGCTGAAAACGACTGTCTCCCAATAGACGTCGTCCAATTGGCGTGAGGCATATAGTGACCAGTCCTCATAGGGACCAAAGCCCCATTCGCATTGGAGGAAATCGCCGTAGTGCTCAAGCTTCGCCACGTGAGCCTTGCTCAGCAAGACCGAGGGAAAGCCGCTATCCTCAAGGCGTTGTGCCAACTCATGGTTCCGCACTATCGGGCAGGATTGAGCCGAGGTGGTCAGCAGGATGACGACCAAGGCGGCGATGCATGACGACGCCAACTGTTTCAATACAGACCTCACGTGCGTTCCTCGGCCAAGGTGTATTGCTAGAGGTGGGTGGCTGTCACGCTGGCCATACTCCCCCACACCTGCACCACCCATGGGGCTTGCTGAAAAACGCCGCATCGGCGCAATGTCTCCGAAACCAGGGCGGCTCGGGCGTGCATAGGGTCACAATTCACCAGTTCAGGCTTGATAGCGATGGCAATGCGATCCACGAGCCCACTGGCACGCGCGTTGAGTTCTTTGATCGTTTCGGCCATCCGATAGCCCGGCCCCTCAGAACGTTTGATCGACACGGTCACCTGTCCACCACCTTCTCCGAGCCGGATGCGAGCGGGTTTGTTCGCGAGGAGATCGAGGCGATGGCGTTTCGGTTCTTGCGGAAGCTCCGCGCTAATCCCCCATCCCCCTAACTACGGGCGTGCCCCCCGCACCCATCCCTATGCGCGGGGGTAATCGGTCTTAGCGACTTAGGATGTTCGTGTAGCGGAGCATCTGGCCGCCCCGGACGACGCCCAAGCCCTCGTGACCCGCCAGAACGCCCATCTTGCGGCTACCGCAGAGCCATAATTCATCGCCTGGCTCGCTGCCCTCCATCAACTCGACAATCATGCGGTCAAGGCCAGCGACAAGCTTGTCCCGCCCGGCCCAAGGGCCACCTTTGTCGATGAAGTGGTAGATGGCCTGATCGCGATCCATTGGCTGGCGCGGGATGGTCTCGTTCCAATGAGCGTAGTCTTCCGTAGGCAATATGGGAAACCTCCAGCGGTGATGCAGTATGGCATGCATCGGCCCTAACTCCGACCCCACCACCCTCGCTACGGGCGTGCCCCGCGCCCCATCACTGTTTGTGGGTCCGCAAGTCTCGGTGCTATGTAGCTGGCTGGGTAATGGCTTGGAGTGAATAGGTGAAACCAATCTACGGCGTCCTACTCACTGCTGCTTGGTCTCTCTGCTGGGTAGAGCCTGGCATCGCTGGCTTTCTCGGCACTGAATGGGGCATGAGCCGAGCCGGGGTAATGGCTGCCACCAATGGCTTGGCGCAAGAATACCACGACCGCCGTAATGTCCCGATGAAGGATCAACTCGCTGTCGTGATCGCCCTGACGCAAGGGATCCAAATGACAGCGTTCTATCGCTTCTACTCGGAAGGGACGCTGGCTGGTATCAAACTCCTGCCGAACGATATGACCCAGTGCTCCAGCATCAGGCAGATGCTCGGAAATTCCTATGGCGCTGCGCGCACATTGACAAAGGACGACAATGGGTCGTTCGAGCAGTGGTTCGACGTTCCCGAGTTAAACATCGTCACCTTCGTTCAGGTTCAGCAAGGCTGTGACCTTGACTACAAGCCCCTGCACCCTGTTGCCGCGAAGGCTTTCCTGGACGAACAGAAGTAACCTCCACAAGGTAAGAAAGTAGACCGTCGGCTCTTGGAGTGGGCACCGCAGCTCCGCTCCCGGCCGCCCCACCTAAACTCGCGCCTAAGGCGGAAGTGCATGCTGACGCACCCCCACGCCCTAACCTCGGGCGTGCCCCCAACACCCCGTCACTATGTGGGGGCGGTCTTGCCCTGCCGTTGCCCCGTGGCTACTGCTGGGCAAGGTGTTCGGAGAAAGCCGCTGATGCATCCGGCGTTGAAAACCCTAGTCGCGGTAGCGATCTTCGCTGTGCCCCTGCCGTTCAAGCCACTTCTTGGGATAAGCTTGATACGCCTTGGCTTGATCTCTGGACACGGTGCCGGGTGGCGATCGAAGAAGGTCAGCCGTTTAACCACGACGGCCTGGAGCCGCTTGGGACGCGTCGAGGGGACTACGGCCGTGTGGGGCAGGTATGGCGCGATGCCAACTCGATCTTCGAGGTCTGGGAGGGCCAATGGGAGCGAGGTGGTCGAAACTGCGACGTGCTTATTGTAGAGGGTTTGTGGCCGGATGATCCGAACCAGCTGATCACCCTCATCGGGACGTTCGAAGAGGAACGACTAAGCTTGATCGCGGCGGGGACACATCAATGGTATCCACTTGACAGAGTTGCAGACTTTGGCGGAGCGGTGACACCGCATCGACGAAGCGTCAACGGGTGCCCCATCATTTCGACCTTGTTTGTGTCCGTCCGACGCGAGCGCTACTTCAGCGGTGGCACCGGTGAACAAGTGGTCGATCCCTGCTCCGCCACCTATCCGGCCCGGGACTGACCTAGCCTACCCACCCCCACGCCCGCACTGTATTTTGGGGTCACAAGTCTGGGATAGGGCTGGGCTGGAGAAATAGGCCAGCTGAGATGCGATAGTATGCCGACGCCCCCTGATTGGTCACCGAAAGTTTCTCTGCACGGAGCACCGATTGATCCAGCCAAGTCAAAATGCTTGTTGCCCCAAAGGTTACTGGGTCAGTGGTCCGAGAAATCGCGACCCTTAGAATGCGCAAATCACCAGGGAGTTCTCGCGGATTGTGAAGTTTGACCGCATGCGGGTTGTCCGGGTCGTCAGTGATCGCGATCACTGGCCAACGTTCTGGCGGTAGTGAGCATTCATCAAGGAAAGCGCTATCGACCTGCCTCAAAAAACCTGCAGCGTCGTCCAAATCGTTTGTATCCGGCGGAGACACCTCACACGCGTCGGATACGATATTCGCTAAAGGTGCACCGCCCGGCGCACGAGAATTCAGCGGAAAGAAGTATCGTCCGTCCGCCGCCTCTCCACGGACCGTCTCACCACGCCAAATATCCTGAATGCCGATGTGGTTAGGCACGGAACTAGGCAGGTAGGAGACCTCGATAACGCCCGAGGTCGCCTTCTGTGTGCCACCTGTCTCGTAGTCGATCGCCAAACGATATCTGAGTTCTAGCGGCTCATAAGAACTTCCGCATCCAGCCAACACGGCAATTGCAGCCAGAAGCGCCAATGCTCGAACATGTAACATTGCTTCCTCGGCAGAATGGTTGGACGGGTTCTTATTCGATGGCGACCAAATCCTTACGGTGCGTCACTTGGGTTGGGCATGATTTTGGGCAAAGTGATTAAGAGGCGGTAGGCCCCCACGCCCGCACTATGGGCGTGCCCCCACACCCCACCACTATCTGTGGGTATCGCGACACCGCTCGTTCCGGCGTGCTAGAGCGGGTAGTCGGGGGATTTATGAGTGCAGCCACAGGCATACCATCTCGAACCAGCCTTCATATGGCTCCCATGGGGCGTTTTGGGCTGTTTTGCAGTTGGAATAATCCTCTTTGGGTGGAGCATCCTCCGCCTCATAAACCTCTATCCCCCCGATTTTTCGTCAAGGACGATTGATCAACAGAAGAAGGTCGGCATGGCTCTGTTAGGTCGCGTGATCGGCGGTGATCCGGCGTTGCGCGTGGAGCGCAATCTCCTCTTCTGGGGCTTCGGCCTCTGCTTTGTCCCCATGGTGTGCATGTTTTTGGTGCTCCGTTTTGCGTTGACGCCGGTCAGCACCTAGCTCTGGGTGCCGGACCGCGCGATGCAGACGATCTCGGGCCGAAACGGTCTAGAGCAGAGACGTCTGAGTTGGCGGCGCTGGCGGAAGACGCAGGGGATCTGGTCCGGTTTCGCCAATGACCGGCGCAAACCTCAGCGGCAACGTAGCGATGACCTCGAGGACACCATCAGGCAGCGGCCGCTGCAGTGACCGTGCTTCGCTCCAGGGCGCCCGGAGCCAAACGTCCCATTCCTCCGGCGTCCGCAGTATGACCGGCATCGCCTTCTGGTGGATCGGCGCCACAACGTCGTTCGGCTCGGTCGTGAAGAACGCAAAGACCTGGTGATCCAACGGCCCCTCGTCCTTCCGCCGGGTGCCATGCCAGCTCGTCCCTAGGCCGCCGAAGAAGCTCAATGGCATTGAGGGGTCCAGAGCGAACCAGGCGTTACCGGAGGTTCCGTCCGACAACTTGGTGGGCTCGGCGAAGCTGTCAAAAGGGACCAGGCGGCGGTTCTCGACGCCCAGGTAACCTTTCCAGTCGTCGTAGAAGGGGTGACGAATGTTGGTCGTTCCCTTGTTGACCTTTTCGGTGACGGGATCCTTCAACGAAGGAAGGCCCCACCGCGCCAGCGAAATGATGCGTCTCTCTCCGACCTGTCGCACAATGGGTGCATTGTAGTCCGGGTAGACTGACAGAGACGGGAGGTTGCGCATGGCGTTTTCCCACTCCATGCGGAGACGCATCATGGCGTCCGTAGTCGTCGTGATATTGTATTGGTTGCACATGCGGTGACGTTAGAGATCGGGTGCGTCGCGTCAATCTCGGCGTGTTCACATCACCGCAACGAGCAATTGCTCTGAGAGCTGGTTTACTACGCTGGTAAGACGGTGCTTCAACTGGGTTCCTTAACGAGCTATTAAGGGGCCTGGGGGTGCAAGCAGCATTGAACAGTGCGCGACGCCCCCGCTTTGGGGGAGATTATGCTTGGTCGTCCACTAATCGCGTTGGCTTTGTCGGCTACGCTACTAAGCGGCTGCGCTGCCAGTCAAAAGGCGTTTTATGCGGACACGCAAAGTGTAAAGAACACGCAACTCTGCCGCACTGCGTTTGACGCCTTTCAAAAGGAAGGCAACTCGCAATACGTCCAGGACCTAGTTGCTGAAGCAAGGCAACGCGGACTTGATGACGAGCAATGCCGCGGGTTGGTGAACACCGAAAACACGGTCTTGGTGGCGGCTCTTGTCGGGGCCACGGTTGCCGGCGTGGCAATTGCTTGCAGAAAGGGCTGTGCAGCGCCATCCGGCGGCGGAGCTTATCGTCCGAACTATGCCGGCTATACAGATGTTGACTGTTTGGGCGGCACCGGCGACGGCCCGCAGTTCACGGAGCGGTATGGTCCGTTTCCCATCAATCCCTACAACGACCCCTACGATCTAGACCGGGATGGTGACGGCATGGCCTGTGAGCTGGGCGAGGGTGCATAGTGGTGCGCTTAGAGCAGCCGTCCAACTCTCTCGATGAGGTGCTTGGGAACAGCGCGCAAGTGGTCGTGCCCGACATCGAGGCGCAGAACTGGATTGAGGGGCTGCGGGCGCGGCCCAGCCGCTCTGCCGCAGAGAATGACATGCTCGCCTACTTGGAAGAGGGATGGCGAGAGCTGGCTGCATCCGCCGGAGTGGCGTTGCGTGACAACGCGGAACCGTCTTGACCCGGTTGTTATTGTATTCGCGATGTGTTCGAGTTCCCCATGCCGGCCGTGAAGGCCGCCCTTAGCAAAAAGCGGCCCAGCCGCCGGGACTCGGACTCTATCCCCCCGGTCCCTCCGTCCTTCAGACTTCCGCAACTTGCCACGCTTGAGCGCAGAGTCCCCACAGGCGACTGGCTCTTCGAGATGAAGTTCGACGGCTACCGGATGCAGGCCGCCATCGCAGGCGATCAGGTTCGGCTCTACACCCGCAACGGGCACGACTGGACGCGCCAGTTTGGCTACGTGGCACCGGCGCTGTCGCGCCTGACGAAGGGAACGGCCTTGATCGACGGCGAGCTGTGCGCCATCGACGAGAGCGGCCACACCAATTTCACTCTGTTGAAGAACAGCCTCGACGGCCAAAGGCCGGTGCTCTTCTACGCCTTTGACCTCCTGGAGATGGACGGTGAGGACATCGCACGTCTGCCCCAGCTAGAGCGAAAGCACCGGCTCGAAGCGCTACTGGCAAACGTCCCTGACGACGATCCCATCGCCTATTCGGACCACATTGTTGGCGGAGGTGAGGAAGTTTTCAAAGCGATGCGTGAAGGCGGCTACGAGGGCGTCATCGCGAAATCGCCTACCGCTCGCTACTATGGTGGCGATCGATCCACAGCCTGGCTGAAGATCAAGTGCGTGCGCCGTCAGGAGTTCGTCGTTATCGGGTGGCGCCCGCCCGAATATGGCGTGGACAATGTTCGCGGACTTTTCCTAGCCACCTACGAGGATGGGCGGCTGGTCTACCGCGGCGGCGTCGGCACCGGCTTCACCGACAAGATGCGCCGCGAGTTATGGGAAGTTCTTCAGCTGATCCGGACCGAAGAGCGGCCCGACCTGACCGGGATGCCCAAGGCTGAAGCACGCGCGGCTCGTTGGGTCGAACCCCGGCTCCTGGCTGAGATCGAGTTCACCGAGGTCACGCCGGATGGTTTCATCCGCCACCCGTCATTCAAGGGCCTGCGCGAGGACAAGGATGCGCGCGAGGTTCACCTAGAGGTGAGCCCTAATGCCTGATCTGAACCGCCAACAAACGCCGGGCGCTGTTTGCGGACAGTGAAGCGGGTCGACGCAACCTGTTCGAGGGCTCACTTTCGTGACGCGGCAGCCGCCCTTTGACCCCCAGGGGTCAAGCAGAGGTGATGACGGCCACCGGTTCCCATGGTTGTGGACTCAACCAAACCCAAGCGCTTCGCCTCTGTTACGAGAGCCATCTCGACTTCCGGATTCCAGATCTCGCCTTCCGCAGCCTCGATGCTGCGGAGCAGTGCCAGTGTGCTGGGCGAGGGCTTCTGTTCAAGGATGCCCATCGCCAACAAAATATGCTGCACCAGGTTAGCCATGAGAGATCCCTCCTGCGGCCTCCGAGGTGACCAGGCCGCGATCTTCGAGGAGGGCGATGACGGCTGGGTCGCGGCCGCGGAAAAGGCGATAGGCCTCGGCGAAATCGCGTTTGCCGCCAGCCGAGTAGATGTAGTCGTGGAGGCGTTTAGATGTGGCTGGGTCGAATGGATCGCCAGCTTCTTTGAACGCACAGAAACCGTCAGCGTCGAGAACTTCGCTCCAGAGGTAGCTGTAATAGCCCGCGGCGTAGCCATCACCTGAGAAGAGATGGAGGAAGTGCGTGCTGGCGTGGCGCAGAGCGATCTCACGCGGCATGTTGATGCTGGCGAGGACGGCCTTCTCGAACTCGGTGACCGAGCCCTCCATCGGTTGGGAGTGGTAGTCCATGTCGAGGATGGCCGAGGAAACGAACTCGACCGTTTCGAAACCGCTATTGGCGGTTCGGGCGGCACGCATGCGTTCGAGCAGTTTATCGGGGATCGGCTCTCCCGTCTGGACATGGGCGAATCGGGCCAGCACCGGTGCCTCCTCCAGCCAGTGCTCGTAGATCTGGCTGGGCAGTTCCACGAAGTCCCGAACGACATTGGTGCCGGAGAGCCGAGGGTAGATGACGTCGGACAAGAGGCCGTGGAGGCCATGGCCCATCTCGTGGAAAACGGTGCGCGCCTCGTCGAGCGAGAGGAGCGCCGGCTGGCCTTCCGGCGGCTTCGAAAAGTTGCAGGTGTTGACGATGAGGGGGATCTGAACCCCGTCGAGCTTTGACTGGTCGCGGAATGAGGTCATCCACGCGCCCGAGCGCTTGCCGGGTCGAGCGAAGTAATCGCCGTAGAACAGGCCGATGACCTTGCCCTCGCGCGTCACATCCCAGACGCGGACATCCGGGTGGTAGCCGGGGATATCGCTGCGTGGGTTGAAGGTGAGGCCGAAGAGCTGGCCGGCGACGTAGAAGGTGGCGTCAACGACCTTCTCGAGCTGGAGATAGGGCTTAAGCTCGTTCTCGTCAAAATCGTAACGGGCGAGGCGGAGCTTTTCGGCGAAGTAGCGCCAGTCCCAGGCTTCGAGCGCGGCCGACTGGCCATCGGACCTGGCTAGGTCCTGTAGCGCGAGACGATCGGCCTCGGCTTTGGTCCGGCCGCCTTCCCACACCTGTTCGAGAAGTCCGCGCGCCGCGGCCGGCGTGCCGGCCATGGAGTCGGCGAGCTTATAGGCGGCGTAGCTATCATAGCCGAGGAGCCGTGCCTGCTCGGCGCGAAGCGAGACGATCTCTTCAATGACTTTGGAGTTGTCGTTCTTGTTGCCGTTGGCGCCGCGCAGCACGAAGGCGCGCCAGATCTTCTCGCGCACGCCACGATCCTTGGCGAAATGCAGGATCGGCTCGACGCTAGAGCGCGACGTGGTGACGGCGTAGGGCGCGTTTAGCTTGCGGTCGCGCGCGGTCTCGGCGGCAGCGGCGCGCGCGAAATCGGGCAGGCCGGCCACCTCAGTCTCGGTGAGGGCGAACACCGTTTCCTGCTCGTCGGCGAGGACATTCTGGCCGAACTTGGTGCCGAGTGAAGCCAGGCGCTCGACGATGGAGGCGAAGCGATCACGCTCGTCATCAGTCAGGCGAGCGCCGGCTCGGACAAAATCGAGATGGTAGCGCTCGAGGACGCGCATGGCCTCGGGATCAAGGCCAAGCGTGTTGCGCCGAGCCTGGAGCGCATCGATGCGAGCGAACAGCTTGGGATCGAGGAAGATGCCATTCCAATGGCGAGCAACCAGCACGACGACATCGCGCTCGACGGCCTGCAGTTCGTCAGTAGTGGCGGCCGATGAAAGCTGGCCGAACACCATCTCGACACGGCGCAACGGCTTTCCGGAGCGCTCCAGAGCGGCGATCGTGTTTTCGAAGGTCGGGCCAGCTTTATTGGCGCCGATTGCCGCGACTTCTGCCCGGTGCAGTTCGAGCGCCTGCACGAAAGCCGGTTTGAAGTCCCTGGTTTCGATCAGGTCGAACGGCGGTGCTTGATAAGGCGTAGTCCAGTTAGAAAAGAACGGGTTGATCACGGGCAAGCTCCTTGCGTTCGCACAACGTGGAATCCGTCGACGATTTCGGCAAGGGCGGCTGATAACAGGATGTGAGGACTGACGACGCGACCGGATAGCCGACGCGTCTGTTGGAGGCATGCCGTGCCTGCGGGCTCAAACGCTCCCGAAGGGCATCAAGGCAAGCACCTATTGAGGAGGGAACTCCGACCCGCCATCCTCAACTGGAATACTCGCTCCGCTCGCCTGCGCGGCTTTTGCCGATAACCCGGCGCTGCATACGCTAGTCACTCTTTCACTTATTACGCAACGGCTCGACGCCTGCGTCGGTTTGGATCGGACGCCCGCTGACGGCCTAGTTGAAGGTAAGGGTGACGAAGCGGTCTGATCACAGGGCTACCTGATGGTTCTGGCTGTATTAGGAGCGATGACCGGTCTCTCCCGGGGGCCATCGTTTAGTAGGGGCAGCCGGTTTCGCCGGCTGCTGCGACCAGCGTGAACAACGGTCGTTCCACTGCCCTCGCGTGAAGCGATGCTTCATAGTATCGATGGAAGCCACATTGCCGGAAGCCTACGCCACGGTAGAATTGTGTCAGTAGTCGACCAACGAGTCCTGTCCATGGCAAGCCTTCAACAGCAGATTGCAGAAAAATTTCTGGCGGCACTCGTAGAGAGGGAAGAAATCGACCCCGCCCAAATCGCCGAGCTGCGTCAACTCCTTGGCCGAGGAAAGAAGCCGAAGGCCGACGATTTCACTCAGGTGTTCACCACGCCCCGCGGCGGTGTGGTCAAATGATCAAGCTCGAGGCGGCGCACATCGAGGAAGTGCGCGGCATTCGTCGGCTTGATATCGATTTCGATCGGACGAATTTCGCAATTTCAGGGCCTAACGGCTCTGGCAAGAGTGGGGTGATCGACGCAATCGAGTTCGGGCTGACGGGCGACATTGGACGTCTGAGCGGCCGTGGCACCAAGGGGCTCAGCGTCGCCCAACATGGCCCGCACGTGGACATGGTGGACTTTCCGGATGCCGCCTATGTCAGGTTGAGCGTGTTCATTCCCTCACTCAACAAGAAGGCGACAATCACAAGGAAAGTCGCCGCGCCAAGCAAGCCGACGATTGTCCCCAACGATCCCGACGTGAAGGCAGTCCTGGAGGAACTGTCGGAACACCCCGAGATTACCCTGGCCCGCCGCGACATCCTCCGCTTCATCCTCGTTGAACCAAGCAAGCGCTCCGAGGAAATCCAAACTATCCTCAAGCTGGAGGAGATCGGCCAGACACGCGCGGCCCTCCATGGCGCCCAAAACAAGCTAACGAACGCTCTGAAGAGCGCTACAGGCCTGGTCGCCGCCAGCCGCTCCACTCTGCAGCGCCACCTGGGCATTGAAACAAATTCTGTTCCTGATCTTTTGAAGGCCGTCAATGAGCGGCGGATGGTGCTGCAGCTTCCAGCCATCGCCGAGTTCACCCAGGATACCCGGCTCGACGCGGGCATCGCCGACCCCGGCCAGGCGCCGCCGTTCAACAAGACGACAGCCCTCCGCGATCTGGCGGCGCTCGACGACGCCACTGTGAACATCGCCTTGATAGTGGCGGGCGACAGCGCTTCGATTCAATCGGGCATCGAGCGCCTCGAGCGCGACCCGGCGTTACTCTCCTCGTTGCAGCGAAGGGTGCTGATAGAAAAGGGCCTTGCGCTTGTTGATGGCGCAGAGTGTCCGCTGTGTGACCATCGATGGCCCGACGAGGCCCACCTCCTCGAGCATCTGAGGGGAAAGATGTCGAAGTCCGAAGATGCTGGCGTGCTACAACATCAGCTTCTTCGTCATGGGGCCGCAATAGGGAGTCAGGTCGACGGCCTCCTTGTCCTGCTGCGTCAAGCACACCGGATTGCCAAGGGCGAGAATGACGATGCTTCGCTGACTGCGATCAACGAATGGGGTAAGGACCTTGGGGCACTCAAGATGCAATTGGGCACGTTCGACGGGCTGATTGGACTGAAGGACAGGCTAGAAGCCGATTGGCACGCGGTCCCTGCGGCCCTCGCGGACAACCTCAACGCTCTTAGGCGGGCAGTTGAGGCCAGGCCCGATCAGAGCGCGGCCGTTGAGGCACAGACCTTCCTCAGCACAGCTCAATTACGTCTAGAGGACTATCGCGCCGCGACGCGCACCGAGGCGACAGCTAAGTCTGCCAGCGTCGTCGCCAAGATCGCCTACGAAGAATACTGCCGGGCCATGGAGGACGAGCTCAACGCGCTTTACGCCGACATCCAGGCGGAGTTCAGCGACTACTATCGGATGATCAATGAGGACGACGAGGCCGCCTTCACAGCCGAGCTGAAGCCCAGCGAAGGAAAAGTTGATCTCAAGGTCAATTTCTACGAGCGCGGACTCTACCCGCCGGCCGCCTATCACAGCGAAGGCCATCAGGATGGCATGGGTGTATGCCTCTACCTAGCGCTCATGAAGCGTCTTTTCGGCAAGGAGTTCACGATTGCCTTGCTGGACGACGTCGTGATGTCGGTCGATTCAGACCATCGGCGGCAGTTTTGCAGGCTCCTGAAGGCCCAATTCCCGGATACCCAGTTCGTAATCACCACACATGACCGGCTGTGGGCGCAACAGATGCGTTCCGAGGGCTTGGTAAGCGCGAAAACATCGATGCTGTTCTATGGTTGGAGCGTCGACAGTGGGCCGCTTGTTGAGGCCGCTTCAGACGTCTGGGAAGACATTTCGTCGGCGCTCGCCAAGGGCAAAGTCGAAACAGCGGCGGCTGCCCTCCGGCGCCATCTGGAGTATCTCGCGTGGGTCCTGGCTGACGAGCTGTCTGCCCGGCCGACATTTCACGCAGATGGAAAATACGAACTCGGCGAACTCATGCCGGCAGTGCTGAGCCGGAGCAAAGAGCTTTACGTGAAGGCATGGGACGCCGCCCAATCTTGGGGGAACGAAGCCGCGAAGGTCGCGATAGCGGAGCGAAAGGCCACTCTTGCCGCCGCCAGCCAGGCCAGCAATGTTGAGCAGTGGGCCGTGAACCCAGCCGTGCATTTCAACGCCTGGGCGAATTTCGGGCAGAAGGACTTCGAACCAGTCGTCGCAGCATTTCAGGATCTGGTTAGAACGCTGCGCTGTCCGGATTGCGAAGGTTGGGTCCATCCTTCTCCTCGAGGGAAGCCTGAGTCGCTAAGATGCGACTGCATGTCGGTCAACTTCAACCTCACGGCCAAGCCGAGATGAACCGGGGTCGCCACGTTTAGCTAGGCCCGAGCAGGCGGATGACCTCGAGTGCCATTGTGGGGCAGCGTTCAATCTGACCGACGCCGGATTGCACTAGGATTGGACACAGTCAACAAAAGGGGAGGTTACTCCACCAATTTCGACGCACTGCGACTGTTTGTGCCCTGCATGTTCCACTTTGAGGTCAATCCCAACATCGGAAATCTGGTGCCGCAAACCGGCGTTGCCCTGATATGCTGGCGCCGATCACGCCCAACGCCGACTGGATGCCTGTGATCCTGACCACGCCGAAGAAACCGAGACTGGGCTTACTGCCTCGGGAGGAGGGGCCCAGGCTGCAGCGACCGCTACCTTCGGGCGTGCTTCGAGTAGTGTCGATCGGCTACATGGAAGACCCGGAGCTGCCATTGGCTAAACCGACGTTGTTCTGATCGCGTCGTGAGAACGATCAGAACAACGTAATATCATTCATAGTTGACGGCGAAGGCGGTCGTCCAAAATCTTAAGGCGCCCAGTAAGGGTCGGGAATCTCCTTGACCTTGCTTGATCGAAGATACCCACGAGACGTCGTGGCAGCCTACTGCGCAGGATGGCGATGTCAGGTGGAGACGACGCCTGGAGGACGACGGCTAGGGTTGCGAAGAGAGAAGTTGAGCCCGGGGCAGCACGATTCACGTGCTGCAGTGCTCTTTCCAGATCAGCTGCGTCGAGCGGTCGAATCGCGACAAGCTCCGTGAGCACAGGGGTTGCAACGCCCAAGTCAACAGAGTGGTCCAACCATCCTCTTGCAGCTGCCAGCACCTCAGGGTCGCCGCTCCGCTTCCGCAAAAGAAGCGATAGGATAGCTTGTCCACCCCGGATATCTGGATGCATCTTGATGAACGCCAGCGCACGGTCCGCAAACTGGCGCCAGCGGGCACTCTGAAGCTGATCCCTATAGATTCCTAGCGCCCGAGGCGCATCGTTCGATTGGGCGAGCCATTCATCCTGTAGCGAATGGAACTGCTTCGTGCTTCCGAACACACGAAGCGCTGTGAGAACCGGACCGCTCTCGGGGCGCCCCATAAACCGCTTCACATACTCGAAGCCCAAATCCTGGAGTTTTAGCGGCGCTCGGTTGTTGAGAACGCGACCCAAAACATCACCGATCGCCGGATCTCGACGATTTTTGATTAGCCAGGATATGGCGACCTCAGCTGTTTGCCCTTGAAAATCCTTGGATAGCGCGTTGAGCGCATATTTCGCGGCAGCCGGGACCGGACCCGCGCCCTTTAGGAAGGACGCTGCTGCCCTCGTTGCACTGTCATTAACGCGCCCAATCAAAATCAGCGCCGCTGCTACCTCGGACTTGATATCCTCCGAGATGCTCTCGACAGCGAGTATTTGGCGTCCTTCTTCGCGCAGGGTGGCCGCATCAATCGCGGCAAGCCGTCCATTAAGAGCGGCAACTAGCCACAGGCGCAGCAGGGGCGCGCCCGACTGCAGCGAACTACCGTCGGTAAACGTGTGAAATACCGCGTCTAGCAGTGTCGTGTTTGGCGCGTGACTTCCATAGCGCCGAAGTCGTGAGGAGGCTTGCTTGGTGTTGATTAGCTCGCCTAGCAACGTTCTCGCCTCGGTCGACTCGCCATTGGAGGCACGGATCGCTAGAGCTCGACCAAGGTCAGAACCCCACAATCCCGCCAATTCTGCTTCCCCAGCAGCATCGACATAAAGGCGCCAGATAGCCTCCGCGTGAGCGAGGCGCACACCGGACGTCTCTTCCATTGGCGAGAGCTCAATGTCCGGCCGCTCGGCGGCGTAGGTCAACACTTCGATGTCGTCGACAAGTGACCGCGGCGCGCCGAGCCCCAGGGCGTTCACCGCCATCGCCGTCCTTAGACTATCCGACGGCCCGCTCCTAGCGCGTGGCTGATGAGACTCTTCGAGCGTTAGGCTCACCACGAAATCCGAGATGCTGGTCCCATCTACATGGGTCCCAGACAGCTTTCGTCCCAGCCTGTCTTGTGCCCACCTCCGTAGTGCCTCAAGGTCCGAGGTGCTTGGGCGCCCTATCTTGGCGGCGGTTAGGGCGACACGTCGACTAGCTTTGAAAAGTGCTCCGTCTTCAGTTGTTCCACAGGTTATGAGGCCGACGTAAGGGGAACCGCGATAGAATGCTTTGTCGATGAGCGCATCGAGTCCCCGTCGGTCGACATAGCCGGCGAGGTCATCAATGAACCCTATCTCCGCCTGATTGTTTGCGTCTCGATATGCCGCGGTTGTCATCCATCGCGAGAGCTCGTCAGCGCTCGCGAGTTCAGCAACGGATGAAAGACGCCCGAGCGTCACCACCAGGTGCCGAAGCAGTTGGAGCGTCAGTATCGACTTTCCATCGCCTGGTCGCCCTTCGAGCCATAGAACCGGAAGGCGAAGGTCGTCATCAGCATAACTTTGGTCGAGTCCAGATAGCCAGTCCTTGGCAACTTCCACCAACGGCGGCAAGGCCTCGGCTCGCTCGAGGAACCGCCCCTTGACGAGGTCAGAAAGCCGAGGCCGCGCCCCGATGAACAGCCTCCTACCCGCGTTCACGACAGGTTCGAACTCTTCTGCCGTCAGAAGGCGCCCGGGGACGATATCCTCGATCCGTGCACTCTCCCTAATATCGGAGAGCGCGCGCATCACCGCGGCGTCTACGCCGTCGCGATTTCGCCCGTCAAACGCGTCGAAAAGTGTGCCGAGTGCGTCTCGAGCAACACGGTCCGGATCGCGGACCCCAGCGGACAGCAGAGTTCTCCGCAATGAAAGGCCGGGGTTACTCGTGACTTTGACGGCCGCGCTGGGATTAAATCGAGCCAAAACCCTGCTGAGATCGGCGGTGGTAGCCGCCGGATTGTCGAAAACCTCTGAAGGTTTGAGGTCTGAAGGTTTTAGCCCTGCCTCATCGCGCTCACAAACAATCTGGAACTCGACCTTCTCGGCGAACTCCGGGGAGCAGAGATCGAGGACAGTCCGAGCCTCGCTGACGGCAGCGGCCAGCGTCGATCGCGTAAGAGTGCGCTTTACCTGCGTGAGGCAAACCTTTTCGCCTGTCGTCGAAAAATCACTGACGGCCTCAAATGCGTATGCATCCGGTCGTCCCTCGACAATGGCGCGCCTGACAAAGCGCTCCAGAGCGATCGTTGTTTGAATTGAGAATCCGCTGAGCGACCACCAACCACCGTCCGCTCTATGCCTCTCTCGGAGTGACCAGAGCGCACGGAGCTCGGCGTTGCTATTTGCGAGGTTCGTGGGTGTCGTGCTGGTCGCCGTCACGCTCGCAAACGCCTCCCACCCGCTGCCTGTTGGAAAAATCGTTCGGCAGGTTCGTCATGCGGTGTTCATCTAGTTGCGCTCTCCGGTAGCTCGACACGTCCCTCTATGTCTACACTTAATCGGCCCGCGTCCGGGTGGTGGAAAGCAATAGTGCTCAGCGCTACATCGCCTGACAGTGCAGAGTGGGACGAGGACAAAGACGGGCAGGGGGCGAGTGTTCGAAATCACTCTACTCCGACCAATCAGCCCCGGTCAGCACTACGGCGAGAGCGTCGTGGATGCTTGCTGGGCTGGGGTTCCGAAGTAACTCGCCAGCACTCTCCGCGCCGACGCAACGGACCCGCCACGCAAGCGCCCGGCGCTGGCCTCTGTGAAGGCCAATCCCGGCACCGGCGAGATCGAGCTGCACTGCTTCGTTGAAGCCCTTCGCGAGTTCGGCGGCATCTGGCACGCCTCAGTGCTCGACGACGTTAAGCACGAAGACCGCTAACCAACTGAAAATACAAGAAAATCAAATCACCATAAATCGCCATTGGATTTCCTACGATTCATGTGGCTCTTGTCTGATCCCCAACATCACGACGACTGACGGCAGCGCTGCCCGCCTCCTCAGCTAGTCCAAAATCGGAGTGAACCCGCGTGGAGAGCGACCGCGCCGATGGCGAAGCCTTCCCGAATAGCAAACGGCGCAACCCGAGGGCCGCGCCGCTATAGCTGAACCGGTGAGCACCCGGCCTGAGAAACTGAACGCTCACCAAATCGAAGCGTCAAACCCAAGAGGATATGACATGACGTATGCTACCCTGACCACTGCTGCCCCGGCAACCATGGAAAAGTTCGACCACCGTCTCGTCTCTGAGTTGAAGGTCCGGCGGGGTGTTCCCTCGATCTTTCCTGCCCGGCCTGAGTCTGTGGAAATGCTCCCCGGTAGTTTCTCGATCGAGAGGCTGGCCAACGCCACCGTGATCTTCCGCTCGGATGATGACGACCTGCCGTTTCGGGGTGTCCGGCTCACCTGCGAGGGATATGTGCCCGCAACCTTCTACGGTTCCAACGAGAAGGGTTTTCTGATCAGCGATCAGCCGGAGCCGGGTGTGACCATCGACGACCTCAACGACGACGACCGCGCCCATGTGTGGGGTGAACGGGTATGACCATCACCGCCAGCCCGACCTACGAGACCTCCCCCCGCGACGACCTGATCGTTGAGATCATGCTGCTGCTCGACTACGCGATTGAAGGCGACGAGCAGGTGAGCACCGTCGAGCTTGCCCAGCAGATTGTTGAACTGGTCGAGCAGAACCCGCTCGATCCTCCGGCGGCCAGGGCATTGAACCCCACCTTGGTAGCGATGGTGAACGCTTCCCGCGCTAAGTGTGCCCCGTAACGCCGACACAAGTCTTGTAGCGCCCGGACCTCACCGTCCGGGCGTTTTCGTTTGTGCTCGATTTCATGATAACAGGTCTTCCAGCGTCATCAGGCTTGGGGGCGGCGGGATGTCTTGGCTAGCGAACAAGATCGGAGGGTGGGCAACCAAGGTTCAGCAAAAGGAACTGACGGACTTCGTGCAGAGGATGCGCGCACTTGACGGCAGTGAACTAGGGATGATCCTTGCGATGGCCACCCACCAGCGGCACCTGCTAGAGCGCGCCAAGGGGTGGAACTTACTGAGTCCTTCGTTGCTAGCCGACCAGCCCGAGAACTTCGCGCTAGTGCTCAACCAGACGATCCAGCAGCTTCAGCGTGAAGGAAAACCCCACGTAGCGGTGGGGGTCATGGCGTGGCTCCATTCGATACGCGCTGTGCAGAGTCCCGACCTTCGGCAGCTGGGCAGAGACATGTGGGCCCAACTCGCGCGTGGCATGCCCTTCTGTGAAGAGTCCGCAGCCAGCTTTTCACTTGTCGCCGGTGGGCCGGAACTGGACACTCGAGGCTACGAGCAGTTCCCTGACGGTTTGTCACCGCAGCCACGCTAGGCGAAACTCGTCGCCTCGATCAGCAAGACGCGGGCGTGCCGATCATCTTGAACGAGGGCGGTCGCGAAAACGCAAGGTGACAGGGCGCTTGGACCGGTGATGATACACCGCTACCTCGATCAGCTCCCTTATTGCCACACCGGCTTCCCAGCCTGAGAAGAAGCTGAACTGCTGGCTTACGATGTCCCCAGGCAGCAGCGTCTGCCTGATCTTGTGCGGTGTGGTGTCGTCAAAATACGAGTGATTAGTGGTCGCGAAGCCTCTCCAGCCCCACTTTACGGTCCTGATCCTGATAGCCTCAATCAGCGCTGGAGAGCTGCCGAAGTTCTCGATGTCCACGGTGAGCCGCTTACCGGAGTCACCTGCTTTTCTGGTGTTGGCGAGGGGCCCCACGACATGTAGCCGTATCTTTGGCCCGCTAGTGAAATGCCGTTATAGGGCGACAGCGGCGATCGCTGTGGAGAGAAGGGCGCCCCAAAGGCCGGCGATTTCTGAGGGTGTGATCTGAGCCACCTGACTTGCTCCGCAGTCGCAGCTACAGTCGCTTAGATGCTCTGCATTGCCTAGTTGGCCTTTTCGCCACGACAGCACCCCGAAAAGGTGTTCCGATCCAGTGTTCCGGTCGGTTTCTAACATATTGATTTTGCTAATATAAATAGGCTGGCTGGGGAACCTGGATTCGAACCAAGATTGACGGAGTCAGAGTCCGCAGTTCTACCATTGAACTATTCCCCAAGCGCTAGGCCTGGATGCCGTCCGGCGTGACCGGCAGCATTCGGTGCGCCTTCTAGCGGCAATCGATCATCTGATCAACACCCCTTTTGCGCCTTTCGCAGCGTTCATCCGGCGGTCACGCGCCGTTCAACTTTGCGGCAGATTCAGGGCGTTGCGTTGGCGGGGATCATCCTCTACCCTCATCGGCGACACTGAAATACACCCGCGTCGGGCGCCCACGGCTTAGGCCGGCAGCCGGCGACCGCGCGGGGAAATGGAGCAAGGTTGACCGATCCCGATCGGTCCGCCGCCGTAGCCGGGACCGAGAGCCTGGAGCGGCACCGTGACGGGCAGGGCGCAGGCCCGGCCCCGACCACCGCGAATCCCGGGGGGCATCCCGGATCGAGCGGAGCGGAGCGGCGGACGCACCCCGCAGGCAATCCCACTTCGCGCCGGTCGCGAGGGCCGCTCTACGCGGCGCTCGACCTCGGCACCAACAATTGCCGCCTGCTGATCGCCCGCCCGCACGAGAACAGCTTTCGCGTGCTCGACGGCTTCACCCGCATCGTCCGCCTCGGCGAAGGACTCTCCGTCACCGGCCGTCTGTCCGATGCCGCGATGGAGCGCACCATGGAGGCGCTCCGCCTCTGCCGCAACAAGCTGCGCGAGCACGAGCCCACCCGCATGCGCCTCATCGCCACCGAGGCCTGCCGTTCTGCCTCGAACGGCCCCGAGTTCATCGCCCGCGTCGAGCGCGAGCTGGGCCTGGTGCTCGAGATCGTCGACCGCCAGACCGAAGCCTCGCTCGCCGTCACCGGCTGCGCCGACCTGATCGAAGAGGAATCCGCCGGTGCCCTGATGTTCGATATCGGCGGTGGCTCGTCCGAGCTCGCCTGGCTCGATTTCCGCGGCGGCCGGCCGCGCCGGCAGGGCCGCATGTCCTCCTCCATCCGCTCCTGGCAGTCGCTGCCCGTTGGGGTCGTCTCCATCGCCGAGAAGTTCGGCGGCGTCCACGTCACGCCCGAGACTTTCGAGGACATGGTCGAGTTCGTCGCCGGGCAGCTTCGCCAGTTCCGCGGCCGCGAAAAGCTCCGCCAGATGATCGCCGAGCACCCCGTGCACCTGATCGGCACGTCCGGCACCGTCACCACGCTCGCCGGCCTCCATCTCGGGCTCGAACGCTACGAGCGCCAGAAGGTCGATGGCCTCTGGATGACCCGCGCCGATGTCGACGCCACCATGACGGCGCTGCTCGGCATGAGCTTCGACCGTCGCGTCGCCCACCCCTGCATCGGCAAGGACCGCGCCGACCTGGTGCTGCCCGGCTGCGCCATCTTCGAGGCGATCCGCCGCGAATGGCCGACCGAGCGCCTCCGCGTCGCCGACCGCGGCCTGCGCGAGGGCATTCTCATCTCGCTGATCGACGCCGACCGGTCCGATCGTGCCAATAACCGCAGGAGCCGCTGATGGTCAAAACCGGAGGCCCCGGCCGGCGCACCGAACTCAAGGTGCGCGTCAAGACATCGAAGGGCCGGAAGATCGGCTCCACCTTGTGGCTGCAGCGCCAGCTCAACGATCCCTATGTCGCCAAGGCCCGCGCCGAGGGCTACCGCTCGCGCGCCGCCTACAAGATCCAGGAGCTCGATGAGCGCTACAAGCTGTTCCACAAGGGCCAGCGCATCGTCGATCTCGGCGCCGCCCCCGGCGGTTGGTCGCAGGTCGCTGCACAGATCGTCGGCTCGACGGATGAAAAGCCCCTGATCGTCGGCATCGACTACCTCGAGATGGCCCCGATCCCTGGCGTGATCCTGCTGCAAAAGGACTTCAACGACGAGGACGCCCCCGCGGCCCTGATGGCGGCGCTGGGCGGCCACAAGGTCGATATCGTGATGTCCGACATGGCGGCCCCCACCACCGGCCACCGCGCCACCGACCACATCCGCATCATCGCGCTGGTCGAGCTCGCCGCCGATTTCGCCGTGCGGGTGCTGGCGCCTGGCGGCACCTT
The DNA here is from genome assembly GCF_056403495.1 of Devosia sp. P2_G7. Classification (NCBI taxonomy): domain Bacteria; kingdom Pseudomonadati; phylum Pseudomonadota; class Alphaproteobacteria; order Hyphomicrobiales; family Devosiaceae; genus Devosia; species Devosia sp. P2_G7. Next base: position 43,765 of record NZ_JBFUFI010000020.1, read on the forward strand.
CATCGCCAAGGTGTTCCAGGGCGGCACCGAGCACGAACTGCTCGCCATCCTGAAGCGGCACTTCGCCACCACCATCCACGCCAAGCCCAAAGCCAGCCGCGCCGATTCCGCCGAGACCTACCTGCTGGCCCGCGGCTTCAAGGGCAACGCGCCGGACTGATCACTCCGCCGGTGCACCGCTCTCGGCCCGGTGGCTGTGCATGTTCGCGGTCTTGGGCACGCGCAGGAAGATCAGTGCGGAGATCAGCGTCAGCGTCGCCATCACCCAGAAGGCAACGTGGAAATCGTTGAGATCAGGCGCGCCACCATGCAGCAGGTGCACGCCTTCGAAAATGCCGCCGCCGATCGCAACGCCGAAGGCGAGCGACAGCTGCACGCTCACCTGGCTCAGCACATTGGCCTGCCCGGCATCCTTGTCGGCGACATCGGCGAAGATGAACGCATTGGTCGTCGTCCAGAACAGCGACTGGAAGAAGCCGGTGATCACCAGCAGCGCGAGCATCAGCGGGGTCGGCGTGTCGGGCGTGTAGAGCCCCATTGCCAGCACGCCGCCGGCGGTGATCGTACAGGCAATCACCAGCGCCTTGCGGAAGCCCAGCCGCGCGATGAAGCGCTCCGCCAGGAACTTCATGGTGAACGCCCCAACGGCCGAGGCAAAGGTCACCATGCCGCTCTCGAACGGGTTGAGGCCAAACGCGAGCTGCAGCATCAGCGGGAACAGGAACGGCATCGCCCCGGTGCCCAACCGGAAGATCGTGCCGCCGATCATGGTCAGCCGGAACAGCGGCTGGCGGAAGATCCTGAGGTCGAGCAGCGGATACTCGGCGCGGCGGAAATGGAACCAGTAGGCGACCGCCGCCACAACGCCGAGGAACAGCGAGCCATAACCGAAGCTCGCGGGCAGCGCCGGAAGCGTCAGCACCGAGATACCGAATACGAGGCCGGCGAAGCACAACCCGGCGAGCAGGAAGCCGGTGAAATCCATCTTCCGCGGCTCGTTCCGGTGCCAGTCGGGCAGGTGCTTGTTGACGAGGATGATGCCGAGGATGCCAATCGGCACATTGATCAGGAAGATCCAGTGCCAGCTGGCGAAGGTGGTGATGAAGCCACCGATCGGCGGCCCGACAATGGGGCCGACGAGCCCCGGTATCGAAAGCCAGGCCATGGCATCGACCAGTTGCTGTCGCGGCGTGACCCGCACCAGCACCAGCCGCGCCACCGGCGTCATCATCGCGCCACCCATGCCCTGCAGGAACCGCGACAACACGAACGTCAGCAACGAATCCGAGATGGCGCAGCACACCGATCCGGCCATGAACACGACGATCGCCCAGGCAAAGACCCGCTTGGCGCCGAACTTGTCCGCCATCCAGCTCGAAACCGGGATGAAGATCGCCAACGCCACCATGTAGGTGGTGAGCGCCAGTTTCAGCGCGATCGGCTCGGTGCCGATGTCGTGGGCGATGGCGGCGAGCGAGGTCGCGATCACCGTCGAGTCCATGTTCTCCATGAACAGCGCCACGGCGAGGATCAGCGGGGTCAGGCGGAGGGCGGACATCGGGTTTCGGACCTAATCAGAGTGTCGCCGGGACCGGCTTGGCGATGGGCCTCGCCTTGTGCCCGGAGACGTCGCTGCCGGCGTCGGGTGGCAAGCGCATGAACGGGATGGCGCTGCAGATGGCGACCGCCGCGACGACGAACCAGGCGATGTGGAAGTCCGCGAGGCCGAGGTCGCCGCCATGCATGTTCGAGGCGATCTCGAGCGAGCCACCTGCGACCGCGACGCCCGCCGCGACGCTGAGCTGCTGGCTCACCGCGTTGATCGCGGTAGCCTGACTGGCCTGCGCTTCGTCGACATCGGCGAACACCAGGGCATTGACGCCGGTGAAGAAGAACGAGCGCGTCAGGCCGCCGAACAGCAGCGAGGCCATCAGCAGCCAGTGCGGCACCGCCGGGGTGAAGAAGCCGTTGACCGCAAGGAAGGTGCAGCCGAGCAGTGCCGTGATCATCAGGGTGCGCGGGAAGCCGAAGGCGGCGTAGAGCCGCTCGGCGCCGAACTTCGAGAGGATCGCGCCGATCGCGGCGATGAAGGTGGTGAGGCCGGATTCGAACGGCGTCAGCCCGAAGGTCAGCTGCAGCATCAGCGGCATCAGGAACGGGAAAGCGCCGATGCCGATGCGGAACAGCGAGCCACCGATGATGGCGTTGCGGAACAGCGGCAGCCGGAACATCCTGGGATCGAGGATCGGGAACTCGGTCCGCTTGGCGTGACGGAGATAGAGCAACCCGGCGATCACCCCGACGACGATTGAAGCGTAGCCGGCGACCGTCGGGATAGCTGGCAGGCTGATCACCGAGAAGCCGAACATGATGCCGGCGAAGGTAACGGCCGAGAGGGCCAGCCCGGGCACGTCGACCGGCCGCTCGTTGCGGCCTTCGACAGCGTTGAGGAACTTGGTGACCAGCACCAGCCCGATGATGCCGATCGGGACGTTGATCCAGAAGATCCAGTGCCAGTTGAGGTAGGTGGTGAGGAAGCCACCCAGTGGCGGGCCGGTGATCGGGCCGATCAGTGCCGGGATGGTGAGCCAGGCCATGGCCGACACCAGCTCGTTGCGCGGCGTCGCCCGCACCAGCACCAGCCGCGCCACCGGGGTCATCATCGAGCCGCCGATGCCCTGGAGGAAGCGCGACAGGACGAACGTCAGCAGCGAATCCGAGAAGGCGCAGCAGATCGAGCCGGCCATGAACACCACGATGGCAACGCGGAAGATATTCTTGGCTCCGAATCGGTCGGCCATCCAGCCCGAGAGCGGGATGAAGATGGCGAGCGCCACGAAGTAGGCGGTGAGCGCCAGCTTAAGCGAGATCGGCTCGGCGCCGATATCGGCGGCGATCGCGGGCAGCGAGGTCGCAATGACGGTCGAGTCCATGTTTTCCATGAACAGCGCGACCGCGAGGACGAGGGGGATGATGCGCAAGGGGGAGCCTCGAACGAGGCACAGTTAGGATTGAAACTATCGGCAAGAGCTTTACGGCGCGTGGGGTCGCAACGCAACACGTACCTCTGGCCTATGATAGCTGTGGTCCTAACCGATTGACCCTCCAGCCCAACACGTGGCTTATAGAACAGGGATTTTATTCGGGTTGATCCATGAAAAGCTTTTCGTCGTCGAGCTTCGCCAGCAGTCATGCCGAGGCGCTCGACCTTGCCTTTGCAGCAGTTCAGAAGAACCCGCAGGCGCTGTTCACTAACTTCCAATGGTTCCTGTTTGCCGGCAAGGACACCATCTTCTTCACCGCCTTCTCCAAGGAGAAGTTCGACAAAGCGAAGCTGAAGGAACTGGTGGCGCAGGTCGTGGGCCTTGCTCCGCAGTTGACGCATGGCTTTGTTGGCGCCCGTCCCGGTCATCCTTTCACCGAAGCCCAGCTCGACGCGATCACCTCGGTAGAGATGGTCGACAGTTTCGACGGCTACCCGGACAAGTGGCTGAGCAAGAGCGCCGACATCTTCGATCATCCTGACCTGCCGCTGTTCCGCTTCATGGCGGCGACGCTGAAGGACGGCCCGGACGCCGAGGGGCGAATTTCTGTGATCCAGGTGCGCGCCGCGCACTGCGTGCTCGAGGGCTCGGACTCGGCGCTCTTGTCGCGCTCGCAGACGGCGGGGCACGGCATCCAGTCCAACAAGGCCAACAAGGTCAGTTTCGGCGCGCGCTTCAAAGGTGCGCTGCAAGCCGGCCTCGGCGTCGCACTGCACCTGTTCTTTGCCCACATCCTGTCGCCGGCGGAGAAGCCCTGGGGCTTCAAGACCCTGGCGCTGCGCCGCGACCGCCTACGCCGGTTGGCCAGCCTGCTCGGAGTGCGTCAGCGTTCGCTGTACTTCGCCATCGTCACCCATGCGCTGCATTCCGACACCGACCGGCGGCTCAACGAGGCGGTGATCGCTGCCGCCTACACCATGCTCGACACGCGCCGTACCGAGGCCGACGACGATTTCTTCCGCGTCCGTGCGCTGGAGGCGAAGTTTCCCTATGCGATGGACTTCGTCGAGTACGTCCGGTCCGTCGACAAGGTGGTCAGCGAGATCGAGAACAAGGACATCACCTCGTACCAGGTCCGCGTGCTGGCACTGTTCGCCATGCACAGGAAGCTCCACCAGTTCTTCCCGTTCCTCTACGGCGCGCGTTTCTGGCGCTTCTCGGGCCGCATCGACACGGTGCTGACCCTGGTGCCGCCGCACCGCACGCTCGGACCGGTGACCCAGTGGATGATGGAGCCGATCTATTGCGGCGCCTGGCACTCGGCCACCAACATCGCCACCTTCTGTCCCGGCCGCGAGTACATGACGCTGAACTTCTCGATGGAGCAACGGCACATCGACCGCGTCGACCGTATCGAGCAGTTGATTGCCGAGGTCGAGGCGATGGACCTGCCGGAGCCGGTGAAGGCTGTGGACGTCGAGGCGTAGCGGCACCCCGCTTCCTCCGGCCGGTGGGTGGGTGAGCGCGCCGCTAACCGCAGGTCAAGCTGATGCATCCGACAGCCCACCGGGCTTCGGAGTTTTCAAAGAACTCTGCCCTCTCGGACAGAACGAAGCGGGACCGGCGAGGCGTTTGCCCCGTAGCGGTAGTCCGCAGATGAAAGAGGCTCACGCCTCGCCGGCCGGCCGGGGTTTTGGGCCTATGCCACCAGTGCCGGGGCGCATCCCCTGCCGCATCGCGRGAACGATGGCAGCTCRGTCGGCGGCCGGAATGCCAGCACCGCGTTTCCTTGCTCCCGCCCRGCTCATGCGTGCCAGGCTTCSTCCCTTGGGCCACTCCGCATCGAGCRRCCCTCGCGTGATAGCGGCTTGACCGGCGAACCGGTCCTTGCCGTGATGGTTTCCGCCTGAACTGCAGCGACCCGCAGCCCACCCGGTC
>NZ_JBFUFI010000021.1:0-33699 GCF_056403495.1 Devosia sp. P2_G7
GTAGGTCGCGAGCAAACCCACGTCCACTACGCCCTTGATGCCCGATACAGCCGCGGGGGCCATCACGGGCGCTTCATCGACAATCAGATCGGCGGCGTTGGCCGCGCCTGCCGCCACTACAAGGGCTGCCGCTGAGACTGACAGTAGAAATCTAAGATTCATGACGCGTCCTCTTCATCAACTGGCATGTCTTTGATAGATCAATGAGCTTCCGGGCAAGTGACAAGTCGGTTTTGCGACACTTTTTCGTCTTGCTTGCGGCGGGGATGCCACAGTTCTATTCCTCGCGTCCCCCAGGGCGGGTAAGTCCTTTCCGGATGGCGACTTCAGACCGCTGGCGACTGAAGTCGCCATCCGGAACGCAACACGTCGCGGTAGGTTGAATCGCTGGCAAATTCCTAAGTCGCCTCCGGCCCGCCCCTTGGTCCGGAGGCCCAACGGTCCGGCGGGCAACGCTGCAACTCAGGTTCGCTCGCCGGATCGCCAAAGTATTGATGCCCTGTGGCCGCAACCTGGGGACATCAAGAATGGAGCGGGGTCGCCCAAATCGGCGGTCCCGCTCCGCTAACAGAAGGCGGAAACCAAAGCTCGGCCGTGACGTTGGCAATTCCATCATCAGTTCCGGTGGAGAGACAAGATGGCCGACGACAAAAGCAACCAGGGACAGCAGGACCGGTCTCGCGTTGCGGCTGAGCAGCAGTACGAAGTGAGCTACTTCGCCGACAAGCACGGCATCACGCTCGACGAGGCGCGCGAGATCATCCGGAAGGCCGGCCCGAGCCGGGCAGATGCTGATGCCGCCGCCAATCGCAAGAAGGGCTAGGGGGTACTGGCCCGGCTCCTCGAGTGGGTTGGCGTTACTCTGTTTCGGTTTGGCCATTGAGGTGGCGCGTCTCCCAATGCAGTCTGGTCTCCCACAGCGGTCCGTGAGCGTCGGTGCGAACGAGCACCTTTAGATCCCTGAGCAAGCCGTCTTTGGGGAGACAGTCTCGAGCAATCTCCGTGAGGGTGTGCGCAGCCTGGATCCGAGCTTGCTCGTCATTGGTAAGCTCCTGACCCTCTCGGTCCTGGAAAACACCATCGTCGCTGTCATGTAGGTCAAAAAAGTAACGTGTCATCGCGCGGCCTCCTCAGACCCGTGAGGAACTCCGCACCTGAAAAATCGATCCGATGCATTGGGTTATCGCCAGTTGGCGAACTGACCCACCAGCACGATGCCAAGAGCGATTAGAACGACGATGGCCAGCCAAGCTGCAACCATCCACCCGATGCCGTAACGCCCCCTGAGCACGCGACCCTCAAATATGGGCCCATGGCGCTGAACTACTGCTGGACCCGGAGCATCGATACTAAACATTAGGTTGGTTTGCGTTTCGTGCAATAGGGCCAGATGCAGGTCCCCCCGCGATCAATCGCCAATTCGCGCGGGAGCCCGACGTGCGTCTCTAGGGACGCGGCAGCCACCCCCGGATCGCCGAAAGAACCCTGACCCAACTGTCGCCAAGCTGATGCCGAGCAGTGTGAACGCAAAGCCGAGCAGCGCCAAGGCGCCGAGCCCCATCAGCTTGATCTCATCGGTGACCGGCTTCACGTCCTGCGCCACCAGGTCGCCGACGACGTTCGCCTTGTCGCGCGCCTGAGCTGCTGTCGCGCCAACGATCACCACGTCCTCTTCAATCTTCTCGAGCTTCGAGTGGATACGCCCGCGACTTTCCTTTCCGTCGACTATATCCTCCTTGAGCCCCTCGATCGTCGCTTCCAGCCGGCCGACGGCCCGCATGATCTCGGACAGACTGTCCTCCAACGCACCGCCTCCCCGCACGGGTCGCCGTGACGCCGGCGGTGTTGACGTTGAGCGCCGCACCATCGGGCAGCTACTTCCGCAAATTTGCGGCCGACAACCGCAGCGACAGATCCTCACAGAACGCGACCAGGTCGCCGAGCCTCAAACCGCACTTCACCAGCGCCACACGATCGCGCGCCCACAGGCCTTCGACCCGCGCCTGGCTGAGTTCGACCTCCGGCATCAGCACCGGCCGGTGGTTATTGCGAAGGGGCGCCACCCGCCTTCAGCTACAGCCTCCGCCCGACAGGCCGCCGCCGCCGTCCCCCCAAAGCCACCGATCTTTCCTGCTCATCTCCAAATCATCCCTTTCAGGCAGCTCGGCGGAAAGGAGCACAATTCTGTTGAGAGCCCAGGGCGCCAAAATGCTCGACGTCCCCAAGTTCTGCCCTGATCTGCTAGCCTGATCTTCTGAGTTTCTGGCTGCGGACGTTCCGAGGTGTGAACCATTGAGCTTGTTGGACGCAAACTCGCGCGAAGATCTTTTCGATGAACTGAAGTTTGACCGCGCGAAGCCAGCTGAAGCTGAGGCCGAAGCGACCCGGCGCGGATGGGCGCCACTGGCACCTGAACCCGACATCGCCGCGTACGACCCTTTGGCCGAGCAGCAATGGACCTTTCCCATGGCAATGGCTTGGATCTCAATGCGCTCGGTCGACGCGGTCAGGCTGGCCTGGAACAAATATCGCGCACGATACCCGATCTGGCGCCGCGGCAGCTGGCGCGACGGACCGGGCGGGGAAGTTCACAGAGGCTGGCTACTCTACCACCTGGAGCCGGCTACATCTCTGGGGCTCGAGTTGCTTGCGATCGTTGGGGGAATGGAGGAGGACGGGAAGCCGGCAGTGATGAGCGTAGCCGACGCTCGCGACGCGCTTTGGAGTATATTGCAGGAAGGGCTCTTGCCCGCGACCGGCGTAGCACGAACAAGCGGCAGTCGTACTCTCATTCCGGCTTCGGAATGGCATGCGCTAGAGCCGCACTTCAGCGACCACCGCGATGAAGTCGGACGCGCAGGGGGAAGTGCCGACTATGTCGATCCACTCCTCCCCTCCAAAGGCGTCCGTCATCTTTGGGGGCCGCGTCGTGAGGCAGTCATTCTACCTCCGTTGGTCCCGCCCGAGGGGGATGGGTACATACCGCTAGGCTGCGCTGCACAGTGGATTGCAACCGAGGGTGGCACTATCGATTTTGATCCGTCGGACAACACCGTTTGGGGCCCAGCCTTCGAGCAGTTACTCGGCGCAGTGGCTTCGGAAAAGGTTCGCGTTGTGGGCCTAAAATCGGGCGCTCGTGAAAGAGTGTCCGGATATCATTTTGCCGGCTGCCGTGTGGATTACCCGTTTGCCGAGTCATCGATCGACCTCATATTGAGCGATACGGTCTACCTCAGGTGCTACCCTTACATTGATGAGGAACACTGGCGAAACGGCTTCGACGATGCCCTGATAAGTCGCCACAAGGACCACTGGACACAACTCATGGTTGAGAAGGGCGATGTGCGTGAGCGCTGGCCGTTTCAATCCCTCGCGCCGATGGCGTCAGGCGCGCCCGGAAGGCCGACATCAATGCATCTGGTCGTGGCTGAGCTCGACCGGCGAGCGGGCAATGGCGAGATGAAAGAAAGCGTCGTCGCAGAATCGAAGGATTTGTCCCAGTGGCTGGCGAAGGTGCACGCGGATAAGCCGCAGGCCAAACCCAAGGCGATCGAGACTGGCATTCGAGCGCGACACCGCGAGTTGCGAAGTCAGAAATAATCGCCCAACCGGATTTCGCGGCGCCTTTTTCCGGGTCGCGGTTCAAGTCACTTCATCCTCCAGCAATCGCGGGCAACCCTGATCGCGAAGCAGGAGAATGCAGATGACTGAAACCACCACTAGATACCTTCGCCGCACCGACGCCGCGCACTACGTTCGGACCACCTGGGGCATGCCCTGCTCGCCCAAATGGCTGGCCAAGCTCGCGGTAGTCGGTGGTGGACCGATTTTCCGCAAGGCAGGCCGCTTTCCCCTCTATGCGGCGTCAGACCTCGACACCTGGGCCCAATCGCGGATTAGCGAGCCGCGACGCTCAACCTCGGTGGCCGAGTAGGCGTCGCCGATGCGTCGGCGTCGCCCAAATCCCCGGCTGGCCAAAGCGCTCTTCACATATAGCGTTGCCGACATGGCGGCTCTGTACGACTGCCACCGCAACACCGTTCGCAGCTGGTTTCGCTTGGGGCTGGAGCCGATCGACGAAAAACGGCCAGCGCTCGTCAAGGGGGACGTTCTGAACGCCTTCCATGCATCGCGCCGTGCGGCGGGGAAACGGCCATGCGGCCCGGCTGAGATCTATTGTGCTCCCTGTCACAAGGCGCAGCGTCCCGCCGGTGACCTGGTCGAAATCGAACCGCTAAATGCCAAGGTTTGGAAGGTCTCGGGGATCTGTCCGGATTGCAATCGGATGATGAGCCAGCGGGTCGGGGTCGCCCGGCTTACTCATTTTCGCGCGCTCGACCAACTCTCTGTATGGAAGCTACCAGCACGCATAGGCGATGCATCCGCCCCCAGCGCCAACTGTGACTCGGCAGAGAAGGGAAATGTCCCGTGAAAACCAATGGCAAGAATGAGCGGCTGAAGCGTCGCTACTTCGAATACCTCAAGGAGCATGGGCAGTTGAATATCCACTCCATCGAGGCAGAGGCAAAAGCGATCGCCCGATACGAAGCTCATTCAGGCTGGCGCGATTTTGGGCGCTATCGCACCGAACTCGCCATCTCGTTCAAGCAGCATCTTGCCGACCAATCCAACATTCGAACGGGCGACAAGCTAAGCAAGGCGACGGTATATTCCACGCTGGCCGCACTTCGAAAGTTCTTTACCTGGCTGTCCGACCAACCGGGCTATCGCGGCCGGATCACCAAGACTGCCGCAGATTACTTCAAGACATCGCTGAAGGACCGCACCGCCGCAAAAATCAGTGGTCCGGATCGAGTACCGACACTCGAGCAGGTTCATTTCGTTATCGATTCAATGCCAGTTGGGACTGCGGTCGAACTACGTGACCAAGCGCTGATGGCGTTCACGATCCTCACTGCTGCGCGGGACGACGCCGTGGCATCCTTGCGCCTCAAGCATGTCGACCTCGAGGCCGGTTCGGTGTTTCAGGACGGGCGGGAGGTGAGAACCAAGTTTTCCAAGGGCATCGATACGACCTTCTTCCCGGTGGGTGGAAAGGCCGAAGCCATCGTGCGGAGTTGGGTCGATTATCTGCGAAAGACTCACGATTTCGGCCCGAACGACCCTCTCTTTCCACCTGCCAAGGTGAAAGTCGGCGAAGACGGGAACTTCACCCGCCAGGGATTCAGCAGAACCTGCTGGGCCAACGCCGATCCTATCCGAACGGTGTTCCAGCGGGCGTTCCTTGCTGCGGGCCTCCCGTACTTTAACCCGCATTCATTTCGTAAGACGGTCACACGATTGGGCATGGAACTGCCACTCAGCGACGCTGCAAGGAAAGCCTGGTCTCAGAACCTCGGCCACGATGACGTCATAGTGACCATGAGGAGCTATGGCGAGTTACCACGACACCAACAACACGAACTAATCAAAGCAGCAGCGTATGCCAAAGAAGACGACGCCCTAGCGCTTCAACTGGGCCGCGAAATGCTTGCTTCGATGCGGGCGAAAAAGGTCGGCTGAGGTTCTTCGCGCAAAGTCCGTGCAGCAGTACCAAACTGGGAACCTCTGCCTACAGAAGGCAAGCGTCCATCGGACATTGAGGACGGCGGATAGTCCCAAGGTGCTGACGAATATCGACTTTAATCTCAGGCTCTTCGAAAGTTCCACTCCACCGCAGGATCGGGTAACACCGGGGTAACACCAGGTCCGCTTTTGGCCAAAGCGGACATTTGATCCCACGCCCATAGCTAGGGTGCCACCGTTGTCTGAAGGATACTGCCTCGGGCAACGACTTTCAGGCCTTCCCGCAACACGAAGGCCAAACCCGGTTGGATGACGCCAAGCACTTCCGGCGCCAACAGCCAACCCCGTACGGTCACTGTCCCACAAGGCCGAAGCTCTCTGCCATCGTCAGAAGCCTCGACCAGGAAGCTAGTGCTTGAACCACCGCTCGTTCCGTTGAGCTTCACGCCCCAAGGTCCGTCGTGCTACGAGCGGGAAACACCATCAGGAGGCGCCGCATGAGAAACTGGATGATCCTGCTGGGTGCCGTGACCGGCAACCTGCTATCCGCTGGCTGGCCAAACCAGATCGTTGATGAGGCCAACCTTTCCGTTCAGATCGCAGCCTTGCTCAAAGTACTTGGTCAAAACGAAAGTGGTGCGGACTGGATCGCAACCGTTCCGCGGTTCGGGTATCGTATCGGCCAAGCGGCACGGAACGAAGAACTCGGTCGTCTCTCAACTCTTGGCTTCCGACGATGTCGAACAGGTGGCCTTCACGTGCCACTCCGAAGAGCCGATCTTCGAAGTGGACGATTTCGTCAGCAAGCGAGCTGACATCTATTCATTCTTCGACAAGAAGACACTCTCGGCCCTGACCTTCAAAGAAGGAGGGTGGGTCCACAAGTCGGAGGACGCACCGCCTCGGCCTGCGCCGCCTCCGGAGCCGCCGTTACCCGCACGGCGGCCGTCGCCAAGGCTCGCGACTGATGCAGCGCCTACCGGCGCATCACCGAGGAAATCCTGCGCTACATGCCAGACGAGCGCCTCTATCCTCGGCCCGCGGCCGAGGCTGCGGGAGGATTTCCAGAACGGCGGTACCGACTATCGGGTGCTAATGCCGCAGTCCGAGAATCCGATCAACAGGCTCTCGAACTGGCGGTCTTGGCTGGGTCAGTACGGCCAGTTTCTTAGCGGCGAACCAGCGGGCGACCGCGATGCCGACCGCATCCGGCAGTATGTGCTCGAGCACTATATCGAGCCCGCTCGGCCGATGCGTCGGTCCCGGCTGCCGAACCGAACTGACGTGAAGGTGCAACAGGTCGCTTGCGAATAGTCGACGCACTGCTAGCGCTCCTTTGCCAGGCCCAGCCGCAGGAAGTCGGCAACGGCGCGGGTCTTGGCGGGCAAGTACTTTCGGCTGGGGTACAGTAACCAGACTCCGGTGTCGTATTCGGTGGCGGTAACCCGATAGTTGGAAAAGATGTCGACGAGGCTGCCTCCCGCCAGATCCGCATCGATCAGCCAGTCGGCGAGCAGCGCCACTCCCAGCCCCTGCCTTGCCAACTCGCGCAGCGCCAGCGAGGAGGATGCCTGGATCGGACCGGCTACTGCGACGCCGATCTCCTCCCGGGTGTCGGACCTGAAACGCCAGCGCGTGCGGAATCCAGGGAGTGGAAAGCAGAGGCAGGGCACCGTAGCCAGGTGATCTGGCGCCTCCATCCGATGCGCGGCGACAAACGCAGGCGACGCGACCACGCGGTAGGTCGTGGTCCGCAGCCGGGCGGCGATGTAGTCGCCTTCCGGCCGCGAAGCCAGCCTCAGGGCCAGGTCGATGCCCTCCGCGGCCAGATCCATGTTGGCGTCCGTTGCGATCAGCTCAAGCTGGAGTTTGTCGAAGCGCCGGTGCAACTCCGCCAGCAGCGGCACGACGCAGACCTGCGCGAAACCGACCGAAGCCGTCAACCGGACCAGCCCGGTGGGAATTTCAGTCGACTGCAGGGCCTCGGCGCGTGCCGCCTCGAAGTCCTCGAGGAGGGCGCCAACTCTTTCCGCGAAGCGCAACCCGGCTTCGGTCAACCGCAAGCTGCGGGTCGACCGATGGAACAGGCGGGTGCCGAGTTCGTCTTCCAGCCGCCCGACGGCGCGGGAGACGGCCGAAGGATCCATGTCGCTCCGGCGGGCTACGGCCGCAAAGCTGCCTGCGTGGGCTGCCTCAACGAACAGGCGGAGTGCGTCGGTGTCCATTCGTGCAATCTGCGCACGAATATCGTGCGGCACAATCCCTTTCCGGAATGTCCTGCCGGAAATATGCCCTTCGCTCCCCAATCGAAGGAGCAGATTCATGGAAATCTCAAAAGCAGTCGCACTGGTTACCGGTGCCAACCGAGGGATAGGACGCGCCCTGGTCAACCGGTTGCTGACCGCCGGAGCGACCCGCGTCTATGCCGCCGTTCGGGACCCGGCCGCCGTCGCACTGCTATCGCGCCTTGATGGGCGTGTTCGGCCGATCGTCCTCGATGTGACAGACGGTGCCCAGATCGAAGGTGCCGTTTCCCAGGCCGGGGACGTGAACCTCCTGATTAACAACGCGGGGGTGCTCGACTTCGGCAGCTTTATCGATGCGACCTCGGCGCAGGTCGAACGCAACTTCGCCACCAACTTCACCGGCACGCTCAATGTCACTCGGGCATTCGTACCGACAATTTCCAGGAACGGCGGCGGCACGGTGGTCAATCTGCTGACCCTCGTCGCCTTGGCATCGATGCCGGGGCTTTCGGTCTACAATGCCTCCAAGGCCGCGGCCTGGTCGATGACGCAGTCACTGCGGGCGACCCTTGCAGCGAAGAACATCAAGGTCATGGGCGTATTTCCCGGCGCGGTGGATACCGACATGATCAAGGCCATCGACATGCCCAAGACGCCGGCGGCGGACATCGCTCGCGCCATCATCGATGGCGTGGCGGCCGACAGCGAGGACGTCTTCCCCGACCAGATGTCGGCCGCGCTTTACGAGCAGTGGAAGAAGGATCACAAGGCGGTCGAACGCCAGTTCGCGGCTATGTAGCACCAAGCGCGTGCCGCGTGACGGCACGCGTTCATTTGCTAGTATCTTGGTCCAGCACGCTTGACGTGCAGTCCGGGCTCTCGACGGACGTCCACAAGCAGAGTGACCAGGCCGTCGGCTTCTATGGTCATCTCGGTTTAGTCCAACTGGGGATCTGCCTTGATGGGGGAAGGAAGAGCTTATCGCTTGCTTCACTTGGAGCTGGATTGCGCCCGGCCGGTGTTATAGGTCCCGCCCATGACAGAGATCCAGATCCGGGCCGCGCGCCCTGCGGACAGGGACGCGCTGATCGCGCTGATGCGGCGGGCATCGCTTGCCAATCCTGGCGACCGCGAGGCTCTGCTGGCTCATCCGGATGCGGTCGACGTGCCGGTAGAGCAATTACGCGCCGATGCTACTTGCATCGCCGAACTAGGCGGCGTTGCGGGCGGATTTGCCGTCGTGTTGCCCCGCCCTGACGGCGAGGCCGAGCTTGATGGCCTCTTCGTCGACCCGCATCTGTGGCGTAGCGGCGTCGGGCGCATGCTGGTTGCGCAAGCGTGCGAGCTGGCCCGTGGCATGGGCTCCGACTACCTAAATGTGGTGGCGAATCCTCACGCGCTCGGTTTCTACCGAGCGGTTGGATTCTTGGACATCGGCGCGGCTGAGACGCGGTTCGGGCCGGCGCTGTTGATGCGGATGCCGCTTTAGCACTGCGTGGCTGAGCACTGGCAAGCGTGCTGGTGCCTCACCTTATCGAGTCCCCTGGCTCTGTCATGGGCGGTCATAGATGCAGCCCGGCAGTAACGATCGGTCGGTGCGTCTCGGGGCCTCAGTTTGGGCCGCTGCCGATCACCCGCCGCACCAGCAGGCTGACCACGTCACGGTCGGTTTCGCCGTCGGCCGATTGCTTGTTTCGCATGCGCTGGCGTTCTCACCGACGCTGGATACCGAGGTGAACACGCAGAACGAGCAGGCTATTCGATTTTACCGTCGCTTGGGATTTATCGAGACCGGACACTCGCCAACCGACGACGACGATCCTATCACTCGCATGAGGTTGTCTCGGCTGTAGTTTGCACAATCGGCCTGCCCCGTTTTAGGCAGCCGTGTCCCAGTAGTGGCCTCCCAAGCTTTCAAGCATACAAATCGATGTGGTGTTCCCGGCCCGCGTCGGTGGCCGCTGCGGTCGGGACCCTGCTCGCCGACCAGGTTCCCACTATGATGCATCGGTCGAACGGTCAAAATTTCACGCCGCCGCCCATAACTTCGACTTTTGAGATACCAACTCTGCCGGCCGATGACGCGCCCACCCATCAACGGGGCAATCTAGAGCCGCCTTCCAAAGCCACGAGGACTCTCGCCCGACCTCCAACCGCAAAGTGGTGAGGCCCCGAAAGTCGGTATAGGATGGCGAGCCTACAGTGTCGGTAGTGGTGTTCCATGTCCGCCGATCCGAACGAAACGCAAAAGCAAGATGTCCCACCCGCCGCCCCGCAGTTCAGAGGCGCGAAGGGCGAGCGCCGTCTCGTCACGGTCCTGTTTGGCGACGTCGTGAACTCGACCGGCCTCGCCGAAAGGCTTGACCCCGAAGACTGGACAGAGATCATGAACGGGGCCTTCCCCCTGCTCACTGGGCCAGTCGAGCGGTACGGAGGGACTGTCGGCCGGCTGATGGGTGACGGCATCCTGGCCTTCTTCGGTGCGCCCATCGCGCATGAGGACGATCCACTCCGCGCCGTGCTCGCCGCGCTCGACATGATCAAGGCTGTGCACGTTTACGCAGCCAAAGTGAAGAACGAGCATGGACTCGAGTTCGATATCCGCATCGGCATTAACACCGGCCACGTCGTCATCGCCGACGTGGGCTCCAACACATCCATGGAGCGCACGGCAATGGGCGACGCGGTCAACGTCGCCGCCCGGATGCAGCAGACCGCCGAACCTGGCACGGTCCAGCTGTCGAGCGATACCTACAAGCTTGTGGCTTCGACTGTCGAGGCGACGTCTCTGGGCGAGGTTTCACTCAAGGGCAAGTCGGACCCGGTGATCGCTTATCGCGTCAACGGCCTCAAGGCCAACCCGGTGGCGCAACGCCTGTCGAAGAGCGCGGGCGCCGCATTGGTCGGCCGCGCTCGGGAGCTCGACGAACTCAAGATGGCTGTCGATCAGGTCTGGCAAGGGCGCGGTCAGGTCGTCTGCCTGATTGGCGAGGCGGGCCTTGGCAAGAGCCGGCTGCTCGACGAGCTCAAGGCCTACTGGCTTGCGCATGATGACCCAAGCCGGTGGGAAGAGATGGTCGGGGTGCCATACGACACCGGTCGCGCCTTCGGCCTGTTCCAGAACTATGCGCGGCGCTGGTTCGGCGTCGAGCTCGAAGACCCGCCGGAGGTCATCGACCGCAAGGTCCATGCCAAGCTCGACCCACTCAACCAAGCGCCGCCCGAGGCGATCGGGCTGTGCAGCATCGCCATGCAGCGTGTAATCGCCGCCAAGGCGGTGGACGACACGTTCGGTTTTACCGCGCAGGCCGTACGCAAGGACATTTCAGAGCTCATGGAGCCGGCCTTTCGCGAGAGCTGCAGGGCGGGGCCGACAGTCGTCGTGATCGACGACCTGCAGTGGGCGGATCCCGTGTCGGTCGAGCTGGTCATGCATCTTCTTACCCTCGTTGACGATGTGCCGATCCTCTTCCTTTGTGCCTTCCGCCCCGAGCGGCAGTCGCCGGCCTGGCAACTGAAGGTCAAGGCCGAGACCGACTTCCCGCATCGCTATCTCGAGATCGTGCTCAAGCCGCTGAACGATGGAGACACCAGTGCCCTCATCGCCGCGCACCTTCGCGTCGAGGATATACCGGCCGAGGCACGCGACCTCATCATGCGCAAGTCTGACGGCAACCCCTATTTTGTTGAGGAGATTGTCCGCGCCTTGGTCGAACAGGGGGCCATCATCGAGACGGAGCACGGCCGGCATTGGAAGCCCGGCGCGCAACTGTCCGACTTCGCCATCCCCGACAGTCTCCAGGCCTTGCTCGTCGCCCGAATCGACCGGCTCGATGAGGAAGCCAAAGCCACCCTACAGATGGCCTCGGTCATTGGACGCTCGTTCTACTACCGCATCCTGCAGGCGATATCGGACTCGGCGATAGAGCTCGACAAGGATCTGCGCTCCCTGCAGCGCGTCGAGCTGCTGCGCGAAGCCGGCCGGCAGCCCGAACTCGAATACATGTTCCGCCATGAGCTCGCGCGCGACGCTGCGTATGCGACGATCCTCAACCGAAAACGCCGCGAATTTCACCTACGGGTGGCCAAGGCGATCGAGACGTTGTTTGCCGACCGGCTGGAGGGTCAGGCACATCGTCTGGCCCAGCATTTCGAACTCGCTGGTGACGACGAGCGCGCCAAATTCTATTACGCGATGGCTGGCGAGGTCGCGCAGCAGGTCAACGCCAACGCCGAGGCTCTCGCGCATTTTGCTCGCGCCATTGCGGCGGCGAGGCGGCTCGGTGATCCGGAGCACGAGATCGCTGCGTTGGCTGCCAAGCGAGAAAAGTCAGAAGCGGCGACAGTCTGACTGGGAGGGAATAGGCGGCGAGTTGTGCGAGCGCCGCCTTCTGCTAGGCTTGCACTGCTCGAGGGGCGACAGAAATGGCAAATGAGTTTGTCACACGTGGCTTCGTGGGGAGGCGCCAGGCCAGCAACACGACCAACGCCCAACGCATCCCGCCCGGCCAGCACGAGGTCAAGGATTTCCCGGTGCTGAGCGCGGGGCCGACGCCACGCGTTGCCCTAGACCGGTGGAGCTTCACCATCGAGGGCTTCGTCCGCGAAAAGGTGAGCTGGAACTGGGACGAGTTCCTCAAACTGCCGGCGCGGCAGTTCATGGTCGATATCCATTGCGTGACGACATGGAGCAAGCTCGATACGCGCTGGACGGGCGTCAGCGTCGACACGCTGCTCGAACATGTAGGGCTGGACCCCAGAGCCGCCTTCGTCACCGCCTATACGATCGAAGGCTACACCACCAACATGCCGCTGCCCGACATTCTCAACGGGCGTGCCTTCGTTGCCTATGAGTATGATGGACTGCCTCTAGCGGCAGCCCATGGCGGACCGGCGCGACTGGTCGTTCCTCACCTCTATTTCTGGAAAAGTGCGAAGTGGGTGACGGGTCTCCGGTTCATGGACAAGGACCGCTCGGGCTTCTGGGAGTCGGCCGGCTACAACAACCATGGCGACCCCTGGAACGAAGAGCGCTACACGGGCGATTGAAAATGAACCTCCCTCTTCAGTGGCAGCTGGCAACCATTGCGGCGGTTCGGCCGGAGACGCCGGAGGTCAAGACGTTCAGCCTCAACTTGCCGGACTGGATGCGGCACCGCGCAGGCCAGCACTACGACCTGCGGCTCAGAGCTGCCGACGGCTACGAGGCGCAGCGCAGCTACTCGATTGCGTCGGCACCGGAGACGGAGGGGCAAGTGCAGCTGACCATCGAGAAGATCAACGATGGCGAGGTGTCGAGCTTTCTGCATGAGGTGGCAGTCGTCGGTGACAGGATCGAGGTGCGCGGTCCGATCGGCGGCTATTTCGTCTGGGAGGCCGCTCTCGGCGGGCCGCTGATGTTGATCGCCGGCGGCTCCGGGGTCGTGCCCCTCATGGCGATGCTGCGACATCGGGCGGCGGCGGGCTCGCGGGTTCCGACTCGCTTGCTGTTCAGTGCGCGCAGCTACCACGACCTGATCTATCGCGAGGAACTCGACCGGCTTGCCGCCGACGGATCGGGCCTCGAGGTATTCTACACCCTCACACGCAGCCAGCCTTCGGGCTGGCATGGATACAGCCGACGAATTGACGCAGCGATGCTGGCGACGGTCGCCGGACCTCTGGGCAGAACGCCGCTCTGCTACATCTGCGGACCAACGCTGCTGGTTGAGGCGGCAGCGAACGGCCTGGCCGAGATCGGTGTTCCTGCCAACCGTATCCGCACCGAGCGGTTCGGGCCCTCGGGAAGCTAGGAGGCGAAGATGGAAACCGAAGCCGACGACGTCAATCGTGCCATGATGCTCGATGGCAATGCGGTTGCCGGCCGATTTGCCGCCGTGTTCGGCGCCGAGATGACGACGAACCTGACCGAGTGCGCGAGTTGCGGACAGGACCACATGATGGGCGCCCTGCTCGCCTTCACCCATGCACCGGGTGTCGTGCTACGCTGCCCAAGCTGCGAGGCGGTGATGATCAAGCTCGTCGAGACACCACGCGGTGTCTATCTCGATGCGCGCGGCGCAGCCTTTGTCAGGATCGCGAGGTAGCCCTGTTCGGAATGGCGTTGCGCGCGAGCTACGTTCAATTGAGGAGGTAAGCGATGGCCTCGAGAAGCTCCTCATTCTCGCCGATCTCGCGCCCCAACCGTCGAGACTCCGCCGGGGGGCAGAACGGGTGCACCTCCGGTGAAAGGCGCTTCTTGTACGTCGCAGTATCGCTGCCGCGAGGCTTCCAATGGAATTGCATCAGGTCCGCTACTTCCTGAAGGCCGGTGAGACGCTGAATTTCACGCGCGCCGCCGAGCAGTGCGGTGTCAGTGTTCCCTCCCTCAGCCGTGCAGTCCATCAGCTCGAAGAAGAGCTTGGCGGGCAACTGTTCCGCCGCGAGCGTCACCTCACACACCTGACCGACCTCGGCCGCTTGATGCTGGAACATTTCACTCGGCTCAATGACGCAGCCGAAGCCGCTACCCGCGACGCCAGCGAATACGCCAAGCTCAACGCCGCGCGCCTGAAGCTGGGCATTTTCGCTTCGATGGGGGGCGTACGGTCGTTATACTACGTCCCCAAATTCCCGATCGGTGTTACCCTGGTGTTACCCCAGAAAAACAATCGCCAAACCACCAGCACGACAGCGCCGCTAATTGTTTGATATTTAGGTGGAAATTTGGCGCACCCGACGAGATTCGAACTCATGACCTCTGCCTTCGGAGGGCAGCGCTCTATCCAGCTGAGCTACGGGTGCAGCGGGTAAGGCAATAGGCGATTGGTGCGACGAGTGCAAGACGGGTTGGCTCGGCCCGCTGGTGACGGGCCGAGGCAGCGGTGCGGGTTGCGATCAGGCGGCGCGGTGCCAGAGGCGGTCGAGTTCGCCGAGCAGGCGGAAGGTGACGCCGTCGGCGGCTTCCAGATCGCCTAGCGGCTCGATCGGCTCGGCGTCCTGCCGGGCCGCGTGCAACGCCGCAAAGACCGAGGCGATGCCGTCCTCGAGGTCGCCATCCAGCAGCGGGCCGTCGTCGTCGGCATCAGCCTCGAGGTCGCTGACCGACGATTCGAGTTCGACAACGGTATCCGCGTAGGCGGCCGTGTTGGGCTCGGCGGTGCCGGCGAGAACGGGCTCGGCTGGCCCGACCTCCATGACCTCGACCTCGGCTTCCCCGAGGTCCTCAGCCGCGGCGTCGAACTGGGCTGCGAGGTCGGCCTCGGTTTCGAGGACGCCGCCCATGTCGGCGACGGCTTCGCCGTCCGCAGCAGCGCTGGCGGCAACGTCGGTGTCGGCGTCGGTATCCGGGAGGTCGCCGGTCACGGCTGCCGTTGCGGGTTCGACCGGTTCACCGGCTTCGGTAAAGCCTTCGACGGCCGCGGCGGCGGACGTGTCGTCTGCCAGGGCGGCGACGATCGGGTCGATATCGGAGACGGCGTCCTGCCGGTCCTTGATCTCGCTCATCGTTCTCTCCGAGCTCGGGTTGAGACAATGGCGACGCTAAAAGGCGCAAATGGCCCGTTTCGGACCGGATTCTGGCACTCCCGTGACGATTTCGTGACGACGGAACTGACCGGAATCGCTCAGAACGGCGCCGGAACGCGGAAGCTGACCCAGTGGCCCTGGGGGTGGTTGAAGGCCAGTTCCTCGGCGTGGAGCTGCAGCCGGTCGGCGGCGGCGAGAGCGTCGCCGGTCGCGTAGAACGGGTCGCCGAGGATCGGATGGCCGAGTTCGAGCATGTGGACGCGCAGCTGGTGGGTGCGCCCGGTGAGCGGGTAGAGCCGCACCCGGGTAATGCCGCCTTCGCGGGTCTCGACCTTCCAGTCGGTGACGCTCGGCCGGCCGCGCTCGTAGTCGACGCGCTGGCGCGGCTTATGCTCCCAATCGGTGGCGAGCGGCAGGTCGACGCGGCCCTCGTCGGCTTCGACGTCGCCCCAGACCCTTGCCACGTATGACTTTTTCGCCCGGCGCTGCTCGAATTCCTGGCCGACATGGCCGAGCGCCTTCTTGTTGAGGCACATCACCAGGACGCCGGACGTGTCCTTGTCGAGGCGGTGCGCCATGGCGGCAGTGGGCCAGCGGCCCTTGACCCGCGCCTCGAGGCAATCGGCCAGCGCCGGGTCCTTGCCGGCGACCGAAAGCAGCCCCGAGGGCTTGTTGAGCACCACGATATCGTCGTCGGCGTGGATCACGTCGAGCCACGGCTCGGTGGGCGGGCGATAGTCGTAGCTGGTGGGGACGGGATTGAGCATCGCGCCGCTCATAGCAGGATCGGGCGGCGGTGAGAAACCTTGCGTTACGTACCTCATGCCCACTGGAAATCGACGCCGATTGCGGCGATGCTGGCGCCAAGATCGAGCGGCGCCCCATTTCTGGCGGGTCGGCCGACTTACCGGCAAGGGATGGAGATTGTGACTATGGACGGCAAGCGTCGCGTTGGCGTGGGCATTATCGGGTGCGGCAATATCTCGAGCCAGTACCTCAAGGCGATGCGGGATTTCCCGGTGCTCGAGGTGATCGCCATCGCCGACATGAAGGCAGAGGTGGCGGAAAAGAAGGCCGCCGAGTTTGGGCTTACGGCGGTATCGGTGGAGGCGCTGCTGGCCGATCCCAAGGTCGAGATCATCGTCAACCTCACCATCCCGCGGGCCCATGTCGAGGTCGGCCTCCGCGCCATCGCGGCGGGCAAGCACGTTTACAGCGAGAAGCCGCTGGGCATCACCTATGCCGAGGGCAAGAAGCTGGCGGATGCGGCGACAGGGGCTGGGCTGCGGGTCGGCTCGGCGCCGGACACGTTCCTCGGCGGGGCGCACCAGGAGGCGCGGGCGCTGCTCGATAGCGGCGCGGTGGGCGACATTGTCGGCGGCTCGGCGTTCTTCGCCTGCCCGGGGCACGAGCGCTGGCACCCCGATCCGGCGTTCTACTACGATGTCGGCGGCGGCCCGGTGCTCGACATGGGGCCGTATTACATTACCGACCTCATCAACCTGCTGGGCCCGGTGGCGACCGTCCAGGCGATGAGCGCCACGCCGCAGAAGGAGCGGCCGATCTATTCGGAGCCCAAGAAGGGCCAGTTTATGCCGGTCAAGGTATCGACGCATGTGGCGGGGCTGCTGCAGTTCAAATCCGGCGCCATCATCCAGGTGACGCTGAGCTTCGACGTGCCCGGCCATGCGCACCTGCCGTTCGAGCTTTATGGGACCAAGCAGAGCGTCTTGGTGCCCGACCCGAACATGTTCGGCGGCGAGGTGAAGACGCGGGCGGCAACCGAGAAGGAATGGACAGCGGTGCCGTACACCCTGCCCTATGCCAACGCGAACTATCGCTCGCTGGGTGTCGCCGACATGGCGCACGCGATCATCGAAGGCCGCCCGCATCGCGCCTCGGGCGACCTGGCACTGCATGTGCTCGAGGTGATGGAAGCGTTCGAGACGGCGAGCCGAGAGCGGCGGGCGGTGGAGATCACGACGCCGGTGGAACGGCCGGCGCCGCTCAAGGAGTCGGTGATCGCCTAGCCGCCGGCAGCGTCCATCATCGGTGTGCCTTCTCCCCTTGCGGGAGAAGGTGGCGCGCAGCGCCGGATGAGGGGTCCCGCAACCCAGGGTTGCGCGATCGGAGCGAAGCGACGAGCGACAGCATGCGCGGAGAGAACCCCTCATCCGCCCTTCGGGCACCTTCTCCCACAAGGGGAGAAGGCGCGTTTCTGCAGGGCCGGTGATGCGTCAAATACCGCGCAAACGCCCCGGGTTCCCCCCGCCAAAACCTTCTGTTAATAGAAACTTATGTTCAGGGGCCCCGCTCTTTCTCGCGCCATGCGCATCGTGCTTGCCGTGCCCGCTGTCGCGGCGCTTGTGGCTGGCTGCTCGATGGCGAGCCTGCCGGCGTTCAAGCCGGCGAGGCCCGCTGCGGTTGCCGCCGTGGCGCCGGTGCCGGAAACCCGGCCCGAGGACAAGGCTTTCCTCCCGATGGCGTTCGCCGAAGCGCCGGTCCGCACCTCATCGTCCGGGGTCGACGGGCTGATTTCCAAATATGCCAGCGTCTACGACGTGCCGGAATCGCTGGTGCGGCGGGTGGTGCAGCGCGAAAGCGGGTTCAACCCCGGCGCGCGCAACGGGCCGTATTACGGGCTGATGCAGATCCGGCACGAGACGGCCAAGACGATGGGCTATCGCGGCAGCGCGTCGGGCCTGCTCGATGCCGAGACCAACCTCAAATATGCAGTGAAGTACCTGCGCGGCGCCTATGTCACCGCCGGCTACAATTCCGACGGCGCGGTGCGGTATTACGCGCGCGGCTATTATTACGATGCCAAGCGGCTTGGGCTGCTGGACGCAGCCGGGCTGCGCTGACCGGCGAACGTCGGTCCACCGCCTTCGCTCCTCGCTCTGCTCGGATCGGCGATGACTGAGGCGCTCAGTTGCCTGCCTCGCAAAAAAGAGCGGCACCACCGGCATCATTGTCCGCAAAGCGTCAGGCCTGTTCGGGAGCCATCGCGAGCAGTTGTGCCGCATCGAGGCGGAGCATGATGCCGGTGGAGCCGGGCGGCGTCGGAGGGGGCGCCGCGTGTACCCCCCGAGATGCCCCGGGAGGTATTTTGCTGTCGAAGCTCAGCTTTCGATGGCGAGCCGCACCAGTTCGGCAGTGTTCCGGGCGCCGATCTTTTCCATGATATGGCGGCGGTGCACTTCGACGGTGCGATAGGAGAGGCCGAGGTCGACGGCAATCTCCTTGTTGGTGCGGCCGTCGACGACATATTGCAGGATCTGCCGCTCGCGGTAGGTAAGCGTGCCGAAGCCTTTCACCGTGACCGTCGACGGGCCGTCCTTGGATTGCTCGACATGGATGTCGCCCCGGAAAATCTCCTGCGCCGCCACGGCAACTTCGACCGGGGGATAAGGCGGGGAGAACACCGAGCTCGCGCCGTGCTTCATGGCGGCCACCACCATCTCTGCACGCACGTCGGGCGGGGCCAGCAGGAAGGCATGGATGCCAAGATGCTGCCCGCGGATAGCGGCCAGCGCGTCGAGGGCATCGCCCATGTCGCGCTCGTCGTTGCACAGTGGCATGATCACCAGATCCGGGCGCCGCAGCGCCATAAGCCGGGTGAGGCCAAGAACATCGGGCACCATAGACACCTGAAAGCCCTGTGCGATGAACTCATCGCATAGTCCTTTTGATATCCGTGGATCCGGATGCGTCAAATAGATGAGCCGGTCTCTGTTGAGATAGGGCCTGTAGGGTATCGAGTCCGCAAGTCTATCCACTTTGCCACCTGGGGTTTCAGGTCAAAGCTGTTGTCGGTCAGTGCCGACATCAGTAGGTAACGGGGCTCATCCCCGTACCCTCGAATCGCGTCCACATAAGTATTAGAACACGACTTACAGCAGGCTGACAATGCATAGTAACCCGTCCGTTACCTAATAGCGCAGTGTTCGACGCCATTTTGCTACGGTGATAACGATCATCAAGGTTGTCTTATTTTAATCAAATAGGAAATCCCTCGCTGTGTGGCATTGGAAATGCTGAATATCGGAGTCGGCATTTGCAGTGGAGCTAAAACCGGACGCCGGCCGAGCCCGGCGCGCAAGAGGAGCGGCGCGGCAGAGCCTTATGCGGGCTGGCCCGGCGTGACGACAACAACGGTGCAAAACCCGGGCGCGGCGATTCACGACCGGCGCGAGTGCGCCTAACAGTCGCTGGTGGGAACGTCTCCAAAAGGGCTAGCGTCATGTTTAGAAAATTATCGGCCGAAGCATTCGGCACATTCTGGCTTGTATTCGGCGGTTGCGGCAGCGCGATCCTCGCGGCGGGCGTGCCGGAGGTCGGCATCGGCTTTGTCGGCGTGTCGCTGGCATTCGGCCTCACCGTGCTGACCATGGCCTATGCGGTAGGCGGCATCTCCGGCGGCCACTTCAACCCGGCGGTGTCGCTCGGCCTCGCGATCGCCGGCCGCTTTGCCTACAAGGACCTGGTGCCCTACTGGGTGGCACAGCTGATCGGCGGCATTGCCGGTGCGGCGGTGCTGTTCATCATCGCCTCGGGCACTGCCGGCTATACGCCGGGCGGTTTCGCTTCCAACGGCTACGATGCGCTGTCGCCGGGCGGCTACGGGCTCACCGCAGTACTGGTCGCCGAAGTGGTGCTCACGGCGTTCTTCCTGATCGTCATTCTCGGCTCGACCGCCAAGGCGGTGCCGGCCGGCTTCGCGCCGATCGCCATCGGCCTCAGCCTGACGCTGATCCACCTGATCTCGATCCCGGTGTCGAACACCTCGGTCAACCCCGCCCGCTCGATCGCAGCGGCGATTTTCGCGCAGAACGGCGCGCTCGGGCAGGTCTGGCTGTTCATCGTGGCGCCGCTGATCGGCGCGGCAATCGGTGCGGCGATCTGGAAATACGTGCTGTCGCCCGGCGAGTCGCCGGCCGGTATCGGCCAGGTCGAGTAAGGCTCCGTCGCTACTGTCGACGAGACAAACAAAGGGCCGGGAGACCGGCCCTTTTCTATTGCAGTTGTGTCGGTGCCAAGCCGGTCGTTGTTGGCCACGGGTGAAACCCGCCGCCACCCCTCTGCGTTACCCCCTCGATCCACTCCGGCTGGATGCGCGGCGATGTTTTCGCAGAACGGCATCGAACCCAGTTTCACCGATCGGCATGAGGCCGGCCAGGCCTTGGCCGCCGAGCTTTCGGCGCTGCATCTCGACAATCCGCTGATCCTGGCGCTGCCCCGCGGCGGCGTGCCGGTGGCGCGGGAGGTGGCGACAGCGCTCGGGGCCGAGCTCGACCTGCTGCTGGTCCGCAAGATCGGTGCGCCGGGGCACGAGGAATACGGCATCGGCGCCGTGGCCGAAGGCGCGCAGCCGCAGCTGGTGGTCAGCGAGGCCATGATGCATCTCACCGATGCACCGCCCGGCTATCTCGAAGCCGAGCAGGCGCGGCAACTGGCAGAGATCGAGCGCCGCCGCCTGACCTGGCGCGGCGGACGGCAGCCGATCCCGGTCAAGGACCGGATCTGCGTGGTGGTGGATGACGGTGTCGCCACCGGCAACACCGCCCGCGCCGCCATCCGCGCACTGCGCTTTTCGGGCGTGCAGAAGATCATCCTCGCCGTGCCGGTGGGGCCGCCAGACGCTATCGAGCAATTAGCGCAGGAAGCCGACATGCTGATCTGCCTCAAGACCCCCGAGCCCTTCCTCGCGGTCAGCCTGCACTACCGGCATTTCGGCCAGCTCGGCGACGAGGATGTGGCGGGGCTCCTGGGCTAGCTGACCATCTCCGCGTGACCGTCACTCATCTGTCTTCTCCGATGGAGGTGGGAACGCGCCGCTGCACATGCAGCAGATACTCCTTGCGGTTCAATGGGTTGTTGTCGGAACGCCGGCGCGTCGGCGGCGGCCCGGCTATGGGGCGA
Source organism: Devosia sp. P2_G7 (assembly GCF_056403495.1). NCBI lineage: Bacteria > Pseudomonadati > Pseudomonadota > Alphaproteobacteria > Hyphomicrobiales > Devosiaceae > Devosia > Devosia sp. P2_G7. The sequence continues at coordinate 21,201 of NZ_JBFUFI010000021.1, forward strand.
TAGCCGGCAAAGGCGGTTTCGAGCGCACCCTCGCCGTGGGTCAGCCCCGGCAACAGCTGCTGCAGCTCGTGCACCCGTGCCGCCGCGATCTCGCCCTCGACGACATAGCTCGTCCCTTCAAGTATGGGCTGGCCCGGCAATGCATCGAGCCGCGCCAACACCGACAACGCCGAAGCCAGCACGTCGGACGGCACATCCACGCGGAAATGGTGGATCGGCTCGCACACCGCGGTGCCGGCCAGGCGCAGCGCTTCCATCAGCACCAGCGGCGTCAGGTTGCGGAAATCGCCCGCCGCTGTCATCGGCGCCTTCTGGCCGGCATGGGTGACGCCGACGACCGCGTCGGTCACCTGCCAGCCATTGAGGCCCTGCCGCAGCGTCTCGCCGATCGACTGTTCTATGACCTCATAGAATGCCACCGGCATCGCCCCGAAGATGGCCTCGAGCCGGATGTCGATGCCCGAGCCGATCGGACCCGGCTCGACCCGGATCCCGACCGTGGCGAGGAACGGGTTGGGCGGCTTGAAGATGGTCTCGAGCGCGGCCCCCGTGCCAAGCGGGCGTTCAACGCAGATCATGGTGGTCTCGCGGAACGCCACGGCGAGGCCGTACTCGTCGCGCAGCGTGGCCTCGATCACTTCCTTCTGCACCTCGCCATAAAGCGAGACGAACACCTCCTGGCGGATGTCATCCTTGCGCAGGTTGATCAGCGGGTCCTGCTCGGCCAGCTGGCCAAGCGCGGCCCAGAGCGCGGCGCGATCGGCCGGGCGGGACGGCACCACCAGCGTTTCGAGCGTCGGCGGCGCGAAATGCTGCGCCAGCGCCCGTGGGACGCTGCCGATGCTGTCGCCGATGCGCACCCCGGCAAGGCCGCGCAGTCGGGCGATTTCGCCGGCCACCACCGCATCGCGCCGCACCGCGCCGCCGCGGTCGAACACCTCGATGGCCGTGACCTTAGCCTCGCCGCCGCGCAGGGGCAGCCTGTCGCGGGTATGGATGGCGCCGCCAAACATCCGCACATAGGCGATCTTCTCCCCCGCCGGCCCGCGCTCGACCTTGAACACGGTGCCTGAGATCGGGCCGTCCGCAGGGCGTCCCGCCGCTGGCAGCAGGTCGGTGAGGCCGGCGAGCAGGCCGTCCACCCCTGCCCCGGTGATGGCCGAGCCGGCGAAGACCGGATGCAGCTCGGCCTTGCGGCTCTGCTGCACCAGGACCTGCCACAGGCGTTCGGAGGGGAGAGCGCGGCCGTCGACATAGTCGGCGAGCAGCGCCTCGTCATGTTCGGCGAGCTGCTCGGCGAGGTTCCGCCGGAAGCCGCGCTCGAAGCTAGCGGCCGCGGTGCCGGGATCCCGCGCCTCGCCCATCGGCACGATGTCGGCGGTCAGCCGTCGGGCGATGGTCGCGAGGGTGCGCTCGAGGTCGGCGCCGGCGCGGTCGAGCTTGTTGATGAAGATCAGCGTGGGGATGCCGAGCCGTTGCAGCGCCCGCATCAGCACGCGGGTCTGGCCCTGCACGCCCTCGACCGCCGAGACCACCAGCACGGCGCCATCGAGCACGTTCAGCACCCGCTCCACCTCGGCGATGAAGTCGGGGTGGCCGGGAGTGTCGATCAGGTTGATCTTGGTGTCGCCGACGACGAACGACACCACCGCGGCCTTGATGGTGATGCCGCGCTGGCGCTCCAGCGCCATCGTATCGGTTTGGGTATTGCCGTCATCGACGCTTCCGATGCGGTCGATGACACCGGCCGCGTAAAGCAGCCGTTCAGTCAGAGATGTCTTACCGGCGTCGACATGCGCCAGAATCCCAAGGTTCAGTGTTCGCATTGCGCGTCACGTTCTCAAGTTGGGGAAGGGCTCCTCTCTCGATGAACATGACTCGGGGCATTGCGATCTCCATGGGCTTCACGTGCGGGTGTTAGAGCACGGGGCGGAGGGGGTGGGCAAGCTGCCGGCAGACGGCCCCTCCCGGCCTCCCCCATGAAGGAGGAGGTGAAGCGTCGGGGCTGTGGCTCGATGGTGCCAGGGCGCGGCGCGCTAGTTCAGGTAGTCCTTGTAGACCCAGCCGGTGCGGCCCTGGTCGTCGGTGATCTTCAGCCAGCCGCGCTGGTTTTCACCGACCATGACCTTCTCGCCACCGGCGAGGCCGAACACCCTGCCGTTCGACTTGCCGGGGCCGGAACGTACGTTGACGCCAGCGCCCGCCACAGTGCGGGTGTCGCCCGCCGTTGCAACCTCGACCTTCTTGGGCTCAGGCTCCGGTTCCGCTACAGGCTCCGGCTCGGCGACCGGCTCGGCTTTCTTGGCCGGCTCGGGCTCAGGCTCGGCCTTCGGAGCGGACTTCGCCACCTCGGCGAGCTTCTGCTGCGCCTCGGCCTTCACATTCGCGGCGGTTTCGGCAGAGTTCTCGGCAAAGGCGGCAACGTCGAGCGGGGTCGGACGCTCGAGCGGCTGCACCGGCGTTTCGCCGGTGGCGATGGCGCTCGCGGCTTCCGCGGCGGTTTCGTCGTCCTCGGGCACCGGCGGTCCGGCGCCGTCGCCCTCGGCGTAGGTTTCGGCATCGGCTGCAGCGTTGGCCGCAGCACCGGCGAGCCAGCCGGCATCGTCGGAGGCAAGCGCCACGAAGGTATTGCCGATCATCTGGTCGACGCGCTGCGCCTTAACGATGCCTTCCGGCACCTCGGGCGTCTTGTTCATCGGAACCTTGGTGACGGGAGCCTCGGCCACCGCGGGCTCTGTCATGGCGACCTCGGTCACCGTGGCCGCCGGCGTTGCCGCCAGGGCGGTATCGGCAGCAGCCGGGGCAGCCTCCGGCGCGATGCTGGCCACGGTCGCCGGCGCGTTGCCGGCAAAGCATCGGTCCAGTCCACCGCATTGCAGGCCAAACAGAATCGCAGCAATGGCGCCCACGCCGACGATCGCCATGGCCGGCACGCCCACGCGGCCCAGTACCTGCTGAGATGTCGCCCAACGCGGAAGTTTCGCGACGAGCTTAAGCTTATCGAATGCCCCGTTCATGCCGGCACTATGATTAAGAAGCTTGTGGAAACTTCGTCCCGAAAGCGACTCAAATTGGGCAATGCCTTGACGGGCCCGGGATTGCCATGATTGCCGGCACGAAGCACCTCAGGCTGCTGCCAGCCTGAGGACGACGCTGCCGCGCTTGCGCCCCGTGTCCACATAGCTGTGCGCCTCAGCCACCTGATCGAGCTCGTAGGTCCGGTCGATCACCGGCTGCATCGCGCCGATTTCCGCCAGCTCCATCTCGAAGGAGACATCCTCGGGCTTGGGCTTGAAGCTGATCGGGATCACCCGCTTGCCGCTCCTGCGGCTGTTCTTGCCGGCCTGCAGCATGCTTTTGAGGTCGGCAATGACCAGCAGCAGCGCCCCGCCGGGCTTCAGCGACTTCTCCGCCCGCTCGAACGGCGCGTTGCCGACGCAGTCGAAGATCACGTCGTACTGCTTGCCGTTGGCGGCGAAATCCTCGGTCTTGTAGTCGATGACGTGGTCGGCCCCGAGCGAGCGCACCAGCTCGGCGTTACCGCCGCTGGTCACCGCCGTCACCGTGGCGCCGAAATACTTGGCCACCTGCACGGCGGCCGTGCCGACGGCGCCCGACGCACCATTCACCAGCACTTCGTCGCCCGGCTTGATGGTGCAGCGCCGGATGCACTCGGCGACGGTGTGACCGCCGAAGACCAGCGCCACGGCGTTCTCGAAGCTCCAGCCCTCAGGCTTGAGCACCATCGCCTCAGTCTCTTTCAGCGTCACATACTCCGCGTGCCCGCCGAACTTCATGCCCGTCAGCCCCACGACGTCGTCGCCCACCTTGAAGCGCGTCACGCCCTCGCCCACCGCCTCGATGGTGCCGGCAAAGTCCATGCCGAGGATTTTCTTCCGCGGCGAAAAGATGCCGATGGTCAGCGGACCGAAGAACTCGAGCCCCTTGGGCAGGTCACGGGTGCGCATCCGGTAGTCGCCGACGCTCACCGTCGCGGCATGCACCCGCACCAGCACTTCGCCGGCCTTCGGCAGCGGCTTGGGCAGTTCCTCCACCCGCACCACTTCCGGCCCGCCAAACGATCGATAGACAGCTGCTCGCATCCCAAGCCCCCAGCATCGCGATGACGAAGAGATGGGGAGGCGCAGATGAAATGCAATCTGTGGCGCGCAGGCCGGACTAGCGCCGCGGTCTGCTGCCGAGGCGGTGTTGCAGCCGGGCCAGCCCGGCGAACGGACTTGGCCGGCCGTCGAGCTCGAACACCAGGTACCTGGCCGGTTCGGTTCCGATCGCGCGGATCCCGTGCGGCTTGCCGGCCGGATGATAGAGCAGCGCCGGGGCCGACACCGGGCGCCCCAGCGTCTCGACGCTGCCCGAGAGCAGCACGATTGCCACGTCATAGCGATCGGCATGCGGCTCATAGCCTTCGCCCGGCCCGAGCATGCTGGCATGGGCCTGCAGCCGCCTGAGCCAGCGAGTGCGCACCTGCCATAGTGGTCTACCAATCCCCGGCTCGGCGGATCGTATCGCGTCGCCGGCCTTGACGAAGGCGCGTGGCGCGGCGCGGGAGGCCCGCGGCTTGCCGTAGTTGACCCACTTCAGCATCGTATAGAGCAGCGGGCCATCACCGACGTTGGCCAGCGTGTGATGCACATAGGCCGGATAATAGGCGAAGTCACCCGGCCCCATCCGCGCGCGCTCGGCGTTCGTGGTTTCCGCCGCATCGTCAGCAACGTGCAGCTCCGCCTCGCCGGCCACGACGACGAGGATCTCCTCCTCGATGTGCTGGTGCGGCGGATGCGGGCTGGCGCCGGGCGCAAGGATCGAGCTGTGGCATTCGATGTCGCTGACCGCCGGGGTCCCGCCCCAGAAGTGCGGGAACGAGGCAAAGTCCTTGCCGACCGCTGCCGAGACGCCCGGCAACAGGTGTGCACCGTTGCCGATAGCCTTGGAACGTCGCGGGGCGCGGACGATCCGGTTGACCCCCGGCTGGCCCTTGCCGCTGACCACCACCACCGGCGGCTTGCGGGAGCGGTGGAACTCCACCGGCCAGTTGAAGCCCTTCGGGATCCGTACCGGGCGATCGGCCCGCGCATACTGGATCAGCAGCGCCGTACGCACAGATTTTGTCTTGTTGTGCGAGCCGTGCCAGATGCGACCATCGAACACCAGGGCCTGCCCGTCATGCACCTCCGGCTGGACGATCTCGGCCGCCGCGTCGTGCTGGCGCGCCGCGGCAAGCGTCGTCTCGTCCGTGCTGTGCTCCCGCTTGATGCCGGCGCGGTGGTTCAGCTGCTGGATGGTGACGCCATAGCGGTGCGAGCCGGGCACGAACTTGAGGCCCGACGAGCGGTCGGTGTTCTCGAGCCCGATCCACACCGTGGCGAACCCGCCTTCCGGCGTCATCGACTCGACGTCGGTGTGGAACGGGTGGACGTCGCTCTCGGCCTTGACGATCAGCGAAGCGCCCCAGAGCACGATGTCGTCGCCGAGCGCCGGCCGGATCAGCTCGAGGATGCGCGGGTCGGTCGCCACCCGATGGAAGGCCGGGCTCGCGGCGGCCCAACCCTTCATCCAGGTCTTCGGCCTGCCCACTTCGGCGCGGAAACCCGACAATATCCGCGCGCACTCCTCGGCGTCGAACACTCCAACCGGCCCGGCATACCCCGCTTCTTCCAGCGCTTGTTTAGTCACGGCAACTCCCAGACTCCTGGCCGGACCATGCCCTCGCTCGCCGCGGCGGTGCAAGTCTCGTGTCAGCGTTCGTCAGGGTTCATCCCCGGCGGCTTCTCGGCTAAGGTCCGGCCCCGAACATCCGGAATCGTTTCATGCATCTCGTTCTCGTTGACGGCTCAGGCTTCATCTTCCGGGCCTTTCACGCGCTGCCGCAGCTTACGCGCAAGAGCGACAAGCTGCCGGTGGGGTCGGTGATCGGCTTCTGCAACATGATCTGGAAGCTCACCGAGGACCTGTCGGGGGACGATAAGCCGACGCATATGGCGGTGATCTTCGACTATTCGTCGAAGACTTTCCGCGACGAGATCTATGCCGACTACAAGCAGCAGCGGCCGCCGGCGCCGGAAGAGCTGGTGCCGCAGTTTCCGCTGACCCGCGCCGCCACCCGCGCCTATGGCCTGCCTTCGATCGAGATGGAGGGCTATGAGGCCGATGATATCATCGCCACCTACACCGCGCTGGCGCGTGATGCCGGCGGCAAGGTGACGATCGTTTCGTCGGACAAGGACTTGATGCAGCTGGTGGAGCCGGATGGCTCGGTGCGGCTGCTCGACACCATTCCGCGCCCCGGACAGCCGCCTTTGCGCTGGATTGGCTCGGATGAAGTCTATGCAAAGTTCGGCGTTGGACCGGAGAAGGTCATAGAAGTCCAGGCGCTTTGCGGCGATGCGGTGGACAATGTCCCCGGCGTCCCCGGCATCGGGGTGAAAACCGCGGCCGAGCTGATCAACACCTACGGCGATATCGAGACGCTGCTCGCCAACACGGCGCAGATCAAGCAGCCGAAGCGGCGCGAGGCGCTGGAGCAGAACGCCGAGCTCGCCCGTATCTCGAAGCGCCTCGTCACCCTCAACCGCGAGACCCCGGTCGAGCTGCCGCTCGAGGACCTGGTGCGCCAGCCGGTCGAGCCCGGAAAACTCTTCCCGTTCCTCAAGGCGATGGAGTTCTTCGCTATTTCGAAGCGCCTCGGCGTGCTGCTCGATGCCGATCCCGAGGCCTGGCCGGCCGATCCGGAGCTGGCGGCGAAGCCCGCCGAGCCGGTGGGCTTCGACAACAATGCCCGGGCCGAAGCGCGTGCTGCGCGGCAGAGCGCCGAGGGCCGCGCCGATTCCGCCCCGGTGCTGCATGCCAAGCTCGAGCACGAAAAGATCAAGGCGATCCCGCTCGATCATTCGAAATACGAGATCATCCGCGACGCCGCGCACCTCTCGCGCTGGATCGACGACGCCTACGCCACCGGCATCGTCGCCACCGACACCGAGACCACCGGCCTCGACAACCAGACCGCCGACCTCGTCGGCATCTCGTTCTCGACCGCCCCGGGCAACGGCGCCTACCTGCCGCTCGGCCATACCGAAGGCCAAGGCGATATCTTCGGCGGCGGCATGGCCGAGGGGCAGATGGACCTGCGCGCCGCGCTCGAGCAGCTGAAGCCGCTGTTCGCCGATCGCTCGATCCTCAAGCTCTTCCACAACGTCAAATACGACCTCGGCATCCTCAACCGCTACGGCATCGAGGTGCGCTCGTTCGACGACAATCTGCTGCTGAGCTATTCGCTCGATGGCCCGCAGTTCAACACCATGGGCGAGCTCTCCGATCACTGGCTCGGCCTCGCCGGCATGTCGATCAAGGACCTGATCGGCACCGGCAAGACGCAGAAGACCTTCGCGCAGGTCAGTATCGAGGACGCGGCGAAATATGCCGCCGAGGATGCCGATCTCACCTTCCGGCTGTGGAAGGTGCTGAAGCCGCGGCTGGTCGCCGAGAACATGACCAGCCTCTACGAGACCATCGAGCGGCCGCTGGCGCCGGTGCTGGCGCGCATGGAAGGCCGCGGCATCACCGTCGACCGGCAGATCCTCTCGCGCCTCTCCGGCGATTTCGCCCAGCGCGCCGCGGCGCTCGAAGCCGAGGCCTATGAGCTCGCCGGCTCCAACTTCAATCTCGGCAGCCCCAAGCAGCTCGGCGAAATCCTGTTCGACCGCATGGGCCTGCCCGGCGGCACCAAGACCAAGACCGGCGCCTGGTCGACCGGTGCGGATGTGCTCGAGGAGCTGGCGACGCAGGGCATTCCGCTCGCCCGCACCATCGTCGACTGGCGGCAGCTGACCAAGCTCATGGGCACCTATACCGATGCGCTGCCCAGCTACATCAACCCGCGCACCGGCCGCGTCCACACCACCTATTCGCAGCACTCGGTACTAACAGGAAGGCTCAGCTCGAACGATCCGAACCTCCAAAACATCCCGGTGCGCACCGAGGATGGCCGGAAGATCCGCACCGCCTTCGTCGCGCCCAAGGGCAAGATCCTGATCAGCGCCGACTATTCGCAGATCGAGCTGCGCGTCCTCGCCCACATCGCCGACATCCAGGCGCTGAAGGATGCGTTCGAGGAGGGCCTCGACATTCACGCCATGACGGCGTCCGAAATGTTCGGCGTGCCGGTCGAGGGCATGCCGAGCGAAATCCGCCGCCGCGCCAAGGCGATCAACTTCGGCATCATCTACGGCATCTCGGCCTTCGGCCTCGCCAACCAGCTCGGCATCGAGCGCTCGGAAGCGGGCGAGTACATCAAGACCTATTTCGCCCGCTTCCCCGGCATCCAGGACTACATGGCCGAGCAACGCCGCAAGGTGAAGGCCGACGGCTATGTGGAGACCATCTTCGGGCGCAAGGTGAACTTCCCCAACGCCAACTCATCGCACCCGGCCGAGCGCAGCTTCGTCGAACGCGCCTCGATCAACGCCCCGATCCAGGGCTCCGCCGCCGACATCATCCGCCGCGCCATGATCCGCATGGAGCCGGCGCTGCAAGCCGCCGGCGTCGACGCCACGATGCTGCTGCAGGTCCACGACGAACTGATCTTCGAGGTGGACGAGGGCAAGGAAGAGGGCGCCATCCCGGTGATCGTCAAGACGATGGAAATGGCGAGCGAACCGGCAGTGCGGCTGAGCGTGCCGATCAAGGTGGACGCCGCCGCGGCACGGGATTGGGACGGGGCGCATTAGCGCACTGAGACCTTTCCCCTGAGGCGCTCTATTGGGCACCCACCTTCCCCCATCCACGGCGTCACCCCGGCGAAGGCCGGGGCCCATCCTGAGATGCTGCAGTGAAGCGCATAACGGCCCCGCTGACGGACGACGCTAGCCGCGAGGTGACGTGCGAGCTGTGCTCCGCCGAAGCCCCTCAGGATGGGCCCCGGCCTTCGCCGGGGTGACACTGTGGTTAAGGTGACTCGAGTGCCCTAGACTGACCTTCAAGAGCCCTTCTTCGCCTTGGGTTTTGGCATCGGCAAAGCCGCAGTCGTCACGCGCACCAGTTCGGCCATCCAGTCCGCATCGTCCCAGCGCTCGCCGGCAATCCGAAAGCTCGGCTTGGCGCCGGTATAGGCCGGCTGCTCGTCTGCCGCGTCGCCAAGGAAGGCCCGGCCCTCCGGCGTCGGCTTGAGGTAGAACTGGTCATCACAGACCAGCGCAACGATCTTGCCGTCGCAGTAGAGCCCGTACTCGCCGAACATCTTGCGGGCGGAGACGGACCCGGCGTCGGCGAGCTGTTCGAGGATGTAGTCGATGGTGGAGGGTTGGGTGGACATGGGTATCGTTTCCAGGAGCTCCAGGGTTGGGCAAGGAAGACGAATGATCCTAGTGATCGTCAAGACGACGGAGGAATGCCGGTATCGGCTCGCGTCCACCGTTCCCATTAAGGTGGGCGCGCTAGCTGTCCGGGGCTGAAGGCCCCGGTGTAGCTCTCAGGCTGTCGCTGATCCAATCTTTGGCTGGGGCCAGGCAGTCTGTGAATCCAAGGCTTTATCGCTGGCGGAGTTCAGTCGATCCGTCACGATCTCTGGGCGTATCAAGCGCACCAGCTGCACCAAGTGAACCAATAGCCGGACCAGCCTTTCATGCCGAAAATCCCGGCCATCCCCTTTGGGATCGGCGATAAAGTTGAGCATGATGCGACACAGCCGATGAATTTGCTGATCGTCGCCTTCCACGCCATCTCTGAACCGGCCGTATCCCATGATCGATCGCGTCCCCCCACGTTCTTCGATCATGGCTTCACCGATAGCGCGAAGCTCTTCGCGAAAGATCAGCGCATCATGCCACTCCTCCCAGTTCACGTGCGTATTGATGTGACCATCCGCAATATCGGACCGCACCGAGGTTAGCGCCTCCTGCAATTCACGTGTGCGCTTCTCGTCACCAATTCGAAGAAATGTGGTCTCCTGTCTGTAGAGTTCTAGCCAGCCGAAGAAACACGCGAATCTATATAGAGTGCTGACCATCTTGTAGTGCATATAGTAGGGGTCCGACGCGTCGTTACCAATCTGACGGTCGGGTCTGAGATCAAACATGGGCCGAGACAGATAGTCCGTCGGGTTCTGATTAATTATCTCGAGCAGCCGATTGGCCAGTTCCACCGCAGATGCAGCTAGGGGATCGCGGAAGCGGTCGTAGGCGGCCACTCGATCTTGGTGGCGCTTCCAGCGCTCAAGAGAGCGCGCGAAGAAGAAGTCCTTTGCGATCGTTGCAATTAGCGATCCGATTGCTGCGACAAGCGCGCCAACGACGGAAAGGCCGAGCCATTGCGATAGTGTAATTTCTTCCAGCATCACTACAGGTATCCCGCCACCACCGCCTTTATGGGGTCGCGAAGCGTGAAGATATCCTCTACTCCCGCTACGTCGTGCCTTGTCCCCTCCTTACCTGCCCCGAACACCGTCACAAACTTCCCTTTCCCATTGAAGTGCAGCCTCGCAATCGGCTTCCGGTTGTTGTCGTCGAACAGCACCGCGCAGTAGGACTGCGCGTCCCGCATCACGATCCGTGACACTGGCGCCACCTCCGCCGCGATGGCGCGGATGATCTTGAAGCCCTGTAGTTCCTCGTCGGTCGTCTCGACCTTGGCCTCGTTCACTTCCGGGAGCTTCTCGTCCTTGCCGCCGTCGAACGCCACATCGATCCGCTTCAGAGCGCGCTGGCGGAAAAGGTCGTCGAACGCCCGCTTCACGATTGGCTTCAGCGTCTCGACCACCGATGCGCGCAACTGCCCTTCGTAGAAGTCGCGAGCCACCATCCGGACGAACTCCTCATCGGGGTTGGCCCACTGCTTCTCGATGAAGGCCATCGCGCCGCGCAGGTACTTCAGTGACGACGCCGCCGCTTTGATGTTCTCAATCGCGAAGTTGTTCTTGTGGAACTTCTCCAGCTCACGCAGGTCGTTGTCGTCATAGGACAGGAGGTCGAACTTGAAGAACGGGTTGGCGTCCATCTTGTTGGGCGCCTCAAGGTCGGCAAAGAACCAGATTTGCAGCCCGTTGGTCAGGATGCCGATGTTCGCATCGCAGGCGTGATAATACCGAAACAGCTGGCTGTACTGCGCGTCGCGCAGGCTGACCGACACCGATTTCGCCTCGACCAGATACTCGATCTGACCACCGATCTTGATGGCGTAGTCGATCTTCTCGCCCTTCTTCAGGCCGACATCGGCGACGTACTCCGGAATGACCTGCGTTGGATCAAATACATCAAATCCGAGAACGCGCAGGAACGGCATCACAATGGCGTTCTTAGTGGCTTCCTCTGTTTGAGCTATCGCTTGCGCACTAATGGCACGCTTCGCCAGATCGGCGACATCATCCTTAAATGTCATTTATTCCCCCTGCCCCGAGCGAATACATGACTCCGATTGTCGAACGTCTGCAAGTGGAACGGTTCCGCATCCATCCCACCCCTCCCGCGTTCCCCCTGCTCCACCAACAACGGAGCAGTCCCATGCAGAACCTTTCCTCTATTCGTGAGCACATGGAAGTCATCGGCGCCGATGGGGTGCATGTGGGGATCGTCGACAAGGTCGAAGGTGCCCGGATCAAGCTGACCAAGGCCGAGGCCCCCGGCGGCACCCATGAGGATCATCACCACTACGTGCCGGGCGTGCTCGTCGCCAGCGTCGAGGGCGACAAGGTCCGGCTGTCGGCCGACGCCGCGAACGCCGAGCTGTTCGAGGAAGAAGAAGACGGCAAGCTCCGCCACTGAGGCGGCTGCCGGATCAATCCCCGCGGGCGAAGGCGGCTTTATCCTCGGTGGTCCTGATCACCGAGGATATTTCATGCCCGAAGCCACCCCGTTCACCCCACCGCATCGCCGGCGCCGTCCGCGCCGGGCAAAGCGCCATGTGCCGACCCCGCGCCTCCGGCAGCGCCTCGACTGGGCGATCGAGGAGCTCGAGCGCTGGACCGGGCTGCTCTGGGCCCCGAACGGACGGCTCGAATGGCTCGAGCGGGAAGACCCCGCGAAAATCGCCACCATCCTCCACCTCGCCCGCCGCGCCGCCGCCCGCGAAACCCGCACCGACTGGCTGCCCACCTGGCCGGATGACGCTCGTATCAGCAACCGGGACGCCGAGCCGCTGGTCGGCCGCGCGCTGAAGGCGCTGCGGCTGATCGCGGAGATGTATGAGGTGCGCGCAGGGTGACGTGGGCACCGGCCCCTCTTCATCTCCCCCCTTGCGGGGGAGAATGGAATTTCTTGGGCTTGGCTTCTTCGCTAAGCCTTAGAAATTCCAAGAGGGGGGACGTTGGGGGCACGGTAGCTCGACACCCGGCCGCACGCACTGCCGGAGCGTGTTGCACCCCCCACCCTTGATCCCTCCCCGCAACGGGGGAGGGAGACAACTGCCGCATCAAAGAAAATCCGCACGAAGTAATCCCCCCACTCCCGCACCCATGCGATTCTGCCCCCGTCACCCACACGGGCGCGGTCGC
>NZ_JBFUFI010000022.1:0-20638 GCF_056403495.1 Devosia sp. P2_G7
GCAAGGACCGGTTCGCCGGTCAAGCCGCTATCACGCGAGGGTTGCTCGATGCGGAGTGGCCCAAGGGACGAAGCCTGGCACGCATGAGCCGGGCGGGAGCAACGAAGGCGGTGCTGGCATTCCGGCCGCCGACCGAGCTGCCATCGTTCCCGCGATGCGGCAGGGGATGCGCCCCGGCACTGGTGGCATAGGCCCAAAACCCCGGCCGGCCGGCGAGGCGTGAGCCTCATTCATCTGCGGACTACCGCTACGGGGCAAACGCCTCGCCGGTCCCGCTTCGTCTTCCTTGAAAACTCCGAAGCCCCAGGGCTGTCGGACGCGTCAGTCTGCCGCGCATTTCGCGCACCGGCCATTAGCCGAACCTTAACCACGACATAGGAAATTGACTGGCAACGCGCGCCGCCACCGAACCCGCCGGAAATCCTGATGTACAGCGCGATCCGGGGGCGGCATTCGACAACATATTCAGTGGAGTTTCTGCACGTTCACGAGGCCGACGGATCGCACCGCGCAGATCGACCAGCCTCGGGTTTTGCAGGGCTTTTGTTTTTGGTTTAGTAGCGCGGGTCTACCCTAAATGCGTCTGATTATCGGCATCGTCATCATCATCGCCTGCGTCATCGGCGGCTACATCGCCATGGGTGGGCACCTGGCGGTGCTGGTGCAGCCGTTCGAGGCGCTGATCATCCTGGGCGCCGCGCTCGGCGCCTTCATCATCGGCAATACCGGCCCGGTGCTGAAGCAGACGCTCGGCATCTTCGGCATCCTGTTCCGCGGTCCCCGCTACGACAAGGCCGCCTATGTCGAGCTGCTCGGCCTGCAGTTCACCCTGTTCAAGCTGGTGCAGGCCAAGGGCGTGCTGGCGCTCGAGCCGCATATCGAAGACCCCGGCAACTCCTCGATCTTCCAGCGTTTCCCGACCTTCAACGCCAACCATCACGCCGTCGAGTTCATGTGCGACTACCTGCGCATGGTCACCCTCGGCAGCAACGTCGCCCACGAGATGGAAGCGCTGATGGACGAGGAACTCGAGACTCATCACCAGGAGAACGAGCGGCTTGTCTCGGCCATCCAGGCGCTCGCCGACGGCACCCCGGCCCTCGGCATCGTCGCCGCGGTACTTGGCGTCATCCACACCATGGGCTCGATCAGCGAGCCGCCCGAAGTGCTCGGCCACATGATCGGTGGCGCCCTCGTCGGCACCTTCCTCGGCGTGTTCGTCGCCTACGGCTTCTTCGGCCCGATGGCACAATCGCTGCGCAACATCTTCGAGGCCGAGTCGAAATACTTCCTGTCCATGAAGGTCGGCCTCTTGGCCCAAATGTCCGGCTATGCCCCGGCGATCGCCGTCGAGTTCGCCCGCAAGGCGTTGATGTCCGAAGTCCGGCCCACCTTCGCCGAGATCGACGAAGCCACCGCAAACCTCCCGGCCTCGTGAGGACCTGAGCCACGATGGCCCGCAACGACCAGCCGTTCATCATCAAGAAGTCGCGGCGCGCCGCCCACGCCCATCACGGCGGCGCCTGGAAGATCGCCTACGCCGACTTCGTCACCGCCATGATGGCGTTCTTCCTCTTGCTGTGGCTCATCAGCATGACGACGCCGGAGCAGAAGAAAGGCCTCGCCGACTATTTCGCCCCGCCCAATGTCAGCGAAAACACCAGCGGTGCCGGCGGCGTCATGGGCGGCCTGGCCTTCGCCGAGGACGGCGCCAAGATCTCCGCCGATGCCAACAAGGACGCCCTCACCGCGCCCGAAAGCAGCGAAGCCGGCCCGCAGATCGAAGCCCGGGGCGGCGTGGCGGAAATCGGTGGCAGCAGCTACGACGCGATCCGCGCCTCCAACGTCACGCTCGAGTCCCGCTACAACCAGGATTACCACGCGGCCGCGGCCAGCATCCGCCAGGCCTGGCAGGCATTGCCCGACATCACCAAGATCGCCGACAACCTGCTCGTCCGCGAAACCGAGAACGGTCTCGACATCGAGATCATCGACCAGGAGGGCCGCCCGATGTTCCCCGAGGGCTCGAAGTACCCCTTCGAGGCCACCCGCAAGGCCATCGCCGCCCTCGCCCCAATCCTGCAGAAGCTCTCGAACCAGATCACCATTTCCGGCCACACCGCCGCCGGTGCCGTCTACGACAATCCGCGCTACGGCGCCTGGGACCTGTCGAGCGACCGCGCCAATGCGGTGCGCGCCATCCTCGGTGAATTCGGCCTCGCCGACGATCGCATCCGCGGCGTCAACGGCAGCGCCGCCTCCGAGCCGCTCTTCCCCAACGACCCTTACCTCGCCGGCAACGGCCGGGTGCAGATCACGGTCCGCTACGAAGCGCCGCCCGTACCAGCCGGGCTGGCCCCTTGAGGTGCGGAATCGCGGCAACAAAAAAGGCCCCCGCAGGGGCCTTTTCCGTCGTTGCACTGTCAGGACTTGTCCCTCAGCGCCACGGGCGTTCTTAGAGCGCCTTGAGGTTCGTCGCCGAAACCTTGCCGTCACGGCCCTTCTCGAGCTCGTAGCTCACCTTCTGGCCTTCGGCGAGGCCCGAAAGGCCCGAACGCTCGACGGCAGAGATGTGGACGAAAGCGTCCTTCGAACCATCGTCCGGCTGAATGAAGCCGAAGCCCTTGGTGGTGTTGAAGAACTTAACGGTGCCTTCGATCATGATGGCCCCCTTTCAATTGTCGTGCGCGGGATACTCCCGCTTGTCGCACGCGTTCCTCGTTCGGCGACATGCCGCCCGGGTCTAAACGTTCACAATATCAAGAGGTAGCCAATTAGACCGCAAGCGGCCCGAGCTGGTAGCGCCAGATGGAAGCGAAACGTGCCCGGATATATCTGCCACCATTGCGCCTTAATCAAGGCGTGGACGCTGATTTATCGGTATGGCGCTAGGTCGACCTCGTCGACCACCCGTTCAAAACTCTCGAGTTCGCTGCGGACACGATAGAGCAGCGGCCCCGTTTCATGAGGCAACAGCGCCACCACCTGGCAAAGCGCCGCCGACCGGGCGATATCGCGGGAGCCACGAGCCATCGTCAGCCGCTGCCCGACGCGGAAGCGATGCACCGGATGTGCAGTGACCTCCTGCGGTTCCTGCCGGCGGAACTCGGCGACCGTGCTGCCGCCTGTCGTCGCCTCAGCTGCGCGCTTAGCCTTGCCGACAGCCTGCCGGCGTGTCACCGGCACAGCAATGCTCTTGAACGAATCCACGAATGTTCCTGGGACACGAGTCCGGCGCCACGGGCGCGACAGCCGGTATCATCTGGCCGAAGCCTTCCCTTGCACTCTAGCACAAGCCTGCCTCCAACGACAGGAACTTGTCCCCACCTCGCCCAATGCAGCGCATGCTGAGGCGGTTCAGGTCGGAGGGTATCCATGACGGCAAGTAGAGAAAGACCAATGGCCCGACAGTCTCCTGCCGGGCCATTCATCGGATCGGGTACGATGAGATCAGCCGTTCGGCGAACACGGGGCCAGGTAGCGGCGACCGTTCCGGTCTTCCCAGACGCACTTGGTCGGGTCGTCCCTGTAACGGCCGATGAGCTCGCCGGCGACGGCACCGGTGATGCCGCCAACCGTTGCGCCAACCAGCGCACCGCCGACCGTACCGGTTGTCGCGCCGCCGATCACCGCGCCGGTGACTGCGCCGACACTGGCCGTCTTCTCGGTGGTGGAGCACGCCGTGAGCGTCAGTGCCGTCATCAATACGGCGACAGTGGATAGAACTTTACGCATGAATACCCTCCGGGAGGTTTGTTAAGACGCGAGCCCGTCACGACAATGCGTCGAACCAGGATAGGTTCCCGCGGCTTGAGACAAATCGCCGAACGGGTTAGAGCTCTGCCCGCGATTGGGACTGCCAAAATGAATGAGCCTATGACGGTACCGGTAGCCGGCACCGATGCTTCCACGTCTGCAGGCGGCTGGGCCACGGAACTCCGGGCTAGCTTCGCGCTCGCTTGGCCTCTGATCGTCGCGCAACTGGCGCAGAACCTGCTGTTCACCACCGACGTGGTGCTGATGGGCTGGCTGGGCCCCAAATATCTCGCCGCCGGCACCCTCGCCGGCGCCTTCCTGATCCCCTTCCAGTTGACCGGCATCGGCATCGTCGGCGCGGTGGCGCCGCTCGTGGCGCAGGCGCGGGGCCGCGGCGACACCAAGGCCGTACGCCGCATCGTCCGTCAGGGGTTTTGGGTGGCCATCCTCGTTGCCACGCTGTTGGTCCCGATCGTGCTCAGCATCCGCCCGATCTATCTCGCCCTGGGTCAGGACCCCGAGGTCACGCTGCTGGCCGAAAGCTACATGTTCGCCGGCTTCTGGATGCTCTACCCGGCGCTGGGCATCATGGTGGTGCGCTCGTTCCTTTCGGCATTCGCTGCCACGCGGGTGATCCTGGTCATCACCGTGATCGGGGTGATCATCAACGCGGCCGTCGCCTACACGCTGATCTTCGGACACTTCGGCTTCCCGCGGCTGGAATTGCGCGGCGCAGCTCTGGCGACCGGCTTTGTAAACCTGTTCATGTTCCTGGGCCTGCTCGCCTATACCCAGACCCACCGCAAGCTGAAGCGCTTCCATATCTTGGTCCGTTTCTTCAAGCCGGACTGGCCGCGCTTCCGCGAGATCCTGAAAGTGGGCTTGCCCATCGGTCTCACCGTTGCCGCCGAAGTCGGGCTGTTCTCGATCGCCGCCATCCTGATGGGCCGCCTCGGCACCAACGAAACCGCCGCCCACGCCGTAGCGCTGCAGCTCGCCTCGACCGCCTTCATGGTGCCGCTCGGCCTCGGCATGGCGGCCACAGTTCGCGTCGGCCTCGCCTATGGTCGCGGCGATGCCGAGGGAGTTCGCCTCGCCGGCTGGTCGGCGATCGTCATGGGCACCGGTTTCATGGCGCTGACAGCTGCCCTGTTCCTCGCCGTGCCGCACGCACTGGTGGCGATCTTCCTCGACAGTTCCGACCCGGCGAACGCGACCGCCCTGATGCTCGCAGCCACCTATCTTGGTATCGCGGGCATCTTCCAGTTGGTGGACGGCGCACAGGTAGTGGCAGCGCACTCGCTGCGCGGCCTGTCGGATACCCGCACGCCAATGCTGCTCGCCATCTTCGGCTACTGGTTCGTCGGCCTGCCAACCGCCTACGTGCTCGGCTTCGTGTTCAACCTGCGCGGTGTCGGCGTCTGGATCGGACTCGCTGTTGGCCTCGCCTTCGTGGCTATGCTGCTGGTCAGCCGCTTCGCCCTGCGCGGCCGCCTGGGCCTCATGAAAAAGATCGTCGTACCAGTCTAGGACCGTACCCTTGACCCAGCTCAAGCCCGCCGAACAGCGCGTCGCCGACGCTCTCGCCACCCACGCCCTGCCTGGCGAGGTGGTCGTCCTCGAACAATTGGCAACGACTGCACAGATGGCGGCCGACGCTCTGGGCGTCGAAGTCGGCCGCATCGTCAAATCGCTGCTGTTCAAGGGCAAGGACAGTGGCAAGCCTTACCTGCTGCTCGTCTCGGGCAGCAATCGGGTCCACGAAAAGCATGCTGGCCAGCGCATCGGCGAAGCACTCGAGCGCCCCGACGCCGATTTCGTGAAGCTCCACACGGGCTTCTCGATCGGGGGTGTCTCGCCCTACGGTCACCCTGCCCCGCTGACGACCTATCTGGACGACGCGCTCCACAGCTACGCGACGGTCTGGGCTGCTGCCGGCGATCCACGCTCGGTGTTCGAGATCACCGCGGCTGATCTCGAGCGCACCACCGGCGCCACGCGGATCGACGTCACCTAACTCTCGACCCAGGTCCAGTCGGCCATCCGGTTGCGAAACCACGTCCGCTGGCGCTTGGCATACTGCCGGGTGGCGATCACTGCCCGCTCGATCGCCTCGGCTTGCGTAAGTTCGCCCGCCAGCATCGCAGCAATCTCCGGCACCCCAATCGCCTTCATCGCCGGCAGGCTCGGATCGACATCGAGCGAAAGTAATCCCCGCACCTCGTCGACGGCCCCATGCTCGAACATCGTTTCAAAGCGGCGAGCTATCCGTTGTCTCAACACTTCCCGGTCGGGATTCAGTACCAGGCGCTCAAGTTCGAAACCGCCGAGCAGTCCTGTCTGCACTTCGTCCTGGAAGCTGGCGAGGGACCTTCCGGTGGCACTGAGCACAGCCAGCGCCCGGATCACCCGCTGCGGGTCGGGCGCTTTCAACCGGGCCGCGATCTGAGGGTCGCGTGCCGCAATGAGTTGGCCCCGGGCCTCGCGATCGAGGCCTGCAACCTCCGCTTCCGCTGCAAGAACAGCCTCCGCCGGAACCTCGGGCACGTCCGCAAACCCGGTCGTCAGCGCATCGAAATAGAGTCCTGTGCCGCCGACGAAGATCAGCGTCCTGCCGCCTTCGGCCTCGATAACGTCGGCTGCGGCTCTCACCCATTCACCGGTCGAAAACCGACGCGCCGGAGAGACTATGCCATAGAGCCGATGCGGCGCCTTCGCCATCTCCTCCACCGACGGCCGGGCGGTCAGCAGGCGCAGCCCGTCATAGACCTGCAGCGCATCTGTGTTGACGACCACGCCGCCGCGCTCGGCGGCGAGTTTCAACGCCAGCGCCGACTTGCCGCTGGCGGTTGGACCCGCTATCAACACCGCTCGCTTGTCCGGGCTTTTGCCCATCCTTTTCAGGCCTCTCTCACGCACATGACGGTACTCTGCCTCATCGCCAATCCGGCTGATCCCGCAATTGACTCGGCGCTGCTCGCGGCGATCCAGCACGAGACCCGTGGTGAGATCAACTGGTTGCACCAGCGCATCGCTTGCGAGATCCACGCACCGAGGGCCGCCGATCCTGTGGCCGCAGCGCGCAGCGTTATCGGCAGCCGGCCGGTGGACGTGGCGCTCGTGCCCGCCGAGGGTCGCCGCAAGCTTGTGCTGGTCGCCGACATGGATTCCACCATGATCGAGCAGGAGTGCATCGATGAGTTGGCCGACGCCGTAGGCATCAAGGCTGAGGTCGCCGCGATCACCGAGCGCGCCATGAACGGCGAACTCGATTTCGAGCAGGCACTGCGCACGCGCGTCGGCCTGATCAAGGGCCTCGAGCGCAGCGTCATCGAGGAGATCCGTCGCGAACGCATCACGCTTGCTCCCGGCGGGCGCGCACTGATCCACACCATGAAGGCCTATGGCGCCTATGCTTCGCTGGTTTCCGGCGGTTTCACTTTCTTTGCCGACTATTTCGCCAAACGCATCGGCTTCGACGAGGCGATCGCTAACGTGCTGGAGTTCGATGGCGAACAGCTGACCGGCACGGTGGCGAGCCCGATCGTCGACAAGTCTACCAAGCTGCATCGGCTGCAGGCCCTCGCCGCCGAACGGTCGCTGCCGATGGGCGCGACGATGGCTGTCGGCGACGGCGCCAATGACCTCGACATGATCAAGGCCGCCGGGTTCGGGGTCGCGCTGCATGCCAAACCGCATGTGGCGGCGGAGGCCGGCATCCGCATCGACCATGGCGACCTGACCGCCCTGCTCTACCTGCAGGGCTTTACCGATGAGGACATCGTCAGGTGAGAATCGAAACACCGCGCCTGATACTTCGCCCGTGGGAGGATCGCGATCGCGCTCCGCTCGCGGCGATCCTCGCCGATCCGGAGGTCCGCCGCTTTTACCCCACAACGCTGACGCCCGAGCAGACCAGCGCCCAGATCGATTTCTCGATCGAGAAGGCGGCCGCAGTCGGGTTTCACTTCGGACCGGCCGAACTCAAAGCCACCGGCCAGTTCGTCGGCCTCATCGGTCTCGGCTACATTCCCGATGAAACCCGAGCCGCCATTCGCAGGCAACCAGCCGTCGAGATCGGCTGGCAGTTCGATAAGGCCTTCTGGGGCCAGGGTCTCGCGCCCGAGGGCGCGCTCGCTTGGCTCGACTACGGCTTCCAGACGCTCGGCCTGCCGGAGATCGTCGCCTTCACCTACGCCGGCAACCTACCCAGCCAGCGGGTCATGGAGAAGATCGGGATGACCCGTGATCCCGATGCGAACTTCGAACACCCCAAGCTGGCGCCGGGCCACCCGTTGCGTTCGCATGTCGTCTATCGGATCGCCAACCCAGCCGGCGGCGAATAAGAATCGAACGTTTGTTGTTCCTCTACCGGCTGGACCTCTAGCCCAGACGCACCGCGATGAAGCGGCTGGTCCCAGTCGGATCGATCACCTTGAACAGCACCGCAGGCCGGCCGGCTTCCTTGGCCTGCCCGACCAGTTCGCTGAGTTCGTCCACCGTACCGATTTCCTTCTGATTCACCTCGGTAACGAGCAGGCCCGGAATGAACCCCTTCTGATCGGCATCACTACCGCTCTTCACCGCGGTCACGACGATGCCGTTCTCCTCTGGGGCGATCCCGAATTCCGCACGCTTCGCCTCGTCGAGAACTGCGACATCGAAGCCGACCAGGTCAGGCAAGCCCAGCGGCGGCGCATCGACCTCGGCAACCGGCTCCTCGGGAGCGGAAGCGACCGGAGGCGTCGCGGTTGCTTTGTTGTTGGCGATCAACTGCTCGCCCAGCTCAAGCCTGCCGAGCGTGATGCTGAGCACCGTCTCGGCCCCGTTGCGGAGCACCTTCACTGGAACCGCCTTGCCCACCTGCGTTTCGGCCACGACGCGCGGCAGATCCCGCATCCGCGCAATCGGCTTGCTATCGAACTCGAGGATGATGTCGCCCTCCGCCACCTGCCCCTCGGACGGGCCACCCTTGGTGACATCGATCACCAGCGCGCCAGCGGTGCTCTTCAGCCCCAGGCTGCTGGCGATGTCGTCGCTGACCTCCTGAATGCCGACCCCGAGCCAACCGCGGCGCGTCTCGCCGAACTGCGCCAACTGGTCGATGACCGGCCGCGCCAGGTTCACCGGCACGGCGAAACCGATGCCCAGCGATGAGCCGCCGCGGGCGATGATCGCCGTGTTGATGCCGACCACCTTGCCGTCCATGTCGAACAGTGGGCCGCCGGAATTGCCCTGGTTGATCGCGGCGTCGGTCTGGATGAACTGGTCATACGGACCCGACTGGATGTCGCGGTTGCGCGCCGAAACGATCCCCAGCGTCACCGAACCACCGAGGCCGAACGGATTGCCGATCGCCATCACCCAGTCGCCGACCACCGCACCGTCACTGTCGCCGAACTCGACGAACGGCAGATCATGCCCAGCATCGACCTTCAGCACTGCCAAATCGGTCTTGTCGTCACTGCCGACGATCTTGGCCGGCAACCGCGTGCCGTCGGTGAGGTAGACCTCAATTTCCTCGGCCCCCTCGATGACGTGATTGTTGGTCACGACCACGCCGTCAGCCGAAATGATAAAGCCCGAGCCGAGGCTCCGCGCCTCCTGCATCTGCTCTTCACCCAGCCCATTGTTCGGGTTGTGCTCGTCGAACAGCTCCTCAAGCGGCGAGCCGTCCGGCAGGTCGGGGAATGGTACCCCGCCACCGCCGGGCACTCGGCGCGACGTGCCGATGTTCACCACTGCGGGGGAGAGTTGTTCGGCTAGCGCAGCCACCGATTCGGGGCCTTTCGCTGTCGCCGGTGCGGCCTGCAGAGGGAGAGCCAGCAATCCCGCAACGGCCAGAGACCGCAACATCCGACCGGCAGCACGCATCAACTTCTCCTGCAAGGACTCAAGCGCGGCCGGGCCGATAGAGTTCAGCCGCGCAACAACCACAAGAGAACAAGTCCGACCCCGGCGCAAGCCAACGCTGCCGCACGAATGGTTGAAGCTGGCATCGATTGGACCGATGCCAGCAACTTCTTCATCTGCTCGGGGAAGGCAGCGTAGACGAGCCCTTCAAGGACCAGCACAAGGGCCAGTGCCGAGAAGAGCTCGATCATTTACTGCGCTGCTGGCGTCGCCGGGGTGGCTTCGGCCGGAGCCGGAGTCACGGGGGCGGTCTCAGCGGGAGCCGGGGCCGTCAGGTCGGTCGCCGGAGTCGAGAGGATCGGGGAGTCTGTCGCGGGCTCCTCGACCAGCGGCGTCTCCGGTATCGGCGTGGTCGCGGCCTCAGGCGGCGGCGTCACCTGGTCGGGGTTCTGGTTCTGGAAGAACCGGAAGAACTCCGAGTCCGGCGACAGCACCATGGTCGTGCCATTCGGGCCCAGCGCCGCGCGGTACGACTGCATCGACCGGTAGAAGTCGAAGAAGTCGACGTCGCGATTATAGGCATCGGCGAAGATCTGGCTGCGCTGGGCATCGCCTTCGCCTCGCAGGATTTCCGCGTCACGACGGGCTGCCGAAAGAACCTCGACGGCTTGACGATCGGCGATGGCGCGCGCCGTCTGCGCCGCTTCCTGGCCACGGGCACGAAGCAGAGCTGCCTCGGCGAGACGTTCGGCCTTCATGCGGTTGAAGGTATCGGCCGAGACGTTTGGATCGAGATCGGTACGGAGAATCCGCACGTCGACCACTTCCACGCCGAGCTGAGCCATGTCCGGACGGATCAGGTCGCGAGCTTCGCGCATCATCGCCGGACGCTCCTCGGAAAGAGCCGCCGTGAAGTCACGCAGACCGTAGACCTGACGCAGGGCCGCGTCGAAACGGGTCGAGATACGGTCTTCAACCACCCGCAGTTCGCCGAGCGCGCGGGCACGGAACAGCCGCGGATCGGAGATGCGGTAGGTGAGGAACGCATCGACGATATAGAACTTACCGTCCGACACCTGCACCGTCATGTTGGCGATGTCGTAGCGCAGCAGCCGGTCTTCGACGATCTGGACCGTGTCGATGAAGTTGGTCGGGATCTTGAAGTAAAGACCGGGGTCGGTCTTCACGTCGGTGATTTGCCCGAAGCGCATGACGATGGCCTGCTCGCGCTCATTGACCACGAAGATCGACGACACGAACACATAGAGCAGCGCAATGACGGCGATGCCGAGAATGATGAGTCTGTTCATGGCTTACCTCGCCGTCGCGTCGGTGGTGGTGGTCGACGGCGTGCTGTTGAGTGTCGCGTTGGGCCGGATTTCCGGCAGCGGCAGATAGGGAATGACCCCCGAGCCGCTGGAGCTCTTGTCGATGAGCACCTTCTCCGAACCACCCAGCACCTGCTCCATGGTTTCGAGGAACAGACGCTTGCGCGTCACTTCCGGAGCCTTGGCATATTCCTGGTAGATGGAAAGGAAGCGGGCTGCCTCGCCTTCGGCTTCCTGCACCACACGATTCTTGTACGCGGCAGCGTCTTCGCGAACCTGCGCGGCCTGACCGCGGGCGTCGCCGAGAAGCGTGTTGGCGTACTGCCGAGCCTCTTCCTGGAAACGGTCCTCGTCCTGCTCGGCGCGCTGCACTTCGTTGAAGGCATCAGCCACTTCGGTCGGCGGCGCCGCCTGTTCGATGGCGATCTGCGACACCGTCACGCCCATGCCGTAGCTCTGCACGATGCCCTGCACGATGGTGCGGACGTCGTTGGCGATGCCGGCGCGATCGTCACGGAAAATATCCTGTGCGGGCCGACGACCAACGATTTCGCGCATCGCGCTTTCGCCGATCGAGCGAACCATGTCGTCCGGGTCTCGGACGTTGAACAGGTACGAGGCCGGATCGCTGATCGACCACAGCACCGAGAACTTCACGTCCACGATGTTCTGGTCACCCGAGAGCATCAGGCCCTCGTCGCTCTGGGTCCGGCTCGAACCGACCGAACCGATTTCGGTACGGTTTTCCGTCATGTTCACGCGCTCGACGGTCTCGAGCGGCCACAAATGGAAATGCAGGCCGGGATTGCTGGTCTCGATCGGGCGGCCGAAGCGCAGCTTTACGCCGACTTCCTGCGGATCGATCGTGTAGAACGCGTTGAGGCTCCAGAACACCACGACGGCCAGAACGGCGCCGATGATGGTCCAGCGCCCGCCCGGAATGCCGCCCTGGAAACGGTCGCGGCCACGGGAGAGGATTTCTTCGAGATTTGGCGTTCCGCCGCCCCGGCGGCCACCGCCGCCACTGCCACCACCGGGAGTCTGACCCCAAGGGCCGCCGCTATTGGAGTTGCGGCCTCCCCCGCCCGTATTGTTATCCCAGGGCATACGCCACCTTTCAGCCGGATTATCGATTGCCGCCCTATATAGGGAAGGCCCTCCCCGCGATCAACGTGCGCCGGGTTCACGCCGGCGATAGACTTTTACCGAGAAATCCGCGCTATCCCGTTCTGTGCGCAACACTTCAGGCTCCGCTTCTACTTCCCATTGCTTGGGATCGATAGGTGGAAACCGAGCATCTCCTGTAGGGGTCGCTGCCACATGTGTGACGTAAAGCCGCTCCGCCAGCGGCATCGCCTCACGATAGATTTCGCCGCCACCACCGATCATCACTTCGTCGGCACCGTCTGAGGCGGCGATAACCTGGGCGCGATCGAGCGCCTCTGCGAGGCTGTGGAACACCTCGACGCCATCCGGCCGATAGTCATCCCGCCGGGTCACCACGATATTGGTCCGGCCAGGCAATGGCTTGCCTATGCTCTCGAAGGTCTTCCGCCCCATGATCAGCGGCTTGCCCAACGTGGTCCGCTTGAAGTGAGCGAAATCCGTCGGCAGCCGCCAAGGGATCGCGCCGTCGGATCCGATTACGCCGTTCTCGCCAACGGCCGCGATCATCGCCACCGGAACAGTCAAAGTGCACCGAGCCTCGCCAGCGCTTCACCGTCGACGCGAACCTTGGTCCATTCGTCCTGCATGATCCCACCTTGGGATTTGTAGAACTGTATCGAGGGCTCGTTCCAGTCGAGTACCCACCACTCGAACCGACCGAGCCCTTCGCGGACGCACCGCTGCGCAAGGTTGACCAGCAGCGCCTTGCCGACGCCCAGCCCGCGCGCCTCGGGATCGACGAACAGATCCTCGAGCCAGATGCCGTAGCGGCCCTGGAACGTCGAGTAGGTATAGAACCACAGGGTGAAGCCGACCGGCTTGCCGTTCCACTCGGCGATCTCGCAGAACACCTTCGGGTCAGGCCCGAACAGGTCGCGGACGATATCGGCCTCGCTCGCCTTGGCCTCATGCGATAGCTTCTCGTAAGCCGCCAGCGCTTCGATGAAATGGATGATCAGCGCCGCGTCGTCGGCGATGGCCGATCGAATGTTGAGGCTCATTGCGCGCTGGCCTCACCGCTCCCGAGATAGACGAACCACTTGCGTTCGAGGGCAGCCTCGACGTCGATCGAGTTGTGCCGGCAGAACAGCAGCAACTGCGCTAGGAGGTCCGCGGCTTCATCCTCGAGCGATTGCCGTATGGTCGCTTCGGATCGCTCTCCCACTCGGCCCCGGCCGCTGCCACGCAGGTACTCGGCAACCAACTCGCCTGCCTCTTCCTGCAGTTTCAGCGCGTACCAATCGGGATCACGCCGGATCTCGCAGCGTGCGGCATAGATCGCGGAGACCTGCTCGACGCGTTCCGTCAGTTCGGTGATTGTCGCCATCAGCCTACGTTCGGTTCCGGGTCCTGCCGGTTGAGGATCAGCACCTCGAGCTCCCGGCCGTAAGGGGGCCACCAGTCCTTGGCCTCCATCTCGAAGGTGGTCGGGCCGCTCTTCTTCACCTCGCCATCCCAGCAAAACGAGATGAGGTTCTGCGGCAGCATCTTGTCGATCGTCAGGTGGAACTTGCCGATCGCGCCGGCCCAATTGGCACCCGTCGACCAGATGTAGCTGATCCAGCTCTCGGTGAAGGGCGCGCCGTAGGGCTCGTCGGGGTTCGGGAGGGTCTTCTTGACCGCCTCGATGAAGCTGTCATCAGTGCAGTACTTGCGCTTGTACTCAGCCGCCGGATCGTAGCCCTCGTATGGCGGAGACAGGAACGTTACCGCCACAGTGCCGCCGACGCTGGGCTTGTACTGGTGCTCGACGATCACCGTCTCCCCGGCGGGGAAATGCGCCTCCCAGCTGTAGGTCGAGCGCAGTGTCCAGACCGGCCAGTATTCGGTCTGCATCCCCTGCCCCTGATCGAACTCCATGGGGATCACCAGGGCGCGATGCACCAGTTCCTTCTTCGTCGCCTCGTCGAGCGCGTTGATCGCCTTGACCGTCGCATCGCCGTAGGGGGTCAGCGGCAGCCCGAGGTCGGTGAGGTACCGGGTGTAGTCGATGTTGGTGGCGAACACGTACTGGTGCAGCTCGGCCGATACCGGCTCGCCATTCACCAGCGTCTCGAAGGCGAAGATGTTCTCGGGATCCTCGGTGGGGATCGCCACCATGAAGTCGCCGTCGCCGGTGATGTCGGGCATCGGGAACGCCACCAGCGCGTCAGTGTCCTCGGCGCCCTCGTTCTTGAACTCGTATTTCACCCGGATCTGCTCAGGCGAGACATAGAGGTCCTCGCTGAGCATCTTCACCTGGTCGGTCTGGACGAACACCAACCCGCCGGCGCCGAGCGTCGACATGGTGTCGTTGGCAATGGCGGGGCCAGCCGCGAGAGTGGCGGCGACAAGAACGAACGGGAGGATTTTCATACCGCGATCTCTGCCTTGATGCTCGGATGCGGATCATAGCCGGTGATCATGAAATCCTCGAACTGGAAATCGAAGATGTCGCGCTTGTCGGGGTTGATGGTCAGCCGCGGCAGCGCCCGCGTATCGCGGCTCAGTTGTTCCCGGACCTGGTCGAAGTGATTGTGGTAGATGTGTGCGTCGCCGAGCGTATGGACGAAATCGCCCACCTCCAGCCCCGTCACCTGCCCTACCATATGGGTCAGCAGAGCGTAGGAAGCGATGTTGAACGGCACGCCGAGGAAGATATCGGCCGAGCGCTGATAGAGCTGGCAGCTGAGCTTGCCGTCGGCGACATAGAACTGGAACAGACAGTGGCAGGGCGGCAGCGCCATGTCCTCGATTTCCGCCGGATTCCAGGCCGTGACGATGTGCCGGCGCGAACCCGGCCTGGTCTTGATCGAAGCGATGACGTTCTCGATCTGGTCGATCGTCCCGCCCCTGCCGTCCGGCCAGCTCCGCCATTGGCTGCCGTAGACAGGCCCCAGGTCGCCGTTCTCGTCGGCCCACTCGTTCCAGATCCTGACCCCGCGCTCCTGCAACCAGCGGACATTGGTCTCGCCGCGGAGGAACCAGAGCAACTCATAGATAATGGATTTGAGATGCAGCTTCTTGGTCGTCAGCAGCGGAAAGCCGGCGCCAAGATCAAAGCGCATCTGGTAGCCGAACACCGAGCGGCTACCAGTGCCGGTGCGATCGGGCCGATCGATGCCGTTGTTGAGGACGTGCTGGAGAAGGTCGAGATATTGGCGCATCCAGTCAGATTACCTCGATTCGGTGGTCAGTTTGCCCAGGTTCCACAGGGGCGTTTGCATCGCGCTGCGCCCGCGCCTATATAGGGCTTGCCGGCAACGGCTATGGCGATAAACGGCTAGCGTAATAAACCTATTGGACCCGGGGGCAGTGCCCGGCGTCTCCACCAGAACTCCCCGTCGTGGCGGGCTCATGGGGACGAAACAGGATCGACAAGGGCGTAAAGGTTAGACTTTTGCTCGGCATGGTACCACCGATATCGGGCCATCCTAATAGTTGCCAACGACAACTATGCTAAGGTTGCTCTCGCTGCTTAATGCGGCGCTGGCACCTGAACTAGAAGTCCTCCGGGCCTAGCAGTCCGACAGGCGGGGTTCGCAGGCACCTGGCAACAGAAGCCTGCACTTCCCTCCAAATGCCCGCATCGTAACGCCGCTCCATCGCAGGGGGCGTAAGTTTTCCGTTTTGCCTTGAATTGTACCCTCGCGAGCGGTGATATGGGCGCTTCTCGGGGATTCCCCCGCTCGCAAGGACGATATGGCTGAAGACCTGATCCGCTACGACATTTTGGCCCAGGAAGCGCTGCGCGGCGTCGTCCGCAAGGTGCTCTCCGAAGTGGCGCGGACTGGCCTGCCCGGCGACCACCACTTTTTCATCTCGTTCGTCACCAAGGCGCCGGGGGTTCGGATGAGCCAGCGGCTGCTCGAGCAGTACGACAAGGAGATGACCATCGTGCTGCAGAACCAGTTCGGGGCCCTGCGGGTCACCGAAACCGGGTTCGAGGTGGAACTGTCGTTCGACGGCCGTCCGGAGCTCCTCGCCATTCCCTTCTCGGCGGTCAAAGGCTTCTTTGATCCTTCAGTGCAGTTCGGTCTGCAGTTCGACGTCGAGCGGGTCGGCGGCGAAGACGGCGAGATCGAGGCCGAGACGGCCGAGGACGCGCACCCCGATGCGCCTAAGCCAGTGCCCGTGACGCCGGAGGCGCAGGGTGAGAAGGTCGTGAGCCTCGACAGCTTCCGCAAGAAGTGACCGGGTGGAGAAGCGCTCGCTGACCATCGCCGGGCATCGTACCAGCATCGCCATCGAGGGGGATTTCTGGGCTGGGCTTGAAGCGATGGCCCTGGGCAGCGGTAAGTCCATTGCCGCGCTCGTTGCCGAAATCGACCAGCAGCGCGACGCCCCGAACCTGTCATCCGCGGTGCGGCTGGCGGTGCTTGCGTGGTACCGGGATCGCGCCGGCTAGTTGCCTAGCCCGATATCCATCGGCCTATTGAACTCCTCCAGCGCTTTTCTCAGGTCTTCCTCTTCCTTCGCCTTGCGCGCTGCCTCCTCCTCGGCGGCCTGCTTGGCGGCTCCATCGTCCGCCGCCTTCTTGGCCGCGGCGGCCTCCGCTAGCTTCCGCGCGGCTTCTTCCTCGGCTGATTTCCGAGCCGCTTCCTCGGCGGCGAGGCGGGCCTTCTCGGCTTCCTCGGCTTGCTTTCGCGCCTCGTCCTCCGCCCTCAGCTTCTCGAGCCGCGCCACCTCGGCCTCGTAGGCCTTGACCATGATGGCATCGACCAGCCCCGAGACGTCGAATTCCCGCGTCGGCGCCAGCAGGGTGCCACCGAGCTTTGTCGCGACTTTTGCCGAGCCGGTATCCACCAGCGCGGCTGGAGTGACCGTCGTCGCCGCCAGCGTGTAGTCGCCGGCAATCCCGAGATCGCCGAGATGGATCGAGCCGCTGCCGAACAGTTGGCCCCCATCGCCGTCGACCGGCACGTTGGGGCTGCGCAGCACGCCGCCGGCGACAGTGAAGCTGCCGGTCATCTGCGGGGCGCTGAACGGCGCATCATCCAGCCGGTCCTCGATCAGAGCGCTGAGTTCCTCCGGTTGCATCTTCAGGAGGTTCTCGACCCCCGCGACGCTGGCTGCGGCGCGCGGATCGAGGCGCTCGATCTGCAGCCCGGTGACGCCGTAGGTGCCCTCGCCCGTCAGCGCCGCGGTGATGCCGGCAACACTGTCGCCGGTGCCGTCGAAGCGCCCCGCCGCATCGAGGGTACCCTCGAGCGCCTCGGCGACAACGGGAGGCACGATGCTGTCGAGCGATACGCCGGCGAGCGATACGCGGCCGCTGACCTGCTTGTCGGTAAGCGGACCGGCGCAGCACACCGCCAGTTCGAGGCCGACCGAGCCCTCGCCCAGCTTGGCTTCGACGTTCCTGAGGCGGGTCGTGGTGGCGTCCCAGTCCAGGTCGAAGCTGAGGTCGGTCAGCAGCGGCTTGCCGGCGACGGCCAACTCCGGGGCGGTGACCGCTATGCGTCCGGTGGTGCTGCGCGGTTGGTCGCCGATGCTGAGTGGGCCATCGGGCCAGATCGCGTCGCCAGGCAGGAGCGAGGCTGGGCCGGTGATCGTGCGCAGCAGCCCCGCGATGTCGAACGCCCCGGCCGCGATGCGCCCCGTCACTGCACGGGTGCCGCCCTTGGCGACGAGATGGAGGTCGCCGGTAAACGGCTCCGCTCCGGACTTTCCCGTGATCTCCTCAAGCCGCACGTCGGTGAGGCCGTTGAAGTCGACCGTCGCCGAGGCGGATAGCGCCGGCAGTGAAATGCCACCGGCACCGAGCCAGCTGGCGAAGGCCGAAGGATCGGCGAGCGATGCCTTGAGCGTCCCCTTGCCGCTGTAGGCGTCGGGATTGGTAACGACGACGTTGCCGGAAAAGCCCAGCGAGTCCCCTCCTCCTTCGACCAGCACGGTGGTCTCGAGGCTATTGGCGACGTT
This sequence comes from Devosia sp. P2_G7, assembly GCF_056403495.1. Classification (NCBI taxonomy): domain Bacteria; kingdom Pseudomonadati; phylum Pseudomonadota; class Alphaproteobacteria; order Hyphomicrobiales; family Devosiaceae; genus Devosia; species Devosia sp. P2_G7. The sequence continues at coordinate 18,006 of NZ_JBFUFI010000022.1, forward strand.
GCCGTCGACCAGCCCGACGAGGTGCACCGGCTCGCCTTCGGCGAACAGGCTGACATCGCCGAGCCCGAGTTGCGCGGTCATGGCTGTCGCGTCGGCGGACTTCATGTCGAGCCGCACTTTCACCGGGCCGGATGGAGCCCGGAGGAAGCCGGCCTGCAGCTCGGCGTCGGCGGCGACTTCGGCGGTGCCGAGGCGCCCCGAGACGGCGAGGCTTTGGGCGCCATCGCCGCTGGGCGCATCAAGCCGCAGTGCCAGGTCCGCCGGTAGTGAGGGTTTGAGGAAATCGACGATCGCTGGCGAGGCGCCGAGCGCGTTGTAGAAGCCCGCCAAGGCCGGTGCGTCGGCGGCGCCGACCGTGACAGTGGCGGAGCCCGAGAGTTCTGGCCTGGTGATCGAGCCGAAGGCGGTGAGCGAGGCCTTGAACTTGGTGCCGCCGAGGTCGCCCGCCGACAGATCGTCGACCACGAGGACGCCGCCGTCCCAGGACCCCTTGGCGGAGAGCGCCCGTCCACTGAGCCCGCCGAGCACCATGCTATCGGCGATGAACTCGAACTCGCCTTTCGGAAAGGTCGCGGGGAAGGCGACGTCGGAAGAGAGATCGGGCAGCAGGGCGAACAGCGCGTTGCTGCGGACCGCATCGAGCTGGCCCAGATCGGCTGTGATGTGGAGATCGGGAGTGGCGCTCAGCCCGAGCTGAGCCGAAAACGAGCGAGCCTCGCCGTCGAGTTCGAGGCGTCCGTCGCTTACCGACAGCGTCTCGCCGACCAGATCGACCTTCGCCGCGATCGAGCCGGGCATGCCGAACAACGGGTTGCCCTCAGCGGGCTTGCGCCACAGGGTGGTCAGCGCGTCGAGGCGCTGCGCCTTCACCGACAGGGTGCCGGAGAACTCGGGGTGGCCCGTCGCAGTGGCGATCTCGCCGGCGAGGGACACCGTTGTATCGCCGGGCAAGGTGCCGGTGAGGCCCGTTACGGTCCAACCGCCCTCGTGTGAACTGGCATCGAGCCGGACGTTGCGCAGCGAGAAGGCGCGCAGGTTGACCTCCGCGACGTCGACGCCGATCGTCCCCGGAATGCCCGGCGCTGTCGGCAGCGGCAGCTCGCGCAGCAGCCGGATCAGTTCGTAGGGCTCGACCGACTGTTCTGCCGTAGCGTCCCGCGGTGGCAAGGCGAGCAGCCCCCCGGAGATCACTGCGTTGAACGCCATGCCCTTGCCCAATGTCACGTCGGCGGCGCCGAGCAGGCGCGTCGCGGCACGGTTCTCGTCGGGGATCACGACATAGTCGGAGAGCAGCACCTTGCTGGGGCTCGCCTCGACCTTGCTGGTCATCACCAGATCGCCCTGCCCCGCATCCTCGGCGCCTGGCTTGGCCGGCTTCGGTGGTGGCTGGCGGTAGGTCATGGTGCCGGAGAAGCCGGGAGTGAGCCCCGGCGTCAGGAAGCCCTCGGCGGCGAGGGTGAAGCGATCGTCGACCGGTCGGAGGGTCATGGCGAGCGAACCGCCGCCTTCGGCGTCCAGCTGGCCGGTAGTGACCCTCAGGGAATACACCGCCCCATCGACATTGCCGCTGCCCTGGAACGAGAACGGTCCCCGCAACGCCTCGAGCTTCACGTCGCCGGCGACATTGGAGGCGATGTAGGTCTCCCCGGAGCGAGCGTCGTGGAGCTTCACCGTGCCGCCCGCGATCGTCGCATTGGCAACCGAGATGTTACTGTTCACGGTCTGCGCGAGCGCGATGCCGGTATCCACCGCCCCGTCGGCTGCGACTTCGACCGTGACCGCCGGCCCATCGAGCTGCAGCCGCGTGACGTTGTAGCGATCGCGCAGGAAATCGATCAGCGAGAAATCGGCTTCGACCCGTTCGACCGTCAGGTTCGGAGCCTCGGGCGGACCGGCGCTGACGTTGGAAAAGGTCAGCTTGGGCTGTGGCAACAGCGAGAAGGCCACGTCGCCATCGATGCGGACCGGCGTGCCCAACACGTCGCCGGCGATAGTGGCCAGCCGATCGCGATACTGCCCCCAGGGGATGAAACTGGGCACGACGAAGGCCGCGGCGAGCAGCAGGATCGCGATGACGCCGATGACGATGTAGAGCCGGTTGAGCACGGGGCCGGTGAATCTCCGCAGAACTCAACGGAGTGTAGGCAATGGCTCATGTTCCGTCACGCGCTGAACGGGCTCGCGCAATCACTATCGTGTCTTCTGGGACACAAAGGCCACGCGGCGACCCGTCACTCGGTCGCCAGGGTGACGCCGTGGGTGGGATGACATCACGACGAGCCAACGGGTCCGACAGCCCCAGGGGCTTCGGAGTTTCAAAGAGCTCTTCCCCGTGATCGAGGAAGACGAAGCGGGACCGGCGAGGCGTTTGCCCCGTAGCGATAGTCCGCGAATGAAAGAGGCTTACGCCTCGCCGGCCGGCCGGGGTTTTGGGCCTATGCCACCAGGGCCGGGGCGCATCCCCTGCCGCATCGCGAGAACGATGGGACCTCAGTCGGCGGCCGGAATGCCAGCACCGCGTTTCCTTGCTCCCGCCCGGCTCATGCGTGCCAGGCTTCGTCCCTTGGGCCACTCCGCATCGAGTTGCCCTCGCGTGATAGCGGCTTGACCGGCGAACCGGTCCTTGCCGTGAT
>NZ_JBFUFI010000023.1:0-19916 GCF_056403495.1 Devosia sp. P2_G7
TGAGAAAACGTACCGTCGAAGTCTATTTGCCCGATCTTTCGATCAGACCGCAAGAACCTCGCCGTCCACGTTTCTCTTTCTTCCAATCTTCACAATGTCAAAGAACTGACCCCGGGTACGTCTCTCGACGGCGGCGTCGGTGGAAGCTAGGCTTCCAAAATTCCTAGAGAACAGAAACCTATCTTCCGGTTGCCCGGCAGCGGCTCTGCCCTTTCAGTAAACGCTGAACAGTGGGAGCAGCAAGTGCTCGGCGTCGTCAGCGAGGCCGGGTTGTATTCGAGGCACCCTAGCCTGTCAACACCCTGTTTTCAGCTTTCGGAAGGCCCGAATTTTGAAAACCTGAAATCGCTAATTTCTTTGCAATTTCAGTGGCTTGCTTCAGTCTTTGGCGTCGTTTCCGGCGCCGCGGTCTTCAGCGATTGGCGGGTTATATGGGTGACCCCTTGGGGTGTCAACCGGCCAAGATGACGAATCTGACATTTTCGCCGGCACCGGGTCGGACCGCCATCCAACCCGTACACGTGGGTATATAGCACGCGCGCGCGGGCACTGTCATCTGGGGTTCGCAATCAGCTTGTTCAAGGGAACTTCGGGCAGGTCTTGGGCCTGTGGAAATCTCCGTGCGGCGCGAAATCGGCGCATGAACTGGTGCGAGATTCCTTTCGCCGATTGCCGAGATGGCCTCGCGATCGCCCGTGCCAGCTGGTGATACGCTGCCGCTCTCCCTGCCCTATCAGGTCCGAGGCCTAGTTTTGCCGCATTGTCCTCCCACCAAGAGCCGTGGCTAGTGAGTTGACTCGCGCGTGAGTGCGCGGCACTGCTTCTGGCCAAGGGGCGTAGGGCTTCGGCATCAGGCAGCAGGCGAACAGGGTTGAACCCAGCACAGCGTAATCGCACCGCCGCGCTTCTCAAGGCCAGTGGCTTCGAGGACGGTCCGGCACTGACCGTGCAATCCACCGATGGTGAGATTCCGCATGGCCGCGAACTGAGCTTCGCCTGGCTCACCGGTACGGTGATGACCGGCCTCACCTCGGTGCTGCTGATGGGCGCCGCCCTCTATGTGTCGTTCGAGGGCCAGGACACGTTCTCCACCGCCTACGAGGCGCTGCAGCTCATCACCAAGCCGGCCGAGGCTCCCGCCGATTCACAGGTCAAGGGCGATCGCATTCGCCCGGTAGCCAAGACCCAGTCGGAGCTCGAGATCGTCGAGGCCTCGATCCGCGAGACCGTCGATGGCCGCGCCCTGATCCGGAAGCAACCTTTCGTTCGCGTCCGCGCCACGCTCGCCACCGCCGCGACCGCGCTCTCGGGCGATATTCCTGACTACGACCCCGTGGCTATGATCGATGCCAGCCAACCGGTGGTGAGCGACGATGACGATGTCGCCAACCCCGAGATCTACGGCGCCGAGGTGGAAGGCGAGGTCCAGATCAAGACCGCCGCCCTGCCCGCGACCTTCGTTCCCGCTCCAGCCATCAGCGACAAGAGCGCTTCCGACTTCGTACGCCTGACCGTGGAGAATCTGTTTGCCGAAGGCGGCGGCGACGGTGAAGTAGCGCTGGCCTATGCCGCCCCCGACACCGGCGTCCGCGATCTCGGTGTCGTCACCGATGGTGGGCTCTCGGGCGTCGCGGAAAATGTCAGCATCCTTCCCAAGACCAAGCTGGCGGAGGAAGCCGGGTTGGGCCGGTCCGAGCGCGTCGTCACGGTGCGCGAGGCGGGCTCGCTGAAGGACCCGCTGCTGAAGAACGGTTTCGACCCCCAGACCTACGAGATGATTTCGGCGACGCTGAAGAACGTGCTGCAATCGACCAACGTGCCGGGTGGCGCGCGACTGCGTATCCTGATGGGCCCGTCGCGCAACTCGCAGACGCTGATTCCGCATCGCCTCAGCATCTACTTCCCCGATCCCAAATCCGGCGAGATCAAGCACGCGGCCACCGCTGCGCTGACCGATCGCGGCAGCTATGTGCTCGGCCTCGAGCCCCCCAAGATCGAATTCCCGGACGAAGACACCGAGGAAATCAACGTCAACAACCTTCCATCCGTTTATCGCTCGATCTGGGAAACGGCGCGCAAGCACGACATCGACGACGCCATCACCTCGCGCATCGTCGCGATGTTCGCTTACGACATCGACCTGACCAAGCGCATCAGCGCCGGCGACTCCATCGAAATTCTCGAAACCGAGAAGGACGCGACCGGACACCAGGAACTGCTTTATGTGGCGCTGAAGCTCGGCACCACGACGCGCGAGCTGTTCCGCTTCCGCACCGATGACGGCACCGTCGATTTCTACGATCCGGACGGCGAGACCGGGAAGCGCTTCCTCACCCGGCGGCCGCTGCAGGGTGGCGGGCGTCTCGCCAGCCGCTTCGGCAACCGCGTCCATCCGATCTTCAAGTCGCGCCGCATGCACACCGGCGTCGACCTCGCCTCGAAGACCGGCACGCCGATTTATGCCTCTGGCGACGGGGTGGTCGAGAAGGCGCAGTGGGTTTCGGGCTATGGCAAGTATGTCGAGCTCAAGCACGTCAACGGCTTCGAGACCGGCTACGGCCACATGAGCCGCATCGCCGACGGCATGAAGCCGGGTGCCAAGGTGCGGCAGGGCCAGATCATCGGCTATGTCGGCTCGACCGGTAATTCCACCGGCCCGCACCTGCACTTCGAGATCAAGGTCAACGGCCGCTTCGTCGATCCGCTGAGCGTCAAGCTGCCGCGCGACAAGTCGCTGGCCGCCCAGTACGAGGGCAATTTCGAGCAGACCATCGCCCAGATCCGCGACCTGATGAAGCGCGACGCCGCGCCGATGACGGTGGCCTCGCTGAACTAGGCCTGGCGGCCCCCGGTCCTCTCCACATCCCCGGCGTCATTCACGCGAAAGCGGAGACTCCGTTTTTCGTGCCCGAGGCGCCATCGCGGCGGGAATGCCCCGGTGGCTGGGAGGCCTCACGCGCCTGCGCGTCGCCTATCCGGCCTTCTTCTTCAGTTTGTTCTCCTGGGTAAACCAGGCGATGACCGCCGACAGCAGTGCCAGCGCGGCGTTGCCGTAGGCGACGGCGCCGAAGGCGGCGTTGTTGGCGACCTGACGCGCCGTTTCTGCATCGCCGGCAAGTGGTGCGTCGGGCTGCATGCCGAAGAACACCGGCAATTCTGCAAAGCCCCCCAGCGAGCGCTCGAACACGAAGGCCGCAACCCCGCCCATCAGCGCCACGGCGAGGAGACCGGCGACGCGCGCCACCGCGTTGTTGACCCCCGACGCAAGGCCGGTATCTCGATCCTCGACCGAGGTCATCACGGCGGTAGAGAGCGGCGACACCACCGCACTCATGCCGATGCCCAGCAGGATGGTCTGCGGCAGCACCGCGATCCAGATGTTCTGCAGCGGCGCAAGGAGACCCAGGAGCGCAAAGGAAAGCGCCACGATGGCAGCGCCGCCGGCAATCATCGGTCCCGGCCCCACCTTGTCGGCAAGCCGGCCGGCGTAAGGTGACAAGAGGGTGAGCGCGATGCCGAGCGGCAGGAAGACGATCGACACCTCGGCTGCCGTGACACCCCAGCCGCCGATCAATGTCATCGGCAGGAAGAAGCTGATGGCGGCGAGCGCAAAGTAGAGCGCGAAGGTCAGCCCCTGCGCTCCCGAGAAGGCGGCGTTCCTGAAATGGTGCAGCGGCAGCATCGGCGCACTGCTGCGCGCCTCCCATACAATGAAACCGACCAGTGCGACGATGCCGATGCCGCAATAGATGAGGATGTGGCTGAGCATCGGCGCGTTCCCACCCGTCCCGGTGAGGCCCAAAGCGATGAGCAACAGCGCCACCGTGATCAGCGCGCCACCGACCAGGTCGAGCCGCCTGCCCTCTTCCGGCTGATCGGCTGGAACCTTGAGGAACAGCAACGCCAGCGCGATACCACCGAGCGGCAGGTTGATGGCGAACACCAGCCGCCAACTCCAGTCGCCCATCGTGGTGAGCACGAACCCGCCGATCACCGGCCCGAGGATCGTGGTGAGCGACGAGAACGCCGACCACAGCCCGATGGCCTTGCCGCGCTCCTCCCGCGGATAGGCCTTGGCGATGATCGCGAGGCTGCCCGGCACCATCAGCGCCGCGCCGAGCCCCTGCACCGCGCGAGCGATAATGAGGAAGGTCGGGTTCGGCGCCACCGCACAGACCAGCGACGCGACGACGAACAGCACAATGCCGATCGCGAAGACGTTCCTGAGCCCGAAGCGGTCGCCCGCCGCGCCGCCAATCAGCAGCAGCGAGGCGAGGAACAGCATATAGGCGTTCGACACCCACTGCGCGTCGGCCAGCGTCGCACCGAGATCCGCCCGGATGGCCGGGGTGGCGATCGACAGCACCGAGCCGTCGATGAATCCCATCGAAGAGGCGAGGATGGCCGCGACGAGCACATAGATACGATTCTCGGCCGGACAGAAGGTGGCCGGCGCGGCACTTGATTTGACGTCGTTCATCCCCGGCTCCCTCTGGCTGGCCGGGAGCCTACGCCTTCTCGATCCATACGGCGAGTTCGTTGCCGCCCGGTTCGCGGAAGTGGAACCGCCGACCGCCCGGGAAATCGAAGGCCGGCTTGGTGATCTCGCCCCCCGCCGCCAGCACTTCGCGCTCGGCCAGTTCGAGATCCTCGGTGCGGATCACGGCCAGTGGCTTTTCGGTCCGCCCCTCACCTGAGTCGATGCCGGCATCGATCCCCGCATCGTTGATCGCCTCGTAGGACGGCCCATAGCTGGTAAACGCCCAGCCGAAGGCTTCGGCAAAGAAGCGATGGCTGTTCTGCACGCTGGTAGAGGGGAACTCGAGGTAGTCGATCTGGTACCGCTGCATCATCTTCGACACTCCTGTTCTCTTTTTGTTCCTATCGCACCCCGAACCTGCTGGCAATCGACCCGCGGTCAAACTTATCGGCTGGCGGGTGGTTGACGGGCCAGCATTTCGAGCAGCAGCGGGTATACCAATTCGGTCCTGGCCCCCGGCATGCGGGGGTCGATCAGGTCGTGCGGCAGCCGGTCGGAGCGCGGCAGCACCTCGACGTCCACCGTGCTGCCCCTGCTCCGCCACGCCGCGATCAGCTGGCGCGCCAGCTCGTTGTTCACTGCGAAATCGGCGTCGTTCAGCAGCATGCCGAGCCCGGCTGCACGCGGCGGATCGGCCCGCGCTCCGTCGCCGATGACCTCGCCAAGCCGCATGAACTGCGCCAGCGCGTGAGTCGGGATGCGCGGATAGGAGTGCTCCATGCCCGGCGATCCCTCGGGCTCGAGCGGGTTCCACAACAGCATCGTGTTGGGCATCATGAGCAGCAGGTTGGCAGCGGCGCGATTGGCCCAGGGCGGCACGAAATGCGGGCCGAGGAAAGGCGACACCGCCACTGTGTGCGCCACATCGGCCCGGTATTGCGCCGCCCAGGCAGTCATCGCCCCGCCCGCCGACATGCCGATGACCGTCACCTCGTCGCCGAGCCCATGCACCAGGTCGATGGCCTGGTCGGTGCTCGCCACCATGGTCTCGGCGTCGAGATCGACCAGCGCCAGCGTCATCTGGTCGGCCTCGCCATGGCCCGGCCAGCGCGGCAGGTAGACATTGTAGCCAAGCGCGAACAGCTGCTGCGCCAGTTCCTCCGCCTGCAGCGGGCAGTTAGTGAGACCATGCAGGTAGAGCACCACGCGGGCGACTTTCGCGCCGTGGCTGAGGAGGCGGGAACGGCAGCCTGGGTGCAACGGCAGTGCTGCCTCGTCGGCCTCGATAGCGGCGAACGCGGCAACTGCCGCCTCGTAGGTAACGACCGGCGCGGTGGGCGGACGATTCTCGGCGAGACTTTCGGCATCAAGTGGCAACTGGGAGAGCCAGATGAAGCCGGCGGTCAGCGCCAGGACGACCATCGTCAAAACAGCCGCGCCGAGCTTGGCCAGCCACGGTATCGGCCGCGGCGCCGTTTGTGGATAGACCGGCCGCAGCAGCAGCGCGGTCAGCACTCCTGCTCCCGCCATGATCAGGGCCGCGGCAAAGCCGGTGGTCAACAGGGTAAGTATGGCGAGTTCCAGCACGCCGAAGCCACGCTCGGCGAGAGCCACCGGCTCAACTGGCTTGCTCTGCAGATCGGCGAGGCCCAGCACGATCGGGTAGGAGAACAACCCCACCAGCATGCCGGCAAAGGCGCCGCGCGCCAGCGACAGCCGCCGTGGCCAGCCGATGACCAGCCACCACGCCAGATAGCCGGTGAGAAACGTGCCGGCAAATGTGCTGATCCAGCCGCCCGGTGACATCTCCACCCCGAGCGGCCCGCCCACGTCGAAGCCGATAACCGGCGCGGCAACTACAGCCGCGAGACCGAAGATGGCGGCGGCAACCAGCGTCCACCACCATTGTCCGGCAACCTGCCGGTTCGTCACTTGGTCACGGCCTTGTCTGGATGAACCGCCGCGAGGCGCTCGGCAACCACCAGCTTCAGCTTCTCGATCGCCGCGTCGTCCCAGCCGGGCGGCTCAACCAGCGCACGCCACGCATCGATATAGTCGGAACCCGAGTAGTTGTGGCCGTAGCCGGGGGGCACGTCGAGTGCCAGCGCCATGTCCATGCCCAGCTGCAGGAAGGTGACCAACGGGTACCAGTTGAGAATCGGCGAGACGTCATGCGCCCGCTCGCCTTTCAGCCAGTCCGGCGTCCGGTGCAGCGCGTCGAAGCTAAAGAATACGATCGGATCGCTGGCATGCTGCAGGAAGGCGATGCGCATCGGCCCCCAGGGGATGCCGGGGACTTCGAGCCCGCCGCCCTGATTGCTGAAGCGGATGGTGGTCTCGTTGCCGAAGCGCGGCAGCCACTCGCGCGAGCCCGGCTGGCGATTGTTGGTGGCCCAGCGCCAGATACCACTGGTGTAGGGCGGCCCTACCCACAGCGCGCCTTGGAACGGATCCTGCAGCACGTCGAAGAAATGCGTCGAGGCCTGCGACGCATGTGCGCCGAGGCTCAGGCCGTTGAGGTAAAGCCGCGGCCGCCGATCATGCGGCAGCGTCGTCCAGTACGCATAGACGACATTGAACAGGGCTTGCGCGGCGTCGCTCCCGTAATCCGGCTCGACAATGAGCGATAGTGGGCTGAGCAGATAGGAATATTGCAGCGACACCGACGCGACGTCGCCGGCCATCAGGTATTCGAGCGTATCCACGCCGGCCGGATCGACCCAGCCGGTGCCGACCGGCGTGATCACCACCAGCACCGTGCGATCGAACGCCCCGACCCGCTTCATCTCGGCCAATGCCAGCGCCGCCCGCTCCTCGATGCTGTCGGCGGAGCGCAGCCCGACCGACACACGGAGCGGCTCCAGCGCCGGCCGCCCGATGACCATCTCGATATCGGCCCTGGTCGGGCCGGAAGCGACATAGATGCGACCGTCGCGCCCGATGGTGCTCCAGTCGATCAGTGACTGCGCACTGCCCGATTGCAGCGGACCGGCCGGCGGCGTGCCGAACTGGCCGGCAATACTATCGAGCCGGAGGAAGAACTCATCGGCGGCGCGCAGCGCCCCGCGCAGCAGCAACCCGTTGAACAGAGTGGTGACGACGATACCGACCACCACCAGACTGCCCACCATCGCCACCCGGCGCGGCACGTAGCGCACCAGCCGTTGCGACACGAAGCTGACGCCGTAGACCAGCAGCCTGCCGATGACGATCAGGATGGCGGCCGGGACGAGGGCGATCAGCAGCACCCAGAGCGGGTGCCCGCTCTCGACCGGCGACATCCCCATCACCGCACGGACGGAGTTCTGCCAGCCGGTGGTCTGGTAAAGGCAGACGGCCATCAGGATGATGCAGCCGATCGCCACGACCAGCTTGAGCCAGGCGGTGTATTTCGAGTCCGGCAGCTTCAGCCCCATGTAGTCCCACAGCCACTCGAGGAACACCCCGATGCCGTAGCCGATGGCGAAGGCGCATCCGGAGAGCACTCCTTGGACCAGCGCGCCGCGGGGCAGCAGCGAGGGGGTCAAGGCCAGCGAGAACAGGATGGACCCAACCACCAGGCCCATCTCGGAGAACAGGCCGATCAGCCGCAGGAGCCATCTGGGGAGCTGCACATCATCCTCCGGAGCTGGTCGCTCGGATCTCTGGACGCACTAGACTTGCAGCGTTGCTGCCGACAACCGATCAATATTGGCCGCGCAATTTTACCGTCATTGCGCTGGCGATTACAGCACCGGCGTGCATACCAAATTGCCGAGATATTCCCTGCAATCGGATGCTAGACTCTACTGCAAGATATTGCGGCGCAGGGTCGTTCCCGAGATGTCAGAGATCGAAATGAGCGACCAGCCGAACAACACGCCACCCCGCCGTGCCGCCCACCATTGGTGGACATTGATTGCCGGCATCGTCTTTGCGCTCGCCGCGCTCGTCGCCGTGCCGCTCACCGGCGTCCGCATTCTCGAGCTCGTCGACAATACCAAGGGCGAGGTCACCTGGACCACGCTGTTTGCGGGCGTGTTCCTAACCGGATGCTTCGGCTGGTGGCTGCTGCTGGCGCGCGGGCGCCGCTTCACCCTGATGCGCGGAGCCGCGGCCGGTGTGCTCGTCGCCTTCCTGTCCTACCCAGTGGTGCTGGTGCTGGCCGACATCTTCCAGCGCGGCTGGCGCGAGCCGCAGGACATGTTCAGCTACCAGAGCCGCACCGGCAACGTGCTCGTCCGAATCGTCGTCACGCTTGTAACGACGGGGTTCGCCGCGACGTTGACCTTCGCCGTGGTTGGCGTGGCCCTGGTCTGGGTGCTGCACCGCAGGTCGCCCGATGCGCGCCCCGAACGTCGCAGCTTCTGGCGCACCATCCCCCGACTGGCTGGCACGCTGGCGCTGCTCACCGTGCTGTTTCTCGTCGGCAGCTTCACCTTCCTGACGCTGATGCCGCTCAACACCGCTGGGCTGACCGGCGCGGCGCCCGCCGACGCACAGCCCGTCGCCTACGAGCAGTCCCTTGCCGGCTTCGACGCAGTCCGGCAACGCGAAGCGGCCCTGCCGCTCAACCCGCGCTGCCGGTCGCAGCTGCTGACGCATGGCGAGAAGGTGAAGCGCGTCGTGGTGTTCTTCCACGGGCTGACCAACTGCCCGGCACAGGCAGAGAAACTGGCGCCGCAGCTGTTCGCGCTCGGCTACAACGTCTACGTGCCCCGCATGCCGCAGCATGGAGATGCCGACCAGTTGAGTTTGGCGCTCGCCGACCTCACGGCCGAGCAGCTGGTCGCCGAGGCCAATGAGACCATGGCGATCGCCAAGGGCCTGGGCGACGAGGTGGTAATCACCGGGCTGTCGGCCGGCGGCATTCTCTCGTCGTGGCTCGCGCAGTATCGCGCCGATGCCGACCAGTCGATTTCGATGGCGCCGTTCTTCGGCCCGCACGTCCTGCCCCAATGGGCCAACCGGGCGGCAACCAACCTGTTGCTGCTGTTGCCCAATATGATGGTGTGGTGGGACCCCAAGACCCAGCAGAACCCGCCGGGCATGACCTATGCCTATCCCCGCTTCGCTACTCACGGACTGGCGCAGGCGATGCGGCTGGGCGAATCGGTGATGGAGGCCGCGCACCACGGGGCACCGCTGGGATCCGGCATCGCCATGCTGCTGAACGAAGCCGACGACGCGGTCAGCAACCCGCTGGCGGAGGACCTTGTGGCGGACTGGCAAAACCACGGGGCGACGGTGAATGTCGAAACGCTGCCGCTGACGCTGGGACTGGGACACGACCTGATCGACCCGCACCAGCCGACCGGCAATCCGGCGCTGGTCTATGGGCTGCTCATCGACATGATGAACGGCGTCAAACCGGCCCTGCAGCAGCCATAGCCCCCCTGCGAATTCGCTGCCGATCCGGGAGCCGGACCCTGCTCCGCGCGTCGCGTCACGGGTCCGACTGAAGCTGAAGACGTGCCAGCCAAATGCATCGGCAAAGAACTGACGACTGCTAACCTCGTCTATGCTTGGAAATTCAACATCATCGATCTCACGACCCCTACCAGTCGCGCTTTCGCTCGTTTTGTTCCATATTTGTTCTTGCATGGTTCCCGTTGGAACTGAAGTGAAAGCGCCCAGTCTGCTCCGTATGAAGCCGTACTAAAATTTGCGGCCTCTGCCAGTCCCGCCACAAGCTCAGCGTCCAGAATAAGAAGGGGCCGACCCTTCGGCCGGCCCCAGACTCTTAAGCCGCGGCGTCGATGCCGGGCTGTTCGACACCCGCGGCCCTGAGGAACAGGCCGCTGTCGCCACCATCGACCACGACGGTCTGCCCGTCGCCGACCCGGCCGGCGAGGATCTCCTCGGCGAGACGATCCTGCACCTCGCGCTGGATCACCCGCTTCAGCGGCCGCGCCCCGTAAGCGGGATCGTACCCCTCGTTGGCGAGCCACTCGCGCGCCGCGGGAGTGAGCTCGAGCGAGATGTCGCGCTCCTTCAGCAGCCCGCGCAGGCGGCCGAGCTGGATGTCGACGATTGCGCCCATGTGGTCGCGCTGCAGCCGGTGGAAGACGATGATGTCGTCGATCCGGTTAAGGAACTCCGGCCGGAACGAGGCCTTCACCACGTCGAGCACCTTGCCGCGCACCAGTTCCACCGACTCGCCGTCCTTGAGGTTGACGAGATACTCGGAGCCGAGGTTCGAGGTCATGATGATCAGCGTGTTGCGGAAATCGACCGTCCGCCCCTGTCCGTCCGTCAGCCGCCCATCGTCGAGCACCTGGAGGAGGACATTGAACACGTCCGGATGTGCCTTCTCGATCTCGTCGAACAAGACGACCTGATACGGCCGACGCCGCACCGCCTCGGTCAGCACCCCGCCCTCGTCGTAACCGACATAGCCCGGAGGGGCGCCGATCAGGCGGGCGACCGAGTGCTTTTCCATGAACTCCGACATATCGAGCCGCACCAGCGCATGCTCATCGTCGAACAGGAACTGCGCCAGCGACTTGGTGAGCTCGGTCTTGCCGACGCCGGTTGGCCCGAGGAACATGAACGAGCCGATCGGCCGGTTCGGATCCTGCAGCCCGGCGCGGGCGCGACGCACGGCTTTCGCCACCGCTTCAACCGCTTCGGCCTGGCCGATGACGCGCTTGCCCAGTTCGGTTTCCATGGCCAGCAGCTTCTCGCGCTCGCCTTCGAGCATGCGATCGACTGGAATGCCGGTCCAGCGGCTCACGACACCAGCGATGTGGCTCGGCGTTACCACTTCCTCGACCATCGGATTGTCCGGCTTGCCGTCGCCATTCGGGTCGTCTGCCAGCTTGATCTTCTTCTCGAGATCCGGAATCACGCCATAGGCCAGCTCGCCGGCACGCGCGAGGTTCCCCTGCCGCTGTGCCAGTTCGAGATCGGTGCGGGCCTTGTCGAGCTCTTCCTTGAGCTTCTGAGACCCCTGCATGCGCAGCTTCTCATTCTGCCAGCGGGTGGTCAGCGCATTGGCCTGCTCCTCGAGGTCGGCGAGTTCCTGCTCCAGGCGACCGAGCCGGGTCTTCGAGCCGTCATCGGTTTCCTTCTTCAGCGCCTCGCGCTCGATCTTCAGCTGCATGATGCGGCGGTCGAGCTCGTCGAGCTCCTCCGGCTTCGATTCGGCCGCCATGCGCAGCCGCGCCGCCGCCTCGTCGATCAGGTCGATTGCCTTGTCGGGCAGGAACCGATCCGCGATGTAGCGCTTCGACAGCGTCGAGGCGGCAACGATGGCCGAATCGGAGATGCGGATGCCGTGATGCAGCTCGTACTTTTCCTTGAGTCCGCGGAGGATCGAGATCGTGTCCTCGACCGTCGGCTCATCGACGAACACCGGCTGGAAGCGACGGGCCAGGGCCGCGTCCTTCTCGACATGCTTCCGGTACTCATCCAGCGTCGTCGCGCCGACGCAGTGGAGTTCACCGCGGGCGAGCGCCGGCTTCAGCAGGTTCGACGCGTCCATCGCGCCATCGGTCTTGCCGGCGCCGACGAGCGTGTGCATCTCGTCGATGAACAGGATGATCTGCCCATCGGCCGAGGAAATCTCGTTGAGCACGGCCTTCAGCCGCTCCTCGAACTCGCCGCGATACTTTGCGCCGGCGATCAGCGCGCCCATGTCGAGCGACAGCAGCGACTTGTTCTTGAGCGATTCCGGCACGTCGCCATTGACGATGCGGATGGCGAGGCCCTCGACGATGGCGGTCTTGCCGACGCCGGGTTCGCCGATCAGCACCGGGTTATTCTTGGTACGGCGGCTCAGCACCTGAACGGTGCGGCGAATCTCTTCGTCGCGGCCGATCACCGGATCGATCTTGCCCTCGCGGGCCGCCTCGGTGAGGTCGCGGGCGTATTTCTTCAGCGCGTCATAGCTGTTCTCGGCCGAAGCGGAATCGGCGGTGCGACCCTTGCGGATCTCGTTGATTGCCTCATTCAGCCCCTGCGGCGTGACACCGGCCGAAGCCAGGATCTTACCCGCATCGATATCCTTTTCCACCGCCAGCGCCAGCAGCAGCCGCTCGACCGTGACGAACGAGTCGCCGGACTTCTGCGCTGCCTTTTCGGCAGTATCGAAGACCCGCGCCAGTTCGCGGCTGAGATAAAGCTGCCCGGCATCGCCGGAAACCTTGGGGATGCGGGCAATCGCCGCCTCGGTTTCGGCCCGCGCAATCTTGGCATCGCCGCCGGCCTTGGTGATGAGTCCGGCCGACATGCCCTCGTCGTCGTCCAGCAGCACCTTTAGGAGGTGCAGCGGTGCGAACTGCTGATGGCCATTGCTGAGCGCCAGCTGCTGCGCATTCTGGATGAAGCCGCGCGCGCGCTCGGTGTATTTCTCGATATTCATTCAACTCTCCTCGTCTGGCACGTCGGACCCGCCCTGAGTGAGGCACGCATCCAACGCCTGAAGCGTTGATTTGGCTCAAACGAAATCGCAGTTGGAATCGACCAAGCCAGATCAGGACCGGATGCCCGCTCGGCGGCGCTTCCCGGTCTCGACGGAGATATAGGGAGCGCCGGACAAAACAAAAGGCCGGGAGTGATCCCGGCCTTCATGGTTTTTTCCAAGGCGTCTAGGCTTACTCAGCCGGCGTGTTGCCAGCCGTCAGGAAAGCCGGCAGCTCGCCGACGTCGGGCTGCGGTGCACCAGCGGGATCGGCCCCGCCTTCGCCACCCTGCCCGCGCGACCGGCGGCGCGGCCGGCGATCGCGACGACGTGGTTCGCCTTCGGCCTGCGGTGCATCGCCCTCGGCCTGCGGCGCAGCCGCGGCAGTCTCGACGACAGCCATCACCACCGGCTCGCTGCCGGGGATCGGCTGCTGCGGCTGCTGCTGGTCGTGCTGCTGTTGCGGCTGCTGGTTGAACTGGCGCGGTTCCGGCGACGCAAACCGATCGTTCATCGGCTCGAAATCGTCGTCGTAATCGTCCTCGTTGGTCGGCTGGCCGAACTGGTCGCGCTGCTGACCCTGCTGCGGCTGAGCCGCACTGAGAATGCGGAAGTAGTGCTCCGCATGCTGCAGGTAATTCTCGGCCATCACGCTGTCGCCGGAGGACTGCGCGTCGCGAGCGAGCTGCAGGTACTTCTCGGCGATGTGCGAGGCGTTGCCGCGCACCTTCACGTCGGGGCCATTGCTCTCGTAGTTGCGGCTCAACGGGTTGCCGTGCTTGCGGCCACCATTGTTGTTCCGGCCACGGGAGCGGTTCTTGTTGTTGTTCTGCTGATTGTTAGGTCTCATCGTCTCTTTTCAAGCCTTGGAAAAGAATACTGAAGGCAACATTGGGGACATCAGCACCGGGGGCCACAGGCGCCAATCGGGCGCGGGCGGTCTCGTTCCAGCGGTGCCTGAGCTATCGCGTGTTGAACCACTTGTTGCTCATCAAGGCGCCTCGGTTCCTCGTCCGAGAATCGAACACTGCTAAATGCAGCTTCGCCGATGAGCGGGTGGCCGTCACCTTGGCGCGATCTGCTCGCACCGTTGACAGCACCGGGAACCTATCTGGTTCGCCCCGGCTTTCCAAGCACAAAATATGGGCGCTCCTCGCGGATACTCAAGAGCCAAGGTTTAGCCTGGCAACAATCATGCGGTCATGGCCCGAAAGATCGCGCGCTACTTCGACTTCGGCAAAGCCGGCGCCGACGAAGATATCGCTCACCGCCACGCCCTGGCTGGAGCCGATTTCAAGCAGCAGCACGCCCTCGGGTGCGAGGAACAATCCGGCCTCGGCGGCGATCGCCCGGTAAGCGGCAAGTCCATCGGGACCGCCGTCGAGCGCCAGCCGCGGATCGTGCTCGCGTACCTCTGGCATCAGGCCGGCAATCTCCGCGGTCTCGATATAGGGCGGGTTCGAGGTGATGAGGTCGAACCGCTCGCCCGGCTCCAGCGGATCGAACCACGAGCCTTTGAGTGTTGTCAGCCGGCTGCCGACGCCGTGCCGGTTGGCATTGAAGCGGGCCATCTCCAGCGCCTCGGCGGAGAGATCCACCGCCACACCGATGACGTCGGAGTACTCGGTCAGCAGCGAAATCGGGATGCACCCGGTGCCGGTGCCGAGATCGAGGATGCGGGGCTTGTCGAGGGCACCGATGACTTCCAGCCCGCGCTCAACCAGGAGTTCGGTCTCCGGCCGCGGGACCAGCGTTGCCGCGTTGAGCTTGAAGCCCAGGCCCCAGAATTCCTTCTCGCCGAGGATTCGCACCACCGGCTCGCCCTTGAGGCGCCGCGCGGCAAAGGCTTCGAGCGCCTTCAGCTGCTTTTCCGGCACCTCTTCGCGCTCGCGATTGACCAGCTCCAGCCGGTCCATGTCGAAGGCCGCTTCAGCGAATAGCCGGGCGTCGAGTTCCGCCGTGTCGATGCCGGCCCGCCGGAACAGGTCGCGTACCCCTCGCCATGCTGCCCCTACGCTGAGTGTCAGGAAATCCCCTCCATGGCGGCGAGCTGCGCCGCCTGGTGTTCGGTGATGAGGGCCGAGATCAGCTCCTCCAGGGCATCGCCCGCAATCACCTTGTCGAGCTTGTAGAGCGTCAGATTGATCCGGTGATCGGTTACTCGTCCCTGAGGAAAGTTATACGTGCGAATGCGTTCCGACCGGTCGCCCGAGCCTACCTGCTCCTTGCGGGCTTCGGAGCGGGCACTGTCCCGGGCGTTGCGCTGCTCTTCATAGAGCCGTGCCTGCAACACCTTCATGGCAGTGGCGCGGTTCTGGTGCTGGCTCTTCTGCGAAGCGGTGACGACGATGCCCGACGGCAAGTGGGTGATACGCACTGCCGAGTCGGTGGTGTTGACGTGCTGGCCGCCAGCGCCCGACGACCGCATGGTGTCGATGCGGATGTCCTCGGCCTTGATGTCGATGTCGATCTCTTCGACCTCGGGCAGCACGGCGACGGTGGCGGCAGACGTGTGGATGCGGCCCTGCGTTTCGGTCGCCGGCACGCGCTGCACCCGGTGCACGCCCGATTCGTACTTGAGCTTGGCGTAAGCGCCCTTGCCGGTGATGTTGGCGACCACTTCCTTGTAGCCGCCGACCTCGCCCGGGCTCTCTTCCATCAGGGTGAACTTCCAGCCCTGGAGGTCCGCATAACGCTGGTACATCCGCAGCAGGTCGCCGGCGAACAGCGCGGCTTCGTCGCCGCCGGTGCCGCCCCGCACTTCGAGGATCACGCTTTTCTCGTCGGCCGCGTCCTTCGGCAGCAACAGAATGCGAATCTCGGCCACCGATTGCTCGATCTTCGGCTTCAGTTCGCTGATCTCGGCGGCGGCCATCTCGGCCATTTCCTTGTCGCCGGAGCCGGCCAGCTCCTCAGCCGACTCGAGATCGGCGAGCAGCTTCTGGTACGCCTGAATCGGCCGCACCATCGGCTCGAGCTCGGCATATTCCTTGCTCAGCTTCACGAACTGCTCGGCAGCCGGGCCGGAGGCCAGCGCCGCTTCGATCGAATCGAATCGCTTGGTGAGGGCGTCGAGTTTGTCCTGCGGGAGGGAGGCCATTTATACCTAGATCACCAGGCCCTGCCGCCCCGCCCAATCGAGCAGCAGCTCGCGGATACTGGGGCCATGCGCGCCTTCGAGGAGGGCGGCGGAGACCGAATTGCGGATGGGAGTGAGTTCGGTGCCGAGGATCATTTCCTTGATCGGACCGATGGAAGGCGGGCTCATCGACAGCTTGGTCATGCCGATCGACAGCAGCGCCAGCGACTCGACGGTCTTGCCGGCGAGCTCGCCGCACATGGTCAGCGGCACGTTGTAGCGCTTGGCCATATCGACGATGTGCTTGAGGGCGCGCAGCCGCGGCAGCGCGATCGGGTCATACGACTTGGCGACGCGCTTGTTGCCGCGATCGGCGGCGGTGAGGAACATCACCAGGTCGTTCGAGCCGATCGAGACGAAGTCCGCCTCGGGCAGTACCTGATCGAGCTCCCACAATAGCGAGGGCACCTCGATCATCGCGCCGAGTTCGAGCTTCGAAGGCACCGGCTGGCCGGCATGCTTCATGCGCTCGACTTCCTTGTTGACCACCAGCCGGGTCTGCCGGAATTCCCAGGCGTCGGTGACCATCGGCACGAGGATCTTCATCGGCCCGCCGTTGGCCGCCTGCAACAGCGCGCGGATCTGGATGCGCAGCAGCCCCTGCCGGTCGAGTGCCAGGCGCAGCGAGCGGAAGCCCATGGCCGGGTTCTCTTCGGCCTCGTAGCGGAGGTACGGGATCACCTTGTCGCCGCCGATATCGAGCAGGCGGAAGACGATCGGCTTGCCTTCGGTGAGCCGGATCGCCTCGGAATAGAGCTCGACCTGCTCCTTCAGCCTCGGCAGGCGCGAGGCGATCATGAACTGCAGCTCGGTGCGGAACAGCCCGACGCCCGACGCGCCGGTGTCCTGCAGCATCGGCAGGTCCGCGACGATGCCCGAATTGTGCAGCAGCGTGATCTCGTGGCCGTCGCGGGTGACGGCCGGCTTGTCCTTCAGTTCCAGGTAGTGGGCGCGCCGCTTGGCGCCGAGCCGCACCTTATCGACATAGACCTGGATCATGTCCGGGGTCGGCCGCAGGTAGACTGTGCCGGCGGGACCATCGACGATGATGTCGTCGCCCGATTCCGACATCGAGACGATGTTCTCGGCCTGTCCGACCGCAACGAGTCCGAGCGACTTGGCGACGATGGCGACGTGCGAGATCGCCGCGCCTTCTTCCAGCACCACGGCGCGCAGCCGCGTGCGGTCGTATTCCAGCAGGTCCGCCGGGCCCATGTTGCGGGCGACGAGGATGGCGTTGTCGGGCAGGTCCTTCTTGCCCATGCCGCCGCCATTGCCGGTCAGCACCCGGAGCAGCCGGTTGGCGAGGTCGTCGAGGTCATGCAGGCGATCCTTGATGTAGGGATCGGTCGATCGCATCATCCTCGCGCGGGTATCGTTCTGCACCCGCTCGACCGCCGCCTCGGCGGTGAGGCCGTTGTCGATTGCCTCGGTCAGCCGGTCGACCCAGCCGCGATCGTTGGCGAACATCCGGTAGCTCTCGAGGATCTCGCGATGATCCGAGAACGACTGCATGTCGCCATGGCTCAGCATCTGGTCGATCGAGAGGCGCATCCGGTCGAGCGCCTCGCGCAGCCGCCCTAGTTCGACCTCGGTATCCTCGGCGACGAAGTTGGTGACGACGACGCGCGGATCGTGCAGCACCACCTTGCCGAGCGCCACGCCGTCAGTGAACCCGGTGCCGTCGAAATGGCGTGGGCGGCGCAGGTCGATGTCCTGGCCCGGCTTGATCAGCGCATCGAAATCGGCGGTCGACATCATCTCGGCGAGCAATGTCGCCGTGGTCAGCATCGCCTCGATCTCGTCTTCGCCGTAGCTGTGCGAATTGCGGTTCTGCACCACCAGCACGCCAAGCGTCTGGCCGGCGCGCAGCACCGGCACGCCCAGGAAGGCCTGGAACGGATCTTCCCCGGTTTCCGGGCGATAGGCGAAGGCCGGATGGGCCGGCGCATTATCGAGGCTAAGCGGTTCGGCCTGCGCCGCGATCAGGCCAACCAGGCCTTCGCCGAGCCGCAGCGTCGTCATGTGCACGGCGCTCGCCTCGAGGCCGCGGGTAGCGAACAGCTCGAGCGCGCCGTCATCGCGCAGCACGTAGAACGAACAGACGTCCGCGTGCATGTTGTCGGCAATGAGATTGACGATCTTGTCGAGCCGAGCCTGCGAAGCCAGCGGCTCCGCCATGGTTTCGCGCAGCTGCTTCAAAAGCACGCGCGGCCCGCTGATCGCTGTGGCCATGATTCCCGCCTGGCGGCCCCGGCGCCGCCCTATCGCCTGGGCGCCGCGACCGGGGTCAAAGCGTCTCAGGCGTCCTGCTTGTCCAACCCGTAATACGTATGCAGCGCCCGGACCGCAAGCTCAGCATATTCGTCATCGATCAGCACCGAGGTCTTGATTTCCGAGGTGGTGATCAGCTGGATGTTGATCGACTTGTCGGCCAGCGCCTTGAACATCGAGGCCGCAACGCCCGCATGATTGCGCATGCCGACGCCCACCACCGACACCTTGGCCCCGCCCTTGGCGGTGTTGAGCACGCGGTATTCGAACCGCCCGGCCTCGCCCGCGGCCTTCAGCGCCTTCACCGCCTTGTCGTGCTCGGCATCGGGCACGGTGAAGGTGATGTCGGTGGTCGAACCATCTTCGGAGACGTTCTGCACGATCATGTCGACAACGATCGATTCATCCGACAGCGCCCCGAAGATCGCCGCGGCGACGCCCGGCCGGTCCTTGACGTCGCGCAGCGTGATCTTGGATTCGGCCCGTGCCAGGGTGACGCCCGAAACGATCTGCTTTTCCATGATCTCTTCCTCATCGCATACGATTGTGCCGGGGACCCCCGGCGTGCCGTCCGGCGCGATCTGCGGCGCATTCGGATCGTCGAAAGTGGAACGCACGGTGAGGCGCACCTTATGCGCCATCGCCATCTCGACCGAGCGGATCATCAGCACCTTGGCGCCGAGCGAGGCCATTTCCAGCATCTCTTCGAACGAGATCTTGGAGAGGCGGCGCGCCTTGGGAGTGATGCGCGGGTCGGTGGTGTAGACGCCGTCGACATCGGTGTAGATGTCGCAGCGATCGGCCTTCACCGCGGCAGCCACGGCCACCGCACTGGTATCGGAGCCGCCACGGCCGAGCGTTGTGACCCGGCCCGACGGGGCTACGCCCTGGAAGCCTGTGATCACAGGCACTACGCCATCGGCGAAGCGCTTTTCGAGTTCGGTCGGATCGATTTCCATGATCCGCGCCGCGCCATGCGCGTCGTCGGTCTTGATCGGCACCTGCCAGCCCTGGAACGAGCGCGACGGGATGCCCATCTCGCTCAGCACCACGGCCATCAGGCCCGCGGTGACCTGCTCGCCGGAGGCGACCACCGCGTCGTACTCGCGCGCATCATGCAGCTTCGATGCGTCATTGACCCAGCCGACCAGCTCGTTGGTCTTGCCCGACATGGCCGACACCACCACCGCGACTTCGTTGCCGGCGTCGACCTCACGCTTCACATGCAGCGCCGCCTGACGGATGCGCTCGACCGAGGCGACCGAGGTGCCGCCGAACTTGACTACGATACGGCCCAAGGCCCCTACCCCGATTTTGTGGCGGAACCCGCCGGTACGCTCAGAATTGCGCGGGGACATGCCACAAACAGGCGGGGTTATCAACAGGACGTGCGGATGCGCCCGACAGCCCGTGGGCTTCGGAGGTTTCAAAGAGCCGTTCCCGGTAGAAGCGGGACCGGCGAGGCGTTTGCCCCGTAGCGGTAGTCCGCGAATGAATGAGGCTCACGCCTCGCCGGCCGGCCGGGGTTTTGGGCCTATGCCACCAGTGCCGGGGCGCATCCCCTGCCGCATCGCGGGAACGATGGCAGCTCGGTCGGCGGCCGGAATGCCAGCACCGCGTTTCCTTGCTCCCGCCCGGCT
>NZ_JBFUFI010000024.1:0-16639 GCF_056403495.1 Devosia sp. P2_G7
TCCGCTGCTCCGCTGCACCGAAGCGAGATCATGACGAGTGGTTGGTGCGGGGGAGACCGGGTGGGCTGCGGGTCGCTGCAGTTCAGGCGGAAACCATCACGGCAAGGACCGGTTCGCCGGTCAAGCCGCTATCACGCGAGGGTCGCTCGATGCGGAGTGGCCCAAGGGACGAAGCCTGGCACGCATGAGCCGGGCGGGAGCAACGAAGGCGGTGCTGGCATTCCGGCCGCCGACCGAGGTCCCATCGTTCTCGCGATGCGGCAGGGGATGCGCCCCGGCACTGGTGGCATAGGCCCAAAACCCCGGCCGGCCGGCGAGGCGTGAGCCTCATTCATTCGCGGACTACCGCTACGGGGCAAACGCCTCGCCGGTCCCGCTTCGTTCCCTACCGGGAACGGCTCTTTGAAACTCCGAAGCCCAAGGGCTGTCGGATGCATCAGCTTGCGTCCCGCAATGGACAATCTCCCCTACCCTTGCTAGGCAAACCGCGCTTTCAAACGCCCGGTTATCCCCATGCCCGAACTCCTCGTCGAACTGTTCTCGGAAGAAATCCCTGCGCGCATGCAGCGCAAGGCCGCCGAGGACCTGAAGAAGGCCGTCACCAACGCGCTGGTCGACGCGGGCCTGGTCTATGAGGGCGCCAAGGCATTCGTGACCCCGCGCCGTCTCGCCCTTACGGTAACCGGCCTGCCTGCCCGCTCCCCCGATACCCGCGAAGAGCGCAAAGGCCCGCGCGTCGGCTCGCCGCAGCAGGCGATCGACGGCTTCCTCAAGGCCGCCGGCCTCAGCTCCATCGCTGAGGCGAAGATCGAGTCCGATCCCAAGAAGGGCGAGTTCTACGTCGCGCATATCGACAAGAAGGGCGCCGACGCCAGCGATATCCTCGCGACGCTCCTGCCTAAGGTGATCACCGGCTTCGACTGGCCGAAATCCATGCAGTGGGGCAATGGCGGGCTTACCTGGGTGCGGCCGCTGCGCGCCATCACCGCGACCTTCGGCGCCGAGAACGAAGAGCCGGTGGTTATTTCGTTCAAGTCGAACACCGTCGTCGCCGGCCAGACCACCTACGGCCATCGCTTCCTCGCCCCGCAGGCGATCCGCGTGCGCCGCTTCGACGACTACGTGCAGGCGCTGGAGAAGGCCAAGGTCGTGCTCGACATCGACCGGCGCAAGGAAATCATCCGCGCCGATGCCGACAACCTCGCCTTCGCGCAGGGACTCACCGTCATCCACGACGAGGGCCTGCTCGAGGAAGTCGCCGGCCTCGTCGAATGGCCCGTGGTGATGATGGGGTCGTTCGACCCGGCCTTCCTGGAAGTGCCGGAAGAAGCGATCATCGCCACCATCCGCGCCAACCAGAAATGCTTCTGCCTGCGCGACAGCTCCGGCAAACTGGCGCCGTTCTTCATCATCACCTCCAACCAGGTGGCCGAAGACGGCGGCAAGACCATCGTTGCCGGCAATGAGCGCGTCATCCGCGCCCGCCTGTCGGACGCCCGCTTCTTCTACAACCAGGACCTGGCGCTGCCGCTCGAGCATGGCCTGCCCAAGCTCGAACAGCGCATCTTCCACGCCAAGCTCGGCACCGAGTTCCAGCGCGTCGAGCGGCTGGTGAAGCTGAGCGCCGAGATCGCCCCGCAGGTCGGCGCCAATGCCGAACAGGCCAAGCGTGGCGCGATGCTGGCCAAGGCCGACCTCACCACCGAAATGGTCGGCGAGTTCCCCGAGTTGCAGGGCACCATGGGCCGCTACTACGCGCTGGCCCAGGGCGAGCCCTCGGCCATCGCCAATGCCGTGGCCGACCACTACAAGCCACTCGGTCCCACCGATCTGGTGCCCGCTGAGCCGGTGGCCATTGCCGTGGCGCTGGCCGACAAGCTCGACCTGCTGACCGGCTTCTGGTCGATCGACGAAAAGCCCACCGGCTCGCGCGACCCGTTCGCGCTGCGCCGCGCGGCGCTTGGGGTGATCCGCATCGTCACCGACAACAAGCTTACGTTCCCGCTCCAGGTGGAGCCGGATCTTCTCAGCTTCTTCCACGACCGCCTCAAGGTAACGCTGCGTGACGCCGGCGCCCGCCACGACCTGGTCGACGCCGTGATCGGCAAGGACAGCAACGACATCCTCGAGATCACCCGCCGCGTCGAGGCGCTGGGCCAGCTTCTCGGGTCGGACGACGGGGTGAACCTCCTCGCCGGCTATCGCCGCGCCGCCAACATCCTCTCGATCGAGGAAAAGAAGGACAAGCGCAGCTATGACCAGCCAGTGGCCGAAGAGCAGCTGAAGCTCGACGAGGAAATCGCGCTCGCCGACGCCATCATGAAGGCCGATGCCGCCGTCGCGGCCAAGGTCGCCGCCAACGACTATCAGGGCGCCATCACGGCGCTCGCGACCCTGCGCCAGCCGGTCGACAAGTTCTTCGAAGCCGTACTGGTCAACGATCCCGATCCCGCCGTCCGCGTCAACCGCCTGAGCCTCCTCACCAAGCTGCGCGACACGATGCGGCTGGTGGCGGACTTCTCGAAGGTCGCAGGCTAGGTCTCTGCCCGCGCCAACTCCATGAACGCCCGCACGTTCACCGTCAGGAATCGCTGCGCCGGATAGACGAAGAACACGTTCGCCGGCTCGGTGCTGAAGGCGGGCAGGACGCGGACGAGCGGCCGTTCCGGCGCGACGGCGCCGAAATCCGGAAGCAGCCCGATCCCCGCGCCGCGCAAGACGAAGGTGCGGATGGTCTGCATGTCGTCGGCGCGGATGCGGGTGTTGGTGGGCAGCGAGAATTGCTCGCTCCCGGAGATCAGCTTGAAGCTCTCGGGCATGCGCGAGAACGTGATGATCTGGTGGTCGGCCAGGTCCGCGACCGTGGCCGGCGTACCGGACCGATCGAGATAGTCCGGGCTCGCCCACAGGCCAAGGATGCCTGAGGCAAATTTGCGGCTGAGCATCGTCGAGTCCCGCATCGGACCGGCACGGATCGCGAGATCGACGCCCTCGCCGATCAGGTCCACCTGCCGGTTGGTGACCACGAGGTCGAGATCGACCTTGGGGTATTTGGCGAGAAACAGCTCGCAAAGCGGTGGCAGTGCCGTGCTGGCGATGTCAGAGGCTGCGGTGATGCGAAGCAAGCCGGATGGCTCGCTGCCGGCCGCGGCCAGCTGGCTCTCTCCCGCTTCGAGCGCATCGAGCGCCCGAATGCAGTGGGCGAAATATGCCTCGCCGGCCTCGGTGACATGCATCCGGCGAGTCGAGCGCTGGATCAGCGTCACGCCGAGCCGCTCCTCGAGCCTCGCGATGCGGGCCGAAACCGTGGTGGTCGGTATGCCGAGCAGGCGCGCGGCGGCAGCGAAAGTGCCGGCCTGAACGACCCGAACGAACACGTCGATGCCTTCGAGGACCATCGGAGGATTATGCATGATCCCGCACGATGTTTCCATCACTATCCAGATTGTGGGATGACGGCCATTCAATCACTTTCCGCCCAACACGGGCAGCATCGGGCTGCCCCGTCTGTGGGATCTGATAAATGAACTTCCTGACTTCAATGGACTTCTGGCTCTGGGCGGCCGCCATCGTCACCGGCGCCTTCTATCTGTTCGCCGGCCTGATGAAGGCGACGCGGCCAATTCCGCAACTCGCCGGAATGATGCGCTGGCCAGGCGACGTGCAGCCAAGCTTCGTGCGCTTCATCGGCGGCGTCGACACGGCCGCCGGCCTCGGCCTCATCCTGCCGCTCGCGACCGGCATCCTGCCGTTCCTCACCCCGCTGGCCGCCCTCGGTTCCGTCGTGCTGCAGTTCCTCGCTAACGGCTTTCACGGCCGGCGCGGCGAAACCCGGATGACGCTCGGCATGAACCTCATCCTGCTGCTGCTCTCGGCCTTCGTGTTGTGGGGACGCCGCGGCCTGCTCGGCATCTGACAAACTTATCCCCGCCTGTTTGTTCTTGTTCTGTTCTCGTGCAACTGCTATTCCTAACGGAACGTTACCCGGGTGGCGAGTCGTCGCCCGGATCGTTGGAGATGTCTCATGGCCATGCGCGTCGCCCCGTCATTCGAACAATTGGAAAAGCTGAGCGGCACCCGCGACGCCGACCTGATCGCGCGCAAGTTCGTCGATCCGGCGCTCAATCGCGGACGCGGCGCGCAGACCAACAAGGGCAGCCGCTTCGACAAGCAGAGCCGCGAGGACTTCGACGACGGATGGGGGCAGGTCGAGGATTTGAAGCCGTTCGAAACCATCGAGCATGTCGAGCGCGCCCGGTCGATCATCACCCGCAACGAAAGCCCCGACATCGGCTTCGATCGCTCGATCAACGCCTATCGCGGCTGCGAGCACGGTTGCTCGTATTGCTTCGCGCGGCCGACGCACGCCTATCTCGGCCATTCGGCTGGGCTGGAGTTCGAGCGAGACATCTATGTGAAGGCCAACGCCGTCGACCTGCTGCGGCGCGAACTCGCCGACAAGCGCTACAAGCCCAAGCCCATCGCCATGGGCACCAATACCGACCCGTACCAGCCGGCCGAGCGGAAGCACAAGTTGACCCGCGGCATCCTCGAACTGCTGCTCGAGACCAAGCACCCGGTGACCATCACCACCAAGTCGGCGCTGGTTTGCCGCGACCTCGATATCCTGAAGCCGCTCGCCGAACAGAATTTGGTGCGCGTGGCTTTGTCGATCACCAGCATGGACCACATCCTTTCCCGCAAGATGGAGCCCCGCGCGTCCACTCCCGAGAAGCGCCTCGAGGCCGTTCGGCTGCTGTCGGAAGCCGGCATCCCGACGATCGTCATGGCCGCGCCGATGATCCCGGCAATCAACGACATGGAGCTCGAGCGCATCCTCGACGCCGGCGCGGCGCAGGGTGCTGTCGGCGCCAACGCCATCCTGCTGAGGCTGCCGGGCGAGGTGCGCGACATCTTCCGCGAATGGCTGCTGCGGCATTTCCCGGATCGCGTCAGCCACGTGATGGGCCTCGTGCGCGACACCCGCGGCGGCAAGGACAACGACCCCAACTTCGGTACCCGCTTCATCGGCGAGGGGCCGTACGCCACCTTGCTTCGGCAGCGGGTCGACCTGGCCAAGAGTCGCTACAAGCTGGACAAGCCGATCGCGTCGCTGCGCAGCGATCTGTTCACGCCGCCGACAGTGGATGATGGGCAGATGAGCCTATTCTGAAACGCGTACGATACTCGCCCCATATCCGCCTCGCGTCGGTGGTAGCTGCGGGTGATGCAAAAGAGCGAGCCAACGGGGCAGTCAACTGATGTGATAGCGGTACCGCTTGCGTCGCCGGCCCAACTGGCGATGCTTGAGGACATGCCTCCCGATTCGCCTGTTATCGCCAGCAAGCCCACGCTCAAGTTCGAACGCGCCGCCATCAGGCGCGGCGCGAAGTTCGTCTGTGGGGTCGATGAGGTTGGCCGCGGGCCATTGGCCGGGCCGGTTGTGGTCTCGGCAGTGATCCTCAACCATCGCCGCGTCCCGGAGGGGCTCAACGACTCCAAGGTTCTGACCGCGGCCGAGCGCGAAGTTCTGTACGAGAAGATCATGGCGTCGGCGATCGTCTCGATCGCCGTGGCGCCGCCGACGATCATCGCGCAGCTCAATATCCTGCAGGCATCGCTATGGGCGATGCGGAAGGCCGTGCTGGGCCTGCAGGTGAAGGCCGACCACATCCTCGTCGATGGCAACAAGCTGCCCAAGGATCTGCCCTGCCCCGGCGAAGCCATCGTCGGCGGTGACGGCCGCTCGGTGTCGATCGCCGCAGCGTCGATTGTCGCCAAGGTCACTCGCGACCGGATGTGCCTGATCATGGACTACGAAGAGCCGCAGTTCGGCTTTTCAAGCCACAAGGGCTACGCTGCACCGCAGCATCTCGAAGCACTGACCACGCATGGCCCGGGCCGCCACCACCGCATGGATTTCGCGCCGTGCATCCAGGCGCAGCGGATGAAGACAATCGCCGCCTGAGGCCAGATCACAGCATCCTCCCGCCGGCGTCATCCCCGCGAAGGCGGGGACCAGTGGGATATCTCAGCCTCCACTTGCGTCGCCGCACCGCACTAGGTTCCCGCCTTCGCGGGAATGACGGCGGTGGGTAAGCACAGAAGGAGGTGCGCGGCGTGTCGCACGCCAACCACGTATTCGCTTCTTAACTCCTCGCTAACCGTGAAGCTTAAATCCCCTTTAACCCTAACGCCTTACAACCGATCCCGTTAGTACTGCGTCAGGGTTCGAGTTATGTTGCGTACCGCGCGTATGGCGGCTTCCGCCAATGCGGAGGGGAGCCAGCTCCCCATCGACACCATCCTTGTGGGCGATTGCATCAAGCACATGAATGCCTTGCCGGCCGGCTCGGTTGACCTCGTATTCGCAGACCCGCCTTACAACCTGCAGCTGGACCAGGGCCTCACCCGGCCGGACCAGTCGCGCGTCGATGGCGTCGATGACGCCTGGGACAAGTTCGACAGCTTCGCCCACTACGACATCTTCACCCGCGCCTGGCTGAAGGCCGCGCGGCGCATCCTGAAGCCGGATGGCGCCATCTGGGTGATCGGCTCGTACCACAACATTTTCCGCGTCGGCGCCGCGTTGCAGGACCTCGACTACTGGCTGCTCAACGACGTGATCTGGCGCAAGGCCAACCCGATGCCGAATTTTCGCGGGACCCGGTTCACCAATGCGCACGAGACATTGATCTGGGCGGCGAAGGATCGCGAAAGCCGCGTCACCTTCAACTACGAGCAGATGAAGCAGGCCAACGACGACGTGCAGATGCGCTCGGACTGGCTGTTCCCGATCTGCACCGGCGCCGAGCGCCTGAAGGACGAGGACGACGAGAAGCTGCATCCGACGCAGAAGCCGGAAGCCCTGCTCTATCGCGTCATCAGCGCAACGACCAAGCCCGGCGACGTGGTGCTCGACCCGTTCTTCGGCACCGGCACCACCGGCGCCGTGGCCAAGAAACTCGGCCGTCACTTCATCGGCATCGAGCGTGAGGACACCTACATCGCCGGCGCGCTGAAGCGCATCGCCTCGATCCGCCCGCTCAACGCCGCGACCATCGAGACCGCCGTCCCCAAGCGCTCCGCCCCGCGCGTCGCCTTCGGCTCACTGGTCGAGATGGGCCTGATCGAGCCGGGCACCGAACTCTACGACGACCGCCAGCGCTACAGCGCCTTGGTACGGGCCGACGGCTCGCTGGTCTCGGGCGACCACATGGGCTCGATCCACCGGGTCGGTGCACTCGTGCAGGGCGCCGAAGCCTGCAACGGCTGGACTTTCTGGCATGCCCGACAGGGCAGCCGTCTCGCCCCCATCGATGACCTGCGCACCCAGGTGCGCGCTCAGATGGAACGACTTTCGGCCTGAATCTGACCTCCAATTCAACTCAGGCTGCGCTCGCCGCCGGCATCCACTCAGGTGCCGGCGGCTTTCATTTTTCGGTCCACTCCAAGCCGGCCGCCGCCAGCACCTTGCGGAACACACTCGGCAGTGCCTCCGCGTCGAGTTCGCGCGGATCGGCCCACCAGCCGGCCTTGAGTTCGGCCGGGTCCGGCACCACCGCCGACCACACGTCGAGCTCGAGCCGGAAGTGGGTGAACACGTGGATGACCTGCCCGTGATAGCGCCAGTCCGATTTCACCGGATGCGCGACCTCCCGCTTGACCGGGGTCCAGTCGGATACCGGCGTCTCGGTCATCTGGGCCAATAGGCCCTTCTCGGCGCGGGTCTGCAGGTAAACATCGCCATCCGCATCGCGCATGACGAAGGCGTGGCCATAGCGGGTCGGCCGGTCGGCCTTCTCCGGTTTGACCGGATAGAGCAACGGATCGAGTTTTGCGCCGCGGCAGCCCGGCTCGATCGGACACAGCATGCAGGTGGCATTGCGCGGCGCGCAGATGGTGGCGCCCAGATCCATCAGCGCCTGCGCGAAGTCCCCGGCACGCTCGGGCACCACAGCCTGCACCGTGCCGCGCACCAGATCCTTGGCATCACGCACCGGCACATCCAGCGCCAGGTAGCGCGCTACCACCCGGTCGACATTGCCGTCCACCACCGCGACCCGCTCGTCGCCGGTGATCGCCGCAATCGCCGCTGCGGTGTAGGGCCCGATCCCCGGCAGCGTCAGCAGTTCCTCCGACGTCGTCGGAAACCGGCCGCCGAACCGCTCCACGACCGCCCTGGCGCAGGCATGAAGGTTTCGTGCCCGGGCGTAATAGCCGAGGCCCGCCCATTCGACGAGCACCGCCTCGAGTGGCGAGGCCGCCAAGTCAGCAACCGTCGGCCACAAATGCAGGAACCGCGCATAGTATCGCCCCACCGCCGCGACGGTGGTCTGCTGCAGCATGATCTCGCTGAGCCAAACGCGATACGGATCGGCGGCGACACCACGTGCCCTGTCGCCCGGGCTCACCCGCCATGGTAGGGTGCGCGCATGCCGGTCGTACCAGGCAAGCACGGCCGACGCATCGAGCGGCACGGGGTTTTGCGGGGCTAAGGCTTTTGACATGATAGCGGCCACAGATGGCGCGGCGGAGCGTGTGGCGCAAGCGGCGACGGGAAGTTGTTACCAGTGGCGGACAAACCGAAATCGAAGCCCAAGGACGACGCACCGCCCAAGCGGCTCAACCGCGCCGTCGGCGTGGCGGAAGCGCTGGGTGGCGTGCTCGATCCGGCGCTGAAGAAGCGCGGCTTTGCAAGCCGCGACATCCTCACGCACTGGTCGACCATCGCGCCGGCGCCCTACGACAAGGTCACCCGGCCGGACAAGCTCAACTGGCCGCGCGGTGAAAAGGGCGCCGAGGGCGCGACGCTCTATCTCCGCTGCCACCCAGGCCACGCACTGGCGCTGGCGCATGAGGGTCAGCGGGTGGCGGCATCGATCAACCGGTATTTTGGCTACTTCCTCGTTGGCCAGGTGCGGCTCAGCGCCGAGCCGTTCGCCATCGAGGATGCGATACCCGAAACTACCCCTGCCCTGCCTGAAGTCACCCGCGCCCGCATCGGCCGCACCGTCGAGCGGGTGAGCGATCCGGACATGCGCGATGCCCTGCGACAACTCGGCCAGGCGATCGCCCGCAAAAAGGCCCGATAGCTCTCGGAATGTTCATCGCCGGTTGAACTTGCCCGGCCTAGTGTGCCCCGATATTAGGGCGAGCAACGAAAAAACGGAGTGAAACTCGTGGCCAACCGTCGCAACATTCTCATCGGGTCCGGCGCAGCTGTCGTCGCCGCAGCGGCGGGGACCAGCGCGTCCTTCCTGTTCGGCGCCACCGGCGCAATGGCGCAGCAGTTCGACGCAGCCAAGCTGATGGCCCCCGCTGGCGGCATCGCCGATCACCCGCTCGGGCCGGCGGACGCCAAGGTTACCCTGATCGAGTACCTGTCGCCGACTTGCCCGCATTGCGCCGCGTTCGCCAACACGGTCTATCCGCAGCTCAAGACCGAATACATCGACACCAACAAGATCCAGTTCATCCCGCGCCCGTTCATGCGCAACGTGCTGGATGCAGTCGTGTTCATGCTCGCCGAGGCCGCCGGTCCCGAGAAGTATCACGAAGTCGTCGACACTTTCTTCCGGACCCAGGATCAGTGGGCAGCGTCGCAGACCCCCAACGACGCGATCTTCGCAATTGCCCAGCAGCTCGGTTTTACCAAGGAAAGCTACGACGCTGCCTTGACGAATCAGGACCTGTTCAAGGGACTGGAAGCGATGCGGGATCAGGCGCTGGACGAGTTCAAGCTCCAGGGTACGCCGACGTTCTACATCAACGGCAAGATGATCACTGGGGAAAGCTCGCTTGAGGCTCTCAAGGCCGAAATCGATCCGCTGCTCGGTTAAGACGCGGCCCCTACGGGGCGCGCGATGAAATTCACGCGCCTCAAGCTGCACGGCTTCAAATCCTTCTGCGATCAGACCGAGCTCTATCTGGAGCCCGGTCTTTCCGGCGTTGTCGGGCCGAACGGCTGCGGCAAATCCAATCTCGTCGAGGCGCTGCGCTGGGTGATGGGCGAAAGCTCGTACAAGGCGATGCGCGCGTCGGGCATGGACGACGTGATCTTTTCGGGCTCGGGCAGCCGGCCGGGGCGTAACACCGCCGAAGTCACCCTCGTCCTCGACAATTCCGACCGCACCGCCCCAGCGCCACTCAACAACGCCGATGTGCTGGAAGTCACCCGGCGGATCGAGCGCGAGGAAGGCTCGGTCTACCGGGTCAACGGCAAGGAAGTGCGGGCGCGCGACGTCCAGTTGCTGTTCGCCGATGCCTCGACCGGAGCGCACTCCCCTGCCCTCGTTCGCCAGGGCCAGATCGGCGAGCTGATCGCCGCCAAGCCGCAGCAGCGCCGCGCGCTGCTCGAAGAAGCGGCGGGTATCTCCGGCCTCCATTCGCGCCGGCATGAGGCGGAGCTCCGGCTGCGAGCTGCCGAGCAAAACCTCGAACGCGTCGACGACGTCATCGCCCAGGTCGAGCAGCAGCTCGAAACGCTGAAGCGGCAGGCGCGTCTCGCCATCCGCTATCGCGCGCTGTCGGGCGATATCCGCAAGGCCGAAGCGACGCTGTTCCACATTCGCTGGATCGCCGCACGCTTCAACGAGAAGGATGCCGAGGCCGCGCAGGCAAAGCTGGTGCGCGATCTCGCCGAGGCGCAGCACGTCGAACTCGAAGCGCAGAAGGTGGTGTTCCTCGCCGACAAGGCGCTGGGGCCGCTGCGTGACAGCGAAGCCGCTGCCGGCGCCGTGCTGCAGCGCCTCACTATTCTCGCCGAACAGCTCGACAGCGAAGCCCGCCGCGCCGAGGCCCGCCTCAACGAGCTGGGTGAGCGGCTGAAGCAGATCGAGCAGGATGCGGTGCGCGAGCGCGCGTTGGTCGGCGAAAGCGACGAGGCGCTGAAGGCCGCAAGCGAGGAACGCACGCGCCTCGAAGCCGAAGCGGCCGGCGAACAGCAGGCACTGGAAGCGGCACGCGCCGCAACCGAGGCCGCGCAGGCCGAGGTCGCCAAGGCCGAAGCCGAGGCGCGCGCCGCCGCCGATGCGCTGGCGCAGCTGCGGGCCCGTCGCGGCGCCGCCGAGCGCAGCGTCGCCGAAGCCCGCTCGCGGGTGACCCGGCTCGAAACGCAGATTTCCGATGTGGCGCGCGAAGCCGAGCAGCTGGCGCGGACGCTCGGCGCCGACGCAACGCTCAACGCCCGGCGCGCGGCACTCGAGACCGCGCAGAACAATGCCAAGGCCGCCGAAACGGCTGCCGTCGCTGCCGAGTCCGCCGCCACCGGGGCGCAAACCGCTGCCGATGCGCTGCGCCCGGAGCTGCAGCAGATCGAAGCAGCGCTGAACCGGCTCGAGGCCGAGGCGCAGACGCTCAGCCGCATCCTCAACCACAGCGGCGCCAGCAAGTGGCCTGCGGTGGTCGACCAGCTCAAGGTCGCCACGGGCTACGAAACCGCCCTCGGCGCTGCGCTCGGCGATGATCTAGATGCCTCGACCGATGCCGGCGCACCGCTGCACTGGGCCGGTGCTACCTCCGGCAGCGACCCCGCTTTGCCTGCCGGCGCCACGCCGCTGTCGCAGTTCGTCTCCGGCAGCCCGCTGCTCAAGCGCCGGCTTGACCAGATCGGGCTCGTCGATGCTGCCGATGCAGCGCGGCTGATGGCGCAGTTACAGCCCGGCCAGCGGCTCACCACCAAGGCAGGCGGGCTCTGGCGCTGGGATGGCTTCGTTGCCGCCGCCGATGCGCCGACCGCGGCCGCCGAGCGGCTAG
Organism: Devosia sp. P2_G7; assembly: GCF_056403495.1. NCBI lineage: Bacteria > Pseudomonadati > Pseudomonadota > Alphaproteobacteria > Hyphomicrobiales > Devosiaceae > Devosia > Devosia sp. P2_G7. The sequence goes on from NZ_JBFUFI010000024.1 coordinate 11,758, forward strand.
CGCAGCGCAACCGGCTCGCCGAACTCGAGGCCGAGGTCGAGGAGGCGCGGGCCCGTCGCAACAGCCGCCGCGCCGATGCCGCCGCGGTCACCGAAGCGCTGAACGCCGCCCGCACCGACGAGCGGCAGAAGCGCGAGGCGTGGCGCAACGCCCAGCGCGAGATTTCTGTCGCCCAGGCCGAGGTCGACAAGGCGCAGCGCGCCATCAGCGATCTCGCCGCCCGGCAGGTGGCGCTCGAGGAAACCCGCACCCGGCTCGACGCCAGCCTCGCCGAGGCCGTCGCCGCCGTGACTGAGGCCGAGCGCCTGCTAGCCGAGGCGGGCGACGAGACTGAAGCCGCAACCCTCGCGACCTCGCGCCAGTCCCTGCTCTCCGGCCTCCGCGAAAAAGCCGACCAGGCCCGGCTGAAGCTCGGTGGCTTCGAGACGGCGGCGCGGATGCGCAGCTCCCGCCTCACCCAGATCGCGGCTGACGTCACCGCCTGGTCCCGCCGCCGCGAAGGCGCCGCGGGTCAGCTCGCGACTCTCGATTCCCGCACCGCCGAAGTCCGCGAGCAGATCGTCGCGCTGCAGGCCTCGCCCGAGAGCCTTGCCGAGCGCCGCCGCCAGCTAGACGCCGAGATCGCCGTGGCCCGCGAGTCGCACAAGGCCGCGACCGATGCGCTGAGCGTCGGCGACGCCCGCTTCCGCGATGCCGACAAGGCGCAGCGGCTGGCGCATGACGCGCTCTCCGGCTTCCGAGCCGAACTGGCGCGGGTCGAGGAGCGCATCAAGGGCCTCATCGCACAGCGCCACCAGATCGAGCGGCAGGTGCACGAGACGCTCAACATCGAGGCCTCGCAGACCGCCCAGCTCGCCGGCATCAGGCCCGAGCATGCCCTCCCCGCCGAGCCCCAGGTCGAATCGCAGGTCGACCGGCTGAAGGCCGAGCGCGAGCGGCTCGGCGGCGTGAACCTCGGGGCCGAGAAGGAATCGGAGGAAGTCCGCGAGAAGCTCGACCTGATGGTCACCGACCGCGACGACCTGATCGCCGCCATCGCAAAACTGCGCGGCGGCATCCAGAGCCTCAATCGCGAAGGCCGCCAGCGCCTCAACGAGGCGTTCGAGAAGGTCAACGCCCACTTCCAGGAGCTGTTCACTTCGCTGTTTGGCGGCGGCACGGCCGAACTGCAGTTCGTCGAGAGCGACGATCCGCTGGAAGCCGGGCTCGAGATCCTCGCGCGCCCCCCGGGCAAGAAGCCTTCGACTATGACGCTGCTCTCGGGTGGCGAGCAGGCGCTCACCGCCATGTCGCTGATCTTTGCGGTGTTCCTCACCAATCCGGCGCCGATCTGCGTGCTCGACGAGGTCGATGCACCGCTCGACGACGCCAATGTCGAACGCTTCTGCAACCTGCTCGACATGATGACAGAGCGGACGGAAACGCGTTTCCTGGTGATCACCCACAATCCGATTACCATGGCCCGCGTAGACCGCCTGTTCGGCGTCACCATGGCCGAGCGCGGCGTCAGCCAGCTGGTCTCGGTCGACCTCAAAAGCGCCGAAGCGGTGGTACGGGTCGCGAGCTGATGCCCCACCATCGCCGCAATAGTGGCGGCCAGAGTCGCGATGACTCAATGTCACACCTGTGCAGGCCGAGCGAAACGCGTGTGATTTCAAGTACTTAGATCGCAGTTCACAGCCTTGACACTGCTGGGGGGCGCCACTATGTTGCCCGCGACTTCGAGGGGCTCCACTTCCATTTTCGGCCCGGAGGCGCAGGGGATAGCGGGATGGCTCAGTCACGCAATACCAAGCGCCCCCCGAGTGGTGAAAAACCGGGGCCTTTGACTTCTGACCTGGCGGCGCGGATCAAGCGTGCGCAGGGCGACAAGGATGTGCCGGGAGACGCGGAAATGACCGCGGCGAACCGGGACATGACCGGATTGAGCCGTGGCTTGCGGCTCGGGTCTGAATTTATCGCGGCCATCCTGGTCGGCGCGGGTATCGGATACCTGCTCGATCTGTGGCTGAAGACCAGTCCCTGGCTGATGCTGGTGATGTTGCTGGTCGGCTTTGCGGCGGGCGTGCTCAACGTGGTGCGCTCCGCAGCAGAAATGAACCGGGCGGCCCCGCCGCCCACGGCCGCGATGCGCGTGCCGGACGACGAAGAAGACGAGTGAAGGCTCCAAGCCTAAAGGGAACAGCAGTTGGCCGATCCGAATAAAGTCGACCCGATCCACCAGTTCCAGATCACCGATATCGTCTCCTTTGGCGGGGGCGGCGTTTCCTTCACCAACTCAGCCCTGTTTATGGCGCTGACGGTTGGCGTGATCGGCCTCTATCTCCTGCTCTCGACGCAGAAGCGCAGCCTGGTTCCGAACCGGGTGCAGCTGGTTTCCGAGATGCTCTACGAGTTCGTCGCCAAGATGGTGTCGGACTCGGCCGGCAAAGCCGGCATGAAGTTCTTCCCGTTCGTGTTCTCGCTGTTCATGTTCGTGCTCGTCGCCAACATGTTCGGCATGATCCCGTTCTTCTTCACCTTCACCAGCCACATCATCATCACATTCGCCTTGGCGCTTTTGGTGTTCGTGGTCGTGATCTTCTACGGCGTCTACAAGAACGGGCTGAAGTTCTTCAAACTGTTCGTGCCGTCGGGCGTGCCGGGCTACGTCTTGCCCATCGTGGTGCCGATCGAGGTGGTTTCCTTCCTCTCGCGCCCGATTTCGCTCAGCGTTCGTCTCTTCGCCAACATCCTCGCCGGCCACATCACCCTCAAGGTGTTCGCGGGCTTCATCGTGACGCTGGGTAGCCTGGGCTTCCTCGGCTGGCTCGGTGCAGTGCTGCCGCTGGTGATGACCGTGGCGATCACGGCGCTCGAATTCCTCGTGGCGGCCCTGCAGGCCTACGTCTTTGCAGTGCTGACCTCGATGTACATCAACGATGCGATCCATCCGTCGCATTGATCTAGGCCGATTCACAGTGAGGCGACGGCAAGCGTCGCCAATCGGTCGCAAAATGGAGCAGACTACAAATGGAAGCTGAAGCAGCAAAGTTTATCGGCGCGGGTATTGCGGCCGTGGGTATGGCCGGCGCCGCCATCGGCGTGGGCAACATTTTCGGTAGCTTCCTGTCGGGCGCACTGCGCAACCCGGCAGCGGCTCAGGGCCAGTTCGGTAACCTGATTTTCGGTTTCGCCGTGACCGAAGCTCTGGGCATTTTCTCGTTCCTGATCGCTCTGCTCCTCCTGTTCGCAGTCTGATTTCGCGACAGGCGGCACAAAGCCGGCTGAAGCGCTTCCAGGAAAAGTTGCAGACTTTTCGCTTCGGAAGCGCGCGAAGTGCATAAGGGCTCCGGGTTTCGATCCGGGGCTTTAACGGCCGCAAAAGGGTTTCGAGATGGCGGGTTCAGCCCAAAACATCATTGTCGTGGCGCAGGCCGAAGGTGGCGACGTCCTCCAGGAGGGCCAAGTTGTCGCTCCTGCCGACGAGCATGCCACAGAGGGCGAGCACGCGGCGACGGATGCTACGCATGCCGGTACCGAAGCGCATTCGGAGGTGTTTCCGCCCTTCGATCCCGCGAGCTTCGGCAGCCAGTTGCTGTGGCTGGCGATCACCTTCGCGGCGCTCTACCTCTTGATGAGCCGCGTGGCCCTGCCGCGCATCGGCTCCATCCTCGAGACGCGCCGCACCCGCATCGAGGGCGACCTCAAGGAAGCCGAACGGCTCCGCCAGGAGACCGAGAAGGCCGCCGCCGCCTATGAGGCAGCGCTGGCCGAGGCCCGCAAGAACGCCCACGGCATTGCCGAGGAAACCCGCGCCGGGATCAAGGCCGACATCGACGGCCGCCGTGCCGACGTCGAGGCCGGGCTCTCGAAGCGCGTTGCCGAAGCGGAGACCCGCATCCAGGCCGACAAGGACGCGGCGCTCGCCAATGTTGGCAGCATCGCAGCCGAGACGGCCCAGGCGCTGGTCGCCAAGATCTCGGGTACTGTCACTGCGGCTGAAGCCCGCGCCGCGGTTGCCGCGGTCACCAAGGAGTAAGGCACCATGTGGAGCTTCGGGTTCGACGCCACCACCGGCGCCACCATCTGGGCGACCGTCGCCCTCGTGATCTTCATCGGCATCGTCGTCTATTTCGGCGTGCCCAAGATGATCACCGGGATGCTCGATGAGCGCATCAAGAAGATCGAGACCGACCTCGCCGAAGCCGAGGCGCTGCGCGCCGAAGCCAAGGCCCTGCTCGAGGACTACGCGCGCCGCCGCGAAGAAGCCGAGAAGGAAGCCGAGGACATCGTCACCGCTGCTCGCGAAGACGCGTTCCGGCTGACCGCCGAGGCGAAGGCCTCGCTGGAAGCCATGGTTGCCCGCCGCGAGAAGGCCGTTGCCGACAAGATCGCCCAGGCGGAAGCCCAGGCCGTCGCAGAAGTCCGCGCCCGCTCTGCCGACCTCGCCGTCGAAGCCGCCCGCGTGCTGCTGGAAAAGCAGGTTGCCGCCAAGGGCGACGTGCTGGTCGACCAGGCCATCAAGGACGTGGCGGCCCGGCTGAACTAAGGTTCGTTGCAGCGCTGAAGTTTGAAATGCCCGCATCACGCGGGCATTTTCCTTTGTCGGGTATCCGCATGCTCAATGTCATCCCGGCGTAAGCCGGGATCCACTACGTCGACTGTCCAACCTTGCTGTGATGGACCGCGCGGCCCGTGCCAAGCCAGCCGTCCGCGCAGTGGGTCCCGGCTTTCGCCGGCATGACGGCCGGTGGGGTGGAGTGACTGAGGCACACTGATGCATCCGACAGCCCGTGGGCTTCGGAGTTTTCAAAGAACTCTGCCCTCTCGGACAGAACGAAGCGGGACCGGCGAGGCGTTTGCCCCGTAGCGGTAGTCCGCAGATGAAAGAGGCTCACGC
>NZ_JBFUFI010000025.1:0-15176 GCF_056403495.1 Devosia sp. P2_G7
TCGGCTGGGATCAAGGGTGCCTTCCGTCTCCCGACCGATTTTGATGCGTTCCTGACCGCTGGCTACGAATACGCGGCCTACCAGGCCAACACCGAAGACGATGGGTTCTCCCACACCATCAAGGTTGGCCTCTCGATCCCGTTCGGCGACTCCACGACGGCTTCGGACGCGCTCAACCCGTTGGGTACGAGTGCGCTGCCGTATCGGGCCGCTTCCTGGGCCGAGACCCTGGACTAAGCCTCGACCCTCGAACGAAAATGCGAAGGGGCCCGACGGGCCCCTTTTCTTTAGCCACCTACCGACCTTTGTCGCTTCACCCGTAGCGACGGCGCACGAGCCAGGTTAGACCATCGACCTCGTGCGGCTCGTCGTCCTCGTCGAACCCGAACCACCCGCACCAGTAATGGAACTCAAGGTTCTGCACCTCGCGATCAGCACTGGCAAACGTCCAGCGGGCGAAGTTCTCGACTATGAACTCGACCCGCGGCTCGCCGGGCTTCGCCAGGGCTGAGTACATCAACCGCTCCATAAGGAATTGGAGAGCATATCCTTTCCTCCATCGGCTGTTGTCTTGTCGTGACGCACCGGTCCGCCGGCGGTTTCACAGTGAACCGGGCTAGCGTTCAAGTTCGTCACTCAGCCCCCGCGACCAGAGAAAGCCGATAAGGGCGCCCTTGACCGGCCGGATAATGGCGAGCGGCACGACAATCGACAGGGGGACGAGTACGGCCATGTAGGTTAACGGACTCGCCCTTTCGTTCATCTCCATGTCGAGCATCACGAAGATGATCACATGCGCGACAATGGTGATCACCACAAAGGGCAAGAGGAGGCCGACGTTGAAGTCGCCCAGTGGTTGACCGCACACCGCGCATTTATCGACCTGCTGAAGAAACCCCGAGAACAGGTCTCCCGCACCGCATCGGGGACAGCGGCAAAGAAGCCCTCGGAGCATCGCCGTTCCCAGGCCGACGTGGGGATGTTCGAAGGTGCGCATGGCGGTAGGCTTCCTTGCTCGATAACCTCATCGTCAACGCCTATGACCTCGCGAGGTTCATAGAATTGGAACCGAACACGACGGCTCAAATTGATTCACGCATGATGTGCAGGAGTTCCGAATGCCGGCCGCAACGGTCACCCCCCGCTCCAAGCGGCCAGCCGCCGGGACTCTACCCCACTTGTGCTTCCTAGTTTCCGCCCGCCGCAACTGGCGACACTCGAGCGCAGGGTGCCCACTCGCAAAAGCTGGCTGTTCGAAATGAGTTCGATGGCTACCGGGCGCAGGCGGCTTCGCGGGCAGCCAGGTTCGGATGTATTCCCGGGGCGGCCACGACTGGACGCAGCAGTTCGGCTACGTCGTGCCGGCGTTTTCGCGGTTAACGAGAGGCACCGTGCTGATCGACGGCGAGGTGTGCGCGATCGACGAGCACGGCCGGACCAACTTTCTTCAGCAGCAAGCGCGCCTCGTGCATCTTGCCCGCCCGTAAGATTGCATCTCGCGTTGCTTAGCGCGCCTTTCAGCTTTTTTGGCGCGGCGCTCGTCTGCGGTCAGGATTGTCTCGTCCATGACGTCAGATCAAGGCAGGATCCCACAGCTCAGCGTGACGCTCTTCAAGGCTGAACCTCGGCTGCAAACTGGCCTATGGCGCTGTTGTAGGTTTCGTACTGTTCGAGAAAGCCCATATGGTTGACCTCCTCGATGATCGAGACACGCGCAGCGGCACTGCTCTCCGATATGGTGTGGCTGGCCTCCGGCTTGGTGACGATATCTAGCGCGCCGCCGATAACCAGCACGGGCAAATTGATCTTTGCGAGTGCGCCCGTGGCGTTCCAACGAAACATGGCAAGGTTCCCTCGTGCCTGGGCGCCGGGTGGGCTCCGCGTACCCAAGAGGGTAACCGCATTAAGTTGGCTCAGAGTGACGTGCTTGCCAAAGCCGATGCGGTTGGCGAGGTGCGCTGACCCACTCAGGTAACTCTGCCAGGCGGAAAGCCATACGAGCGGTTGCAGCGGTATTGCCAGCCACATTAGCGGTTCGATCAGCGGCCACCGCAGGGCGCGCCAGAGCGGGCTGAGGATCATGGTGCGAAGTGGATTGGTGTAGGTGGTATTCAGCAGCACGATGCCGGCGACCCGTCGTTCCACGAAGCCCGGATCGTCCCGCACCAAGGTCTGGATCGTCATTCCCCCGATGCTATGCCCAACGAGGACGGCCTTTCCCGCATTTTCCAGATCGATGATGGAGCGGAGGTCGGAGGCAAAAGTCTCCAGTTCGATCTTGCCCTTGGAGCGCCCGAGGCCTGGAAGGTCCCAGGTGACGACGCGGAAGTGGGTCGCGAGGTCCTGGACTGCATATCCCCAGATCGTGCTGTCCAAGCCCCAGCCATGGGTGAGAATGATGGTGGGGGCGCCCGCGGGGCCGTGCGTCTCCACGTAAAGCTTGGAACCTGTGGTGCTGTCGATTACGCGAGCCTCTTCAGCTCGGACGAGGTTCAGTACCCGCCTGTCTCGACCTGCGAGCAATGGCTTCAGAATCAGGCCACCCAGGAACGACCATACCGACGCGCCGGCAGCGATCCATAGCGGCCAATCTTCACGGATGCGGTGAACGACGCCATCGGTATCGACAACCGTGACCCCATCATACCACCGCCACAGGAAGTAGGCAGCGGCGCCCAAGATGGCGAGCGAGAGCAGGCCCAAAATAAATCTAAGGATGAGAACGAGCGGCATGTAATCCCCTGGGCGAAGCACACTCCGCCCACTCGCAACCTCCTGCGGCCAACTAGGTTCCCCCTATCGCTTTCGACGATTCCTCGGAGTCCAGACCACTGCTCGAGAGACTCCGCGACCAAGCCGACCAAGCCGACGCGGTCGCCGGAACGCGCGCCCACCCTGAACCAAAGCGTCTTGCCGAAGTTGAACCCATCTATGCAACTAAGAGGTTCTGCGATGCTCGATAACTTCCCAAAGCCGCCCTTTCCTGAACAGCAGCAGCCGTACCCTGGCCTCGCCAGCCGCATGGATCCGGTGCCCGACCATGGCGAGGACAGCTATCGCGGGTCGCAGCGGCTGGAGGGAAAGAAAACGCTGATCACTGGCGGCGACTCCGGCATCGGCCGGGCCGTCGCAATTGCCTTTGCCCGTGAGGGCGCCGACGTGGCAATTTCCTACCTCAGCGAGGAGGAGGAGGATGCTACCGACGTGAAGAAGGTCATCGAAGCGGCAGGCCGGAAGTGCCTGTTGCTGCCGGGCGATATTGCAAACCCCGGACATTGCCGCAATCTGGTTGCGAAGACCGTCGAGGCCTTCGGGCGGATCGACGTGCTGGTCAACAACGCCGCGCACCAGAGCTATTTCGAGAGCCTCGAGGAGATCCCCGACGAGGAGTGGGAGAAGACCCTGGCGGTCAACATCTCGGCGATGTTCTACCTCACCAAGGCTGCCGTCCCGCACATGAAGCCGGGCTCATCGATCATCAACACGGCCTCCAAACAGGCGGATGAACCGAGTCCCGAGTTGTTGGCCTATGCGGTCACCAAGGGGGCGATCCAGAACTTCAGCGCTGGACTGGCTCAGTTGCTGGCCAAGAGGGGCATCCGGGCCAACACGGTTGCGCCAGGGCCTGTATGGACGCCGTTGGGGCCGACAAGTCTGCCCGTGCAGAACGTCGTCGAATTCGGCAAGCAGGTGCCGTTCGGCCGGCCGGCGCAACCCCGCGAACTCGCCCCACCATACGTCATGCTGGCAAGCGACGAAGCCAGCTACATTTCCGGTGCCACAATTGCGGTAACTGGCGGCAAGCCGGTGATGTGATGAGCTTCAGTGGGGCGGCGTCACGCCGCCCCAACTGATCACCACTACCAGGCTACGGCCGACCACGCGCCGAGCCGGAGCACATCACCAGCCTGGGAGAATTGCCCCGTGGAAACGGGCGTACGATTGACCTCGCAGGCAATGTCAGCTGGAGCGTTGGTCGGGTTCAGTGCCATCGATAGAGTGCCAGCTTCGAATGTCCATGTGACGATGATGCAGTTACCCTGCCGAGCAGTCTTGGCATCAAGGCAAGGCGTCGCCGCCAGGGGCCACAATTTCTGCTGCCGCCAATGTCCCAGTGCCCGAAAGCGATCCAGGGCCGCTTGGCGCTCGGGCAGGTTCTCGTAGTCCTGCCAGGGAAGCTTGGCCATCTCGAACGTCTGGGGGGCGTTCGGCTCGGGCAATTGTCCGGGCTTCACCTCCTCCTTGAACATTTCCCGCATCTGTTTGTAGCGGTCATTGCTCTTGGCCTTGGCCACGTCCGCTGGCAGATCGAGAAAGAAGGGAAAGCCGCTCGTCAGGTTGCCTTCATCCCCCATGAAGCATAGCGGGACCTGGGGGGCGAGGAACTTGGCGAAGTGGAGGAAGTCCAACTGCTCGGGGCTGATGCGCTCGGATAGACGCTTTGCGTCGGCTCGGTTGCCAAGCTGATCGTGGTTCTGCACGTAGGTGATGAAGCTGTCGGGCGGAAGCTTCGCGCCATCGCCGCCCCGCGTTCGTCCGTCGCTACCGTCACCTTCCGAGGGATCGTGCACGAAGCCGTCGGCGAGCGCCTTTTCCAAGTCGGCGTAAGGATCCTTCGTCGCATCGTCGTACCCGGTCTTCGCACCCTCGCCGGTGACCAAGTAGGCGAGCACATGGTGCATGTCGTCGTTCCACTGCGCTAAGTACCGCATCGGCTCGTTACGATCGTTCCGCTCCAGTAGGTTGAAGGAGTTCCCAACGTTCTCAAGGATCAATGAGGCATGCGGCTTGGCGGCCTTTGCTGCTTCTGCCAATTCACCGAGGAACAGTTCGCGGCTGCCGGTCTTGATTTCGTGGACGCTGTCGAAGCGCAGCCCGTCGAAATCGTACTCAGACAGCCACATCACGGCGTTCTCGTAGTAGAACTGGCGGACCATCGGCTCGTCGAAATTGATTCCCGGTCCCCACGGGGTGGTGACGTCGTCGCTGAACCACTGGGGCGCATAGTCCTGGACGAAATTGTCCGTTTCCCCAAAGTGGTTGTAGACCACGTCCAGGATCATCGAGAGTCCGAGTTCATGGGCGCGATCGACCAACTGTCGCAGTTCCTCGGGCGTTCCGTAGCTGTGCTCAGGAGCAAAGATCAGTGTGCCGTCGTAGCCCCAGTTGCGGGTGCCAGGGAACTCATTGACGGGTAGGATCTCGAGGCAGGTGTAGCCGGCATCGCGAAAGTGCTCGAGGCGGTTCCTGAGTCCGTTGAAGGTGCCTTCAGGACTTACGGTGCCGATATGGACTTCGCAGATGATCGTCTCGTGCCACGGACGCACGGGGACTCTACGGTCCGAGGGGCGCAAAGGGTTGCGCACCACGCTCCAGCCTGACGCGTCATCATCCTGTTGTCGGGACGCGAGGTCCGGAAACTCCAAGTCGCCTACCCGGAACTTATAGCGTGTCCCGGGCCCGCAATTCTCCACGGGGGCCAGCAGAAACCCCTCGGGACTGCGGACCATGGGGACGGCGTCGCGGCCTTGGATAAGCAGGTCTGCTGACGGCGCGCTTGGCGCCCAAAGACGGAACGCCGTCATACCCCCGTCCACCAGCGGCCCAAACCGGACGGCCTGCGGCGCCGCGCCGGTGGCCACACGAGGCTGGATGGCTGAACGGTCGAGATCGATAGTCATAGGGCATCCCCGGTGCGAGTTTCAGTCCTCCGCGTGCGCGCGGCCAGCGCACGTGACCCGGAAGCGGATTATGAACTTGCTTGCAGCAGGAGGGTTCCGGAACACTGCTACGTTACTTGGCCGGTCAACTAGTAGAGATCATTGAAGGTGTCCGGATCGCTGCCGGTTCGGCCGTTCTCGACATCATCTAGTCCGGAGATTCGTCCCATCTCCCCATCGGATAGGGTGAAACCGAAGACGTCGAAGTTCTCGCGGATGCGCTCTGGAGTCTCTGATTTCGGGATGACGATCGAGCCTCGCTGCAGGTGCCAGCGAATGATGATCTGTGCGGGCGATTTGCCGGCGCTGGCGGCAATTTCCCCGATGATCGGATCGTCGAGCACCTCACCACTGCCCAAGGGGGAGTAAGACTCGTGGCGAATGCCCCTCGAAGCCAGATAGGGCAGGAGGTCCTTCTGTTGGAAGTATGGGTGAGTCTCCACCTGGTTCACGGCAGGGACGATACCGGTCTCGTCGATGATGCGTTCCAACTGGTCATGAGTGAAATTGGAAACGCCAATGCTTCGGACAAGGCCCTGATCCTTCGCTTCGATCAATCCCTTCCAGGTGTCCACGTACCTGTCGTGCGCCGGTGTCGGCCAGTGGATCAGCATCAGGTCAATGAAGTCCAAGTTGAGTGCGGAGAGCGACTCCTGGACGCCAGCCAGCGCACCGTCGAACCCCGCGGCCTTGGTGCGCAGCTTGGTGGTCAAGAAGACTTCCGAGCGCTGCACGCCGCTGCTTCCTAGTGCCTCTCCAACGCCCGCCTCGTTGTCATAGCCCTGCGCGGTATCGATCAAGCGATAGCCAGCGTCCAGGGCGGCGGTCACCGTGGGAACAACCTTCTGGTTCTCGATCTGCCACACTCCGAGCCCCAACTGCGGGATTGATACGAACTCGCTCAACTGGATGACGGGCAGGGTGGCGAGGGCGGCATCGTTCTGAGCCATGAGGGCGTCTCCTTGGGTTGCCCTCTCCGAACTAGCTGGAGACTCGACAGTTCCAAGACTCCTTACCTGACACCAACAGCCTCAAAGTTTCGATCCAGATACTGAATTGGAGCGGTTTAGTTCAGTGGGGATCGGGAATACGGGCCACCGGTTTCCGCCCCCTTTGATGCCCCGCGTTGCGGCGTTCAGGACATCGAAGCGATTTTGAATGGCCGTTGGCCGCCCCACGATTAATTCGTTCGGGCCGCCGGTGAGGGCCGCCTGCGAACAAGCCAGACGTTCTCTCCGAACTCGTGCGGCTGGTCTGGCTCCTCAAATCCGAGCCAGACGCGCCAAATAGTTGAACTCGGCCTGCTGTGTCGCGCGATCGGTGCTGGCGAACGTCCAGCGGGCAAGATTCTTCTCAATGAATTCGACTAGGGGGGCGCCCGGTTTGGGCCGAGTGGAATTCATCACCTGCTCCTTGAGAGGCCCCTGCCGTGGCTAGCAAACTTACGATGCTGACGAATACGCGGCTCCACCAGGCCCGGTCATAAGCCAAGGGCCTAGTTAGGCGGGCTTTCCCGCATCTTGTCCGGTCACTTCCAGAGCGCCTCGTCGGGATTATCAGAGGATTCCGGCACGCGATCTTCTCAGGGGGCCTGGGGGAGATGGTGCCTTCGCACACGCCAGTGGCTGATGAGGCTACTCTACTAACCGCTCTAAGCGTCGAGAAACGGCGTAGGGCACTCACCTAGATCAATGCCGCCACTGCAAACCGAGTGAGTGAAATTTGGTTATGGGGTAATCGGCTGCTCGTCTGCGGGCATGCTACAGTACGCAACCGAACAGTGCCCGCCGCATTGAATCGCCGATGTACACGAGTTCCTCATGCCGGCCGTGAAGGCCGCTCCCCGCACGCGACGGCAAGGCCGCAGGGACTCGGAATCTACCATCCTTCCTGCTTTTCGTCCGCCCCAGCTGGCGACGCTCGAGCGCCGTGTTCCTACCGGGGACATCTGGCTGTTCGAGATGAAGTTCGACGGCTACCGCATGCAGGCGGCGATCGCCGGCGACCAGATGCGGCTTTACACCCGCAACGGCCATGACTGGAGGCGCCAGTTCGGTTACGTCGTACCGGCGCTGTCGAAGCTCACAGCCGGGTCCGCCTTGATCGACGGCGAACTGTGCGCCATCGACGAAGAGGGCCACACCGATTTCACGCTGTTGAAGAACAGCCTCGACGGCAAAACACCGGTGGTCTTCTACGCCTTCGCCCTGCTGGAGCTCGATGGCGAGGACATCGCCGGGCTGTCCCAACTGGAGCGCAAGCAGCGGCTTGAAGCCCTCTTGGCCAACCTGCCTGACGACGCCCGATCGCCTATTCGGATCACATCGCGGGTGGCGGGGCTGACGTGTTCAAAGCGATGTGTGAAGGCCGCTTCGAAGGCGTCATCGCGAAGTCCCCGATTGCTCGCTATTACGCAGGGGAGCGTTCCACCGCCTGGCTCAACGTCAAGTGCGTGCAGCGGCAGGAGTTCGGGTGATCGGGTGGCGGCCGCCCGAGTATGGCGCCGACAATGTCCGCGGGCTCTTCCTCGCCACGTACGAGGCGGGCCGCCTGGCCTACCGCGGCGGCGCGGGCACAGGTTTCACCGACAAGATGCGGCGTGACGTGTGGGACGTTCTGCAGCTGATCGGCACCGACGAACGGCCCCCGGTTGTCGGAATGCCGCGGGCAGAGATGCGGGCCGCCCGCTGGGTCGAGCCGCGCCTCCTGGCCGAGGTCGAATACACCGAGATCACCCTGGACGGCCTGATCCGCATCCGTCTTTCAAGGGCCTGCGCGAAGACAAACCCGCCACCGATGTTCACCTGGAGGAGAGACCCAATGGTTGACCTGAACCACCCGACCAATTCAGCGCCCGAGGAACGCCTCGGGCACCTGCCAGTCAACGCCGACGACATCGTCGTGATGATTTCCGACGTGCTCTATGAGTACCTTCCGCGCGACAGCGGGGTATCGGCAAAGGAGGCGCTCGGTGAAGTGCTCGCGATCCTCGAGACGCCACTCGCGCTCGAGATCTACGAGCGGGAAATGGAGCGCCGGCACCCCCGGGACGCGAGCCGGTGGCACTAGCCATGACCGACAAGTTCCCACCGAAGCCATCGGCGCCCAGCGTGCTCCCTCAAAATAGGCGCGGCCATCGAGCGCAGCAAAGCGCTCGCGAAGGATGATCGTCGGACGCTACTTCAGGTGAGACCGACGCCGGGATCGATGCCACTACGACGAAGAGCATCGATCTGGCCCTGCTGACCTACGCGTCTTGCAAGGAAGCCGGCATCGTCAGTAACGGTCTGGAAAGAGACATGAGGCGCGGCAGCGACACCGCGCCTCTCAACCGGCCGAGGCGGTGGAAGGATCCTACACAAGCTCCAACTGGCCCGGGTTTTCTTGGGGAACGCCGGGCCTTTTGTCGTTCTGCCGGCAGGAAAAGGCCAGTCAAGAACGGCCACATTTTGTGCGAATTGTGGCACAAAAGGCATAGCGTTTTCAGCAGCTTGGAGCTAATCGTCACAGTAGCGTCGTCATTGAGTCTATTTTGGGGGCTGCCATGCGTGGCAAACTGTTGGCTACTACGGCGCTGGGCTCGACGCTCTTTCTCATCCCTGCTGTCGCTTTTGGGCAATCGGCCTACGATTGGACGGGGGCCTATGTCGGCGCTTCGCTTGGAGTGGTGGCCACCACCAGCGACCTGGAAGCCGACGGCAACGAACTGAATTTTGCCACCAAAGGTGGGCTGGCTGGGCTTACGGCGGGCTACAACGTCCAGCTCGAGAACTTCGTTGTTGGCATCGAAGCCGACGGTAGTTTGACGACGGTCGAGGGTACCAACACCGATCTCATTCCGTTCGCCGGTGGCGATGAGCGGCTGGAATCTTTGCTGACCCTACGTGGTCGATTCGGTGTGACCAACGGTCCGGTGCTGGCTTACGCGACCCTTGGCCTTGCCGGCGGCCAGGCGAGCTATACTGCGAACGTTTCCGACCTAGGTAAGGGTACGCCCGTTCCCGCCACAGCATCGGGCTTTGTCACCGGCGTCGTCGCCGGCGCCGGTGTCGAAGTCGCGGTAAACGACAATCTCAGCGTTAAGACCGAAGGTCTGATGTACCAGATGTCGCCGCTTACCGCTTCTGGCGACACCGGCAAGGGCAGCTTCGACTCCGAGTACAAGCCTTCGGGCCTTGTCGTGCGGACCGGCGTGAACTTCCACTTCTGATCCGGGCATGCAGCTCGTAAAAGCCATTGTGCACCAAGCGCGGCGGTCCGAGCAGGACCCCGCGATTGCTTATGGTGGCGGTGTCGCCAACTTCGGTTCGCTCATGGGGGCGACGGCGGCCGCGGTGGATGCCCTGACCTCCTTCGGCGTGAAGCCGCGGCAACTCGTCATCCTCGACATCCGAAACCCGATTCATCACACCGCCATGATCTATGCCTTGGCGTTGCTGGGCGTCAGGTCGGCATCTGTGGGCACGATCTTTGTCACGCAGCAGAGCGGACCACGCCCAGATCTATTCCTGACCGACCGCGACGATCTCCCCCCGTCAGACCTTCCGGTTCGAAAGGTGGATCCCCGGTGGTTCAGCTTCGATCAGTCCGCCCCAATCGACTACGCCAGGCTAATGGGGATGCCTGGTTTCCCCAATCCTGACGACGTGGTGAGATACGTCTACTCGTCAGGGACTACAGGCCGTCCAAAATGCGTGGCGCTGACGAACGCATCCCTCGAGCTCAGGATGGCTCACACCCAAACCTACATGAACCAGCGCATCCTGAGTGGTGCCGCCTTAAACATGATGGGGTTCTCGACGATTGCCGGCATCATGTCGCCAATCCTGACCCATAGTGTCGGCGCGCTGCTGTGTTTCTCATCGAACTACGTTGAAGCCTTGCAGTTGGTCCGGATGTTCAATGTCAGCGCCATCGGGGGTGCTGTCGTGCAATTGCAGGGTATCCTCAACGCGCTTGGGACGGCTGCGCCGCCGCCAAGTCTGAGATGCGTTTCGGTTGCCGGATCCAAGTTGCCAATCCGTATGCTGACCGAAATCCGCTCACGCCTCGCCAGCTTCGTCATCGGCGGCTATGGCTCAACCGAAGTAGGTGGCCTCACATCTGCAACGGCGGCCGACTTCGAGCGGCACGAGGGTGCGGCGGGCTACATACTCCCGTGGGCAACCATCGAAGCCGTTGATGACACGGGCAGTGCCCTTCCCGCCGGAAGCGAAGGCGTGCTCCGGGTGCGGAGTTCCGAAATCGCATTCTACGTGGGAGACCGTGGCGAGCCGCTGGAAACCACGTCGGACGGATGGTTCTACCCTGGGGACTTCGGGCGCATTGAACCGGATGGGCTTGTTGTCATAACCGGTCGCACGGGCGACATCATCAACCGGGGCGGCGTCGTGGTTGCGCCGGAACTGATTGAAGAGGTTTTGCGTCTGTCGGCCAGTGTGACGGACGTTGCGGTAGTTGGATGCACGAACACGGCAGGGATCGACGAGATTTGGGCAGCTGTCGTTGCTTCGGCACGCCTCGATCCTGATCGTCTAATCGCAGAGGCAGCGCCCAAGCTGAACGAGCGCGTGCCGGATAGGGTTTTTCAGATTGACGCCGTACCCCGCAATGAGAACGGCAAGGTCATGCGCAACGCGCTGCGGGAACAGCTGCGCCAGATGCTGTTGCGCTGAGGCCACGCAACGCATGCACCGGTCTAGTCAATGGCTGGGTCTCGGCATCGCCGGCACCACCTCGGTCGGAGCAGGCCTGCCTTGAACGGCGGCGCACGGGACTCAACCCGGGCTACTTCATGCAGACTCTGCGCCGCGAGCACACCTCGAAGGTCCCCAGATGCTCCGGGTCCAGCAGTAGTTCAAGCGCCATGGGCCCATATTGGAGGGTCGCGTGCTCAGGGGGCGTTACGGCCTCGGATGGATGGTGGCAGCATGGCTCGCCATCGTCGTTCTAATTGCACTTGGCATCGTGTTGGTGGGTCAGTTCGCCAACTGGCGATAGACACGCAGCGGTCGGCGTTGCCTAGCAAGCACTGAAGGTCACATCGGCCGGTCCGATGGCGACTGAAGTCGCTATCCGGAACTCAGGCAGTCCGCTCTGGTTTGACTCTCCGTGAGCGATGGCTGGCCATCATCCCAAATACACATGTACCCTCCACTGGCCGACCATCGCTCCGACAATCGGAGCGGAAAATGGCCCGCACCTTCGTATCCTTGGCACTCTTCGCATCCGTCATGCTGCTCTCCGGCGTCATGACTGTCACCGGCCTAAGCTTCACCGCCGACACGGTTGCCAGGATTGCCGCGGCGACACCGGTCAAGACCACAAATCTGAAACCGAGCTACGTGGCCGTACTGCCCGCGGCCAAGCCCGAAGATCTCGACATCGCGAAATCGGTGCCGGTGGCGTCCCTTTCGCAAGAGCCAGGTCCACTGGCCGAGCCGCCGGCATCGACCTTCAGCCACACGGTCGCAGTCGAATCCCTGCGCGTCCGAGCCGGCCCCAAGAAGACAACCCGACAGCTGTTCTCGCTGAAGGGCGGCACACCGGTTACGGTCATTAAGGAGGACCGTGGGTGGGCATTGATTACGGCTGGTGGCGATCGGATCGGTTGGGTTTACAGCAAGTTGTTGCGTAGGGTCGAGGAAAAACAGGCCAGTATCCAATAACCAAGTTCCCCCGCCCCTATTGGGAACTTGGTACGCGGCGGGTGTCCAAGGTGGCCTTCGGACCCCGCCGCACTGTTCGAAATTGATGAAGCGTGCAAGGTATAGATCTGGCACGGCGAGGAACTCATGGATAGCCATCTCGACTTTCAGTTCCAGGTCGACAGCGACGTGCAAAAGCACGTCACGGTGGAGCAAACTGGCCGGCAGCTAGATGTTACAGTGCGGTTCTCCAACGACGTGGTGCTCGACACTACCGCCGCTCACATCGAGGACGTCGTCGATTGGAAAATTCGCACCGACGAGCAGGGCCTGACGATCGAGTGGAAGACACCGGTGATCGCGGGTCTAGACTGGCTGACCTCGGCGAAGCAGCGACGCTTCTAGCGATTGGCTCACCGGCGAAGGCCGACGTGACAGTGACGGCCCCTAAGTGGAAGCACCTGACGCTGCGGTTCGAACCGCCGCTTGATCGACTGAGGCGCGAACTTTTGGAGCCATGCTGCGTTGTCGCCCCGAAAGGGAGCGACGATGACAGAGCGGGTTTTCGGCCCCGATAGTCGGGACGGCAAATGGTACTTCTATGCATATGTTGACGGGCAACAGGTCGAGTGGGGACCGTACTCGAGCGAGGAGTTTGCTCAGGGTGCCAAGGCGGCTATCCAACGTCGCCTCGAGGCTGAGGACCCGCCGGAGGTGAAGGAGGCGGCCAGTGAGCCGTCGACCATGACGTAGGCGCCCCGGAAACGGCAAAAGAAAACGCTCGCGCCGTTTTAGGGAACGGCGCGACCGCGAGTATGACTTTAGAGTGTGTGGTGGCCCGGCCCGTTAGGCTCGGTCCGATAGTTACAACGCGTTGGAACCACTCTAGTTCCCATGTTCGTGTGGGTGTTTTATGAACAAGCCACACGTCGCCATCACTTCATCTCCGGCACCAGGCCGTAACGCGCCAGCTCGACCGGGTCGCCGTATTCCCCGTGCTGGGGATCTGCGGTGCGGCTCCAGGCGAGCACCCCGGTATTGCGGCGCAAGCTCCATCGCCGCCAGTATAGCTCCCTCCTCGTTCTGCATTTCCCGCGGCTCGAAGGCGGGCTGAAGGTTGCCGTCCTCGTCCATATCGAAGGCAACTAGCACCACCAACTTGCCCCCCTGGCTCATCGTCTCCTCCCAGGAACCGGTAACCATCTATCGTTCTTTATAGCGCCGGCTGACCAGGAGGAATACGATCCAAACCCCTTGGGAGGAGGGGTTGTCGTGAGGGCTTTGGCCCTGGCGAACCACCCTCAACCGTCGATGGAGGAGATCGTCCTTGGAAAACCAACAGGTCGTTCCCGAACGCCGCCTTTCGTCTGTGCAGAACCGACGTCGCGCCGACGCGGCCGTCGCGCCATTCGCGAAGGCCTTAAAGGGATGGAACGCCAAAGCCGCCTATCTCGGCGTTCGTGCCACCTCAGGCCGCAGCACGCCAGAGGAAAGGGCTTTGGCCCGCCTGGAGGCCGGCGCACTTTTGGCGGAAGTTCTACACCGTCATGCCGAGTTTCGCGTCGCCACCAAGGGTGAGCCGCCGCACAGCCGCTTTGATGACGTCGACGCGGCTCTTGAGCACCTGGTCGAGCAACTGCGGACCCTGTCGTTGGCTCCCTAGGAACGCGGTTTCTGACGCTGTTTCTGCGGACGTTCCTTGCTGACGGAAACTGGCTCCGTCGCGCGGGCCAACAGCTCGGGAAACGTCACCCTCGCCCCACTCGGATCGACGACGGAAATTGATGAGGCGCCGGCTGACTGCAGGCCCCTGTAATCGACTAAGCTTGAGCGGCGGTCAGGACTTCCCGCTGCGCTCGACCTGTCGTCATCACGTATTGAAGAACATAGTTCACCACTCTATCCACCACCTTGGTGCACATTAACCTGCTTGTGCCGCCGGGGTTCCGCGCGCCGTCTGGAGGGCGACCTGTGGGCACGGAACTCAACGCGTCTCGGGGCGTTTTTTGAGGACCAAGCTGCGCACACGGCATGGTGTCATACTCCAAGTCATACCCACGGTCGCGCCCGCCCCGGCGCGACCGTTCCTTTTCCCACCGTGTGAATGGCTGCTCGCAGATGGGGAGGCCGGGCTATGACGCGTTACTTTTTTGACCTCCATGACAGCACCGACGGCGTGTTCAACGAC
This sequence comes from Devosia sp. P2_G7, assembly GCF_056403495.1. Taxonomy (NCBI): domain Bacteria; kingdom Pseudomonadati; phylum Pseudomonadota; class Alphaproteobacteria; order Hyphomicrobiales; family Devosiaceae; genus Devosia; species Devosia sp. P2_G7. The sequence continues at coordinate 14,556 of NZ_JBFUFI010000025.1, forward strand.
TTGGAGGGGCAAGAGCTGGCCACTGACGAGGTGGCGCGAGTTGAGGCTGCGCTTACCCTCGCTGAAATAGCTCGAGACTGTCTTCCGGAGGACAGCTCCCCCAGGGACCTAATAGTCGTGGTGCGCACCGATGCTCACGGACCGCTGTTAGAAACCCGTCTGCATTGGGAGACGCGGCACCTGGTTGGTTAGCCCGGAAAACTGCACTGACGCACTAACCTGGCGTCGCCAGCTACCTCTCAGCCCTTCTTGCGGTTCGCGGCGGCATCGGCATCCGCCCGGCTGGGGCCGGCCTTCCTGATGATCTCGCGCGCCTCATCGAGCGTGATGCCGTGCTTGTCGGCGAAGTAGCTCACTTCGTACTGCTGCTCAGCCGCAACGCGTGACCGGTCCTGCTGTCCTTGGTTGCTTTTGTCGTCTGCCATCTTGTCTCTCCACCGGAACGGATGATGGAAGCGGCAACGTCGAGGCCGAGCTTTGGTTTCCGCCTTCTGTTAGCGGAGCGGGACCGCCGGTTTGGGGCGACCCCGCTCCTTTCTTGATGTCCCCAGGTTGCGGCCACAGGGCATCAATGCTTGGCGATCCGGCGAGCGAACCTGAGTTGCAGCGTTGCCCGCCGGA
>NZ_JBFUFI010000026.1:0-12858 GCF_056403495.1 Devosia sp. P2_G7
CCGCTGCACCGAAGCGAGATCATGACGAGTGGTTGGTGCGGRGGAGACCGGGTGGGCTGCGGGTCGCTGCAGTTCAGGCGGAAACCATCACGGCAAGGACCGGTTCGCCGGTCAAGYCGCTATCACGCGAGGGCAACTCGATGCGGAGTKGCCCAAGGGACGAAGCCTGGCACGCATGAGCCGGGCGGGAGCAAGGAAACGCGGTGCTGGCATTCCGGCCGCCGACCGAGCTGCCATCGTTCYCGCGATGCGGCAGGGGATGCGCCCCGGCACTGGTGGCATAGGCCCAAAACCCCGGCCGGCCGGCGAGGCGTGAGCCTCATTCATCTGCGGACTACCGCTACGGGGCAAACGCCTCGCCGGTCCCGCTTCGTTCCCTCCCGGGAACGGCTCTTTGAAAACTCCGAAGCCCCTGGGGCTGTCGGACCTGTTCGCTCGTCGTGATGTCATCCCACCCACGGCGCCACCCCGGCGAAGGCCGGGGCCCATCCTGAGGTGCCTCGGCACCAGCACGTGAGCCAAAACATCCCGGCCCCGCGTCCCTTTCATCCCAATTGTCACTTGCCTTAACCCGCTGCCTTTGTTCAGGTCTCCCGCCGGTTCTCGGCAAGGACGAGGATAATGAAGACAGCATTGGTCGTATGGGGCGGGCTCGAATTGCACGAGCCCGAGAAGGGCGCGCACGTCGTGCGTGAGATCCTCGAAGGCGAGGGATTTGGCGTTACCGTGACGGACGACTACACCGCGCTCGGCGGCGATAATGTCGGCTCCTACGACCTGGTCGTGCCGCAGATCACCGGCGGTGAACTCGACCGCGAGAACTCCATCCGCTTCTGCGCCGCCATCGAAGCCGGCACCGGCCTCGCCGGTTTCCACCACGCCCTCGCCACCAGCTTTCCCGGCAACGCGCGGATGCGCTTCCTCGGCGGCTGCACCTTCGCAACCCACCCCGGCGACATCATCACCTACCGGGTCGACCCGAGGGTCACCGACGATCCGATCATGGCCGGCATCCACAGCTTCGAGCACACCTCCGAGCAGTACTACATGCACGTCGATCCCACCGTTGAGGTCCTCGCCACCACCACCTTCTCCGGCGAGCACGCCTTCTGGAAAAAGGGCGCCAAGATGCCGGTGGTCTACAAGTCCGCCTACGGCCACGGCCGCGTCTTCTACACGGCGCTCGGCCACAAGCCGGCCGAACTCGACAAGCCCGAGATCAAGACCATCCTGCACCGGGGGCTCCTGTGGGCAGCTCGTTGATCCCCGTCCGTCCCGTCGGCAAGACCGGCCTCGACATCAGCCGCATCGGCTTCGGCGGCGCGCCGCTCGGCGACCTCAAGCGCGCCCCGACCGATGCCGGGGCGCGTGAAGTGCTGCAGGCCGCCTGGGACGCCGGCATTCGCTACTTCGACACCGCGCCGTTCTACGGCGCCGGCCTGTCGGAACGTCGCATCGGCGATTTTCTCCGCGATAAGCCCCGCGACAGCTACACGCTCTCGACCAAGGTCGGGCGCCTCCTGGTGCCGGACCGCGCCTTCGCCATGGAGCGCCTTGGCGATCCCCGCGCCATGCCGTTCCGCCCGGTGTTCGATTTCACCTATGACGGGGTGATGAAGAGCTACGACAACTCGCTGCAGCGGCTCGGACTCGAGAGCATCGACATCCTGTTCCTCCACGACATCGGCGCCTTCAGCCAGCGCGAGCGCCATGCCGAGACCATGCGCCAGGCCCTCGAAGGCGGCGGCATTCGCGCCCTCGAGGAACTGCGGTCCTCGGGCGCCGTGAAGGCCATCGGGGCAGGTGTCAACGAGTGGCAGATCATCGACGAACTGATGAACCATGCCCACTTCGACATCTTCCTCCTCGCCAACCGCTACACCTTGCTGGACCAGCAGGTGATCGACACCCTGCTGCCGCGTGTCCTGCGTGAAGGCGTCGCCATCGTCGATGGCGCCCCGCTCAACAGCGGCATCCTCGCCACCGGCCCGATCCCCGGCGCACAGTTCGACTACGCCCAGGCCAGCCCCGAAATGATCGAGAAAACCCGCCGCATCCAGGAGCTATGCAGCAAGCACGGCACTACCCTGATCCGCGCCGCGCTCAATTTCCCGCTCGGTCACGACGCGATCACCGCCATCATCCCCGGCTTCTCCAACGTCGCCGAGTTCAACGACAACCTCGCCGGCTACCGCAAGCCGATCCCCGATGCGCTATGGTCCGAGCTCAAGGCCGAGGGCCTGCTGCACCCGGCCGCACCTGGCCCCGCAACGCCGATCCTGACCTAGCGATCCATCCTCCCTTCCCAAGCCATTCTGACCGGAGTTTCCCCATGGGCGAACGTATCAAACTCACCGCTTCCGACGGCTTCGTCCTCAACGCCTACCGTGCCGAGCCGGAAGGCAAGCCGCGCGGCGGCGTGGTGCTCATCCAGGAAGTCTGGGGCCTCAGCAACTGGGTCCGCAGCGTCGCCGACCGCTGGGCCCGCCATGGCTACCTGACCATCGCCCCGGCGATGTTCGACCGCGCCGAGTACGGCTTCGAAAGCGAGAACTACGGTGCCGACCATTTCCCTTTGGTCGGTGAGCTGATGAAGAAGTTCTCGATGGATACCGCCATGACCGATGTGGAGGCCGCCATCGCCGCGGCTTCCGAGGGCGGCAAGGTCGGTATCACCGGCTACTGCTTTGGCGGCCGCGTCAGTTGGATCGCCGCCAGCAAGGTCGCGGGCCTCAGCGCCGCCTCCGGTTACTATGGCGGCGGCGTGCCGAACTACATCGAGCTCACCCCGAACGTGCCGCTCGAAATGCACTACGGCGACAAGGATCAGGGCATCCCGCTGGAGCAGGTCGAGCAACTGAAGGCCCGCCACCCGGAGGTCGACATCTACGTCTACAACGGCGATCACGGCTTCTGTAACAGCGACCGCCCGGAGAAGTTCGACGAGGCCTCCTGCACCAAGGCCTCGGTCCGCTCACTGGAGTTCTTTCATAAGCACCTCGGCTGACCTCCCGCGCCACCTCGCCTATCTCGAGGAAGCGATCGCCGACGCGCGGCGGGCCATGCTGTCGCGCAAGAAGGCGATGCTGGCGGCCCTCCTGGTCGATGCCTACGCCGACCGTCTGTTCGCTGCCCGCGCCGAACCGGCGGGCGATGTGCTGGAGTTCCGGGCCGGCCTCGCCAGCGCTCATCCGGCGCTGGCGCTGGTCTTTGACCTCGTTGCCGGGCGCGCCGAACTCGTCACCGAAGCCGTCGAAGTGCCACTCGCCGACTACGGCAAGCTCAGCGTCGAGGACTTCATGGTCAGCCTCTACAACGGCCACACTGTCCAGCGTATCCGCATCGTCACTGCAGATGGCACGCGGGAAGACGCTCAGGACGTATTGGCGAAAGCATTCGCAGCCCTGCGCTAGTCCTTCACCGCTTCCAGCAGTTCGAGCAGCTTCTGTGTCGTCTGCCAGCTGCGGATGGTCATCGACTTGTAGAGCGGCGAGGCGACGATGCGACCGAGCCGGCTCTTGGTGCGTTCCGCGCTGAGCCGCTGCGAGTAGATCATGCCCTCGCCAGGCCAGACCTTGTCGACCCCGTCACGCGGCTTGAACACGGCAAACGCCTCGTCCCGGTCGATGTCCATCAGGAAGATCGCATCGCTGTGGTACTTGTCCGGCTCGTCGCCGAACCCCTTGGGCCGCTTGTCGAGCACCGCTTTGAGCTGGTTGTGGCTGAGCACCAGCACTTTGACCAGTTCATCATCGAGCTTGAACGTCGAGGTCAGCTCCTCCTCGATCTTCCGCGCAATCGTCTTGGCCGCGAGGTTGGAGCGGAAAATGGCGTTGCCACTGGCGATGTAAGTCGAGACGCCCTCGAGCCCGATGTCTTCGAGCAGCTTCTTCAGCCCCGCCATAGGCACCTTGTTCTTGCCACCGACATTGATGCCGCGCAGCAGCGCCAGGTAGGTCGTCGTCGTGGGCATTTATCCCCCCATTCCCCGGACCGGCTAAAACGACAAAGGCCGGGATCAAACCCGGCCTTTGGAGAAACTATGAACCGCTCAGCGCTTCTTCTTGTCGATCTGATGGTAGGCCCGGCGCGAGTGGAACTCGCAGTAGGGCTTACCCTCGTTCGAGTGCTGGCCGCAGAAGTAGAAATCGGGCGTCAGCGGGTCGCCGATCGGCCACTTGCAGGTGTGCTCGCTCAGCTGCAGCAGCGTCAGCCGCTGCTCCACCGGGATGAAGAGCTCGGCCGCCTGCGGCGCCATCTCCATCTCGACCGCGAACTCCTCGTCCATCTTCAGCGCCGTGGCGCCCTGGATCGCACCGCCACCACCGCCGCCGACATTCATCGAGTTGCGGGTCTTCATCACCGTGCCAAGCCCGCTCGAACGCGAGGTGCTGGCAGGCGACGAAACACGGCGCGCAGCCGGCCGCGGTGCAGTACGCACACGAGGGGTCGACGTCGCCGGCTTGGCGCGCCCCGAGAGCTTCAGGCGATGCACCTTGCCGATCACCGCGTTGCGGGTGACGCCTTCGCCCAATACCCCAGCGATCTGACTGGCGCTCAGCCCCTCAAGCCAAAGTTTCTTGAGCAGCTCGACGCGTTCTTCAGTCCAGCCCATCAACAATCCGCTCCTAAACCGCCATTCAGGACTCTGACGGACTCCTCAGCCGTGCCGTTGCCTCAGCAACAGCCCGATACGCTACGCATCGTAGGTCTGATGGGTCCGCCACACGAGATATCGTGTCCCAACGCCTTGATACTACACGGGTCGCGGAATCCCGTGCAAGAGTCGCAGCCGTTTTACACGGGGAAAAAGCGTCTGCAATTTGGCAGTCGGGGGAAGCCGGTTCAAATCAGGCACTTGGAGCCCGGAATCCCCGTTTCCGTTGACTTAAGTACTCCACAAAGGCATATGGAGAGCCTGCAACGCGCCGCATTTTCGCAGCGCGTTTTTGGTTTTTGTGGGGCTTTTGCAACAGTCCCGAAACGAGCCCATGAAAGGGGTGCGAAGATGTCTGCGCTGTACGGTACGTATGCCCGGTCCGACCTCGCTTTTGAGCGGGGCGAGGGCGTGCGATTGTTCGCGCAGGACGGCACTCCCTACCTTGATTTCCATGCCGGCGTGGCCGTCAACGCCCTCGGCCATGGCGACCCGCACATGGTCGCGGCGCTGAAGGCAGCGGCCGAAAAGGTCTGGCACACCGCCAACACCTTCACCATTCCCGAGCAGGAGCGGCTGGGCCAGCGGTTGGTCGAGAACACCTTCGCCGATGCGTGCTTCTTCACCAACTCGGGCACCGAGGCAGTGGAATGCGCGGTCAAGACCGCCCGGCACTACTTCTGGGCCAAGGGCGAGAAGGATCGCTACGAGATCATCGCCTTCACCGGCTCGTTCCACGGCCGTACCATGGGCATGATCGCCGCCTCCGGCAACGAGCACTATCTCGAAGGCTTCGGTCCGCCGCTTGAAGGCTTCAAGCACCTGGCCCCGGGCGATCTCGATGCGGTCAAGGCCGCCATCACCCCCAAGACCTGCGCCATCCTCATCGAGCCGGTGCAGGGCGAGGGCGGCGTCACCGCCATGACCGCCGAATACATGCGTGGCCTGCGCGCGCTCTGCGACAAGCACGGCATGCTGCTGATCCTCGACGAAGTGCAGTGCGGCTACGGCCGCACCGGCAAGTTCTTCGCCTATGAGTGGAGCGGCATCGAGCCCGACATCATGGCCGTGGCCAAAGGCATCGGCGCCGGCTTCCCGCTTGGCGCCTGCCTCGCCAAGGGCGAAGTGGCCAAGTCCATGATCCCCGGCACCCATGGCTCAACTTATGGCGGTAACCCCCTGGCTTCGGCCATGGGCAACGCAGTGCTCGACCGCATGCTGGCGCCCGGCTTCTTCGAGCATGTCGAAAAGATGGGCCAGCGGCTCAGCTGGCACCTGCAGCAGCTGGCGCAGCGCTTCCCCAACCAGGTGCTCGAGCAGCGCGGCAAGGGCCTGCTCGCAGGCATCCGCATCGCTTCGCCGGTGCGCGACGTCGCGGCACGTCTCCGCGACGAGCATCATATGCTGGCCATGACCGCCAACGAGAACGTGCTCCGTCTGTTGCCGCCACTGGTGGTGACCGAAGCCGACATCGAAGAGGCCATGGGCAAGCTCGCGGCCGTCTTCGAGGCGATCGAAGCCGAGGCCCCCAGCAAGGCCACCGCCTGACCCCATTCACGGCACGCGATCTGAAGGGCGGGAGACAGCAGCTCCCGCTCGGCGCGTTCCGAAAAGGAGAGGTCCCAAAATGACCGCTACCCCACCTAGGCACTTCCTCAACCTCGACGATTTCGATGCCACGACGCTGCGCGGCATGCTCAGCCAGGCCGTCGAACTCAAGGACCGACTGAAAAAGGGCGATCGACCGCTGCTCCTCAAGGACAAGGTGCTGGCGATGATATTCGAGCGCCAGTCTACCCGTACCCGCGTCAGCTTCGATGTCGGCATGCGCCAGCTCGGCGGCGAGACCATCTTCCTCACCGGCCAGGAAATGCAGCTTTCCCGCGAGGAGACGCTCGCCGACACCGCCAAGGTGATGTCGCGCTACGTCGATGCGATCATGATCCGCATCCTCACCCACCAGGATCTGCTCGATCTGGCCGAAGCGGCCACCGTGCCGGTGATCAACGGCCTGACCCGCCGCGCCCACCCGTGCCAGGTGATGGCCGACGTGATGACGTTCGAAGAGCACCGCGGCAACATCAAGGGCGCCAAGGTCGCCTGGGTCGGCGACAGCAACAACGTGCTGGCCAGCTGGGTGAATGCCGCCGAGCTCTTCGGCGCCGAGCTCACCATCGCCGTTCCCGAGGAATACGCTCCGGAAAAGGACCTGCTGGCCGACATCAAGAAGGCTGGCGCAGCGGTGAAATTGATCGAGGATCCCGAGGAAGCGGTGCGCGACGCCGACCTCATCATCACCGATACCTGGGTGTCGATGGGCGACACCGATGCCGCCGAGCGTCGCCGGGCCTTGAAACCCTACCAGGTGAATACCCAATTGATGGCCTTGGCCGATAAGGACGCGCTGTTCATGCACTGCCTTCCGGCCCACCGCGGCGACGAGGTGACCGACGAGGTCATAGAGGGGCCGCAATCGGTGGTCTTTGATGAAGCCGAAAACCGGCTTCACGCCCAAAAGGCGATCCTGTGCTGGGCACTGGGCCAAGACCGGCAGAACATCTAGCGTTCTGCGATACTATTATGCGCGACACGAACCAGCGCGGAACCCGGTCCGGGAGCGGAGCGGTGTTGTTCCGCGAGATTGGATTATTGGATGACTCAGACTGAGCTCAGCTCCTATGGCCTCGATCGCCCGGAATCCGGCGACGATGTCGTGGTGCCCTTCACCCTGGACCGGCTCGATGGCCGCGGCCGCATCGTCCGCCTCGGGCCGGCGCTCGATGCGATCCTGACCCGCCACAACTATCCGGCTCCCGTCGCTCGCCTCCTCGGCGAAGCCGTCGTGTTGGCCGCGTTGATCGGCTCCTCGCTGAAGTTCGAGGGCAAGTTCATCCTCCAGACCCAGACCGATGGGCCGGTGAACCTGATCGTCGTCGATCTCGACGCGCCGGACGGCCTGCGCGGCTATGCCCGCTTCGACGCCGACGCGGTTATGAATGCCATCCAGCGTGGCGAAACCCAGCCGGGCCAGCTGCTCGGCAAGGGCCACCTCGCCATGACCGTTGACCAGGGCAGCCACATGGAGCGCTACCAGGGCATCGTCGCGCTGGAAGGCGGCTCGCTCGAAGACGTAGCGCACGCCTATTTCCAGCAGTCCGAGCAGATCCCGACGCTAGTCCGCCTTGCGGTGGCACAGCACTCAGTGCGCGGCGAGGGCGGCCCGCATTGGCGCGCCGGCGGTGCGCTGGTGCAGTTCCTGCCCCCGCACGGTCAGTCGGTGATGCCGGATCTGCCGGGCGACGGCGATTTCGACAACCCCGAGACCGCCGATCCGGATTTCGTCGAAGACGACAAGTGGACGCAGACCCGTTCGCTGCTCTCGACCGTCGGCGACGACGAACTGGCCGATCCGGACGTCTCGGCCGAGCGCCTGCTGGTCCGCCTGTTCCACGAGCCGGGTGTGCGCATCTTCGCCCCGATCGAGCTCGAGGAGCGCTGCACCTGCTCAGCCGAGCGGATCGAGGCCATGCTGCGCGACAACTTCTCGCCCGAAGAGCGCGAGGAGATGGTCATCGACGGTGAGATCGAAGTGGTCTGCGAGTTCTGCTCGGCCGACTACCACTTCAAGCCGCACGAGTTCGACGACCACCACTCGCACCAGCACTAGCATGTTGCCTCCCCTGCATTGGGGAGGCGACCCAAATTCGGCCCGTACGGCGCCGGTTGTGCGTGACTCCGTGCAGGCGCGGGCGTAAAATACAGGGGTATGCGGAGGTCTGTAATGTCCGACGCCACCCACCCAGGATTTGGTTCCGACGAATACCGCGCCCTCGGCTCGCTCGCTGTGAGCCTGCTGGTCATGTGCGCACTGCTGTTCTTCCCCGCCGGCACCTTCGGCTGGGCCCGCGGCTGGTGGTACCTCGTCGTCTTTGTCGCCGCCGTCCTCGTCGCGATGGTCTACATCTGGCGCGCCGATCCTGAACTGTTCGCCATCCGCCGCAAGCCGCAGGCAGGAACCAAAACGTGGGACCTTGCTTTCGTCGCCGTCACCCTCACGTCCATGGCCGCCATCCTGCCGGTCGCCGGGCTCGACTATCGCTTCGGCTGGTCGCAATTGCCCGATGGCATGGTGTGGCTCGGCTACCTGATCTTCGCCGCCGGCTTCGGGCTCACGGCCTGGGCGCAGGGGGTGAACCGGCACTTCGAACTGACGGTGCGCATCCAGACCGATCGCGGCCACAAGGTTATCGACGCCGGTCCCTACGCCACGGTCCGCCACCCGGGCTATATCGGCGGCGCGGCGTTGGGCTTCGGCACGGCGCTGGCGCTGGGCTCGATCGTGGCCGTCATCCCTGCCATCATCTGTGCTGTCGCATTGGCCCTGAGGACGCTCGCCGAAGAGGCGACGCTCAGCGAGGAACTGCCTGGCTATTCCGACTACATGCGCAGGGTTCGCTTCCGCTGGGTCCCGGGCATCTGGTGATCACTCGCTGGCCAGCGCCACCACCGGATCGAGCCGCGCCGCCGACCGGGCCGGCATGAAGCCGAACAGCACGCCGATCAGGCTCGACGAGACGAAGGCGGCGATGATCGTCGTCGGCGAGTAGATGAAGCTCAGGCCGCTCACAAGCTTCTCGACGCCAAACCCGATCCCGAGCGACAGCAGTACGCCCACCGTGCCGCCGATCAGGCACACCAGCACCGCCTCGATCAGGAACTGCTGCAGGATATCGCCTTGGCGCGCTCCGACCGCCATGCGCACGCCGATCTCGCGGGTCCGCTCGCGCACCGAAACCAGCATGATGTTCATCACCCCGATGCCGCCGACGATCAGCGAGATCACCGCGATGGCCGAGATCAGCAGCGTCAGCGTCTGCGACGTCGACTGGATGGTCTCGCGGATGGTGTCGGTGTTCTGCAGGCTGAAATCCACCGTGCCGTGCCGCCGCTCCAGCAGTGCCTCGATCTCCGCCTGCGCCTCGGTGACATCGGCACTGTCGGCGACGCGCACCGTGATGGTCGAGAGCCAGCTCTGGCCGAGGATCCGGGACATCGCCGTCGTGTAGGGCATCCAGATGCTGATCGAGTTCGACTGCGGCCCGAAATTGTTGGTGCTCGCGGCCACAACGCCGATGATCCTGAGTGGCACATTGCCCACCAGCACGACCTGGCCGACCGCGTCCTCGCCATTGGTGAACAGCGTGTCGCGCGCCGTGGTGTCTATCACCGCCACCTGTGCCAGCGAGCTGACCCCGCCCTCGTCGAATGCCGCGCCTTCGACGAAGCTGCGATTGTTGACGCGGAAATAGTCGGGCCCGACACCCTGGACCTGCGCCCCGGCGCTGATGTTGCGATAGCGCGCGGTGCCGTTGCTCGACACCTGCGGCGTGACGCTGTCGGCATACTTCTCTGCCGCGATCGCCGCCGCATCGGCCGGCACTAGCGTGCGGATCGCGTCGCGCCGCCGGTCGGCGGCGTTCGTCCCGGGCAGGATGTTGATGGTGTTGGTGCCGATCGAGCTGATCCGGTCCAGCACCGTCTGCTGGCTGCCTTGCCCGAGTGCCACCACCGATACCACGGAGGCGATGCCGATTATGATGCCGAGCATGGTGAGGAAGGTGCGCAGGCGATGGCTGGAGAGCGCCCTAAGCGCCATCTGGAACGCCTCGCCGACCCGATCCAATGCCTCGCGCCACCGCGGGATCCGCTTGATCGTCTCGGGGGCACGCGCCGCCGGAGCGTTCGCATCGTCCTTGCGGCGGTCGGCGATGATCACGCCGTCGCTGAGTTCCACGACGCGGTCTGCCTGCGCTGCGACTGCCGGATCGTGGGTCACGATGATGATGGTATGGCCCTCGGCGTTCAGCTCCTTGAGCAGCGCCATAAGCTCCTTGCCGCTCTTTGAATCGAGCGCACCGGTCGGTTCGTCCGCGAGGATGATCTCGCCGCCATTGATCAGCGCCCGCGCCACGCTGACGCGCTGCTGCTGGCCGCCCGATAGGGCATTGGGCCGATGGGTCATCCGGTCGCCGAGGCCAAGTCGCTCGAGCAGCCTGTGCGCCCGCTCGCGGCGCGCTTCCTTGCGCGCGCCGGCATAGATCGCCGGCACCTCCACATTCTCGAGCGCGTCGAGGTCGGCGAGCAGCTGGTAGCGCTGGAAGATGAAGCCGAAATGCTCACGGCGCAGCTCAGCGAGTTCGTTCGGCTCGAGCCGCGAGATGTCGCGCCCGTTGAGCCGGTACTCACCGGTCCAGCCATTGTCGAGGCAGCCGAGCACGTTCATCAGCGTCGACTTGCCCGACCCCGACTGGCCCATGATGGCGATCATCTCGCCGGCCTGGATGTCGAGGTCGATATCCTTCAGCACGGTGATCGTTTCGGCCCCGATCGGGTACTCGCGGCGCAGCTGCCGAATGGAGATCAGCGGTTCGCTCATCGCCCCGGCCTCAGCGCATCACCATCATCGGTGGCCCGCCGCCGCCGGTGAGGATGTTGCGCGTGCCGCCCTGCGCGTTGCCGGAGCGGGTGGTGCTGGGGGCGGCCGTGGTGTTGATCACGAGGTCACCCTCGTCGAGCCCCGCGACCACCTCGGCGGTGACGTTATTGTTGAGGCCGATGGTGACCTTCTTGGGCTCGACAGCTTCCTTCTGCTGGTCCCACACGGGGAGCGTATAGCTGCCATCCCGGTCCTTGCGGGTCAGCACGGAAGCGGGGATGGTCAGCACGTTGTCGACCGACTTCAGCACGATCGTCACCTGCGCCGTCATCGAGATGCGCAGCTTGTGGTCCGGGTTATCCACGTCGAACAGGCCGTTGTAGTAGACGGCCGTCGCGGAGGTGCTCGACGAAGCGTCGTCCGAGGCGATCGAATCCGGTGCCGGCTCCACCGCACGCAGCGTTGCGTCGATGCGCGTATCGGGGTCGCCGAGAATGGTGAAATACACCTTCTGCCCCGGCTCAACCCGCGGCACGTCGGCTTCCGAGATCTCGGCCTTCACCACCATCTTGTCGAGGTTGGCGAGCTTGACGATGGTCGGTGACGAATTGTTGGCGTTGACCGACTGGCCAACCTCCACCGACACGGCCACCACCGTGCCGTCGGACGGGGCCACGATCTTGGTGCGGTCGAGGTTGAGCTGTGCCGCCTCGACATTGATCTGCGCCTGATCGATCTGCGCGTCGATCGCCTGCAACTGCCCCTCGGCGGTCTGCACCGCGAGTTGCGCCGTTTGCAGGTCGGCATCGGAGATCAGTTTCTGGGGGCTCAGCTTTTCGGCGCGTTCCAGCGCGGTCTTCGCCTGTACCAGGTTCGCCGCCTGGATGGTCTTCTGCGCCTGGGTATTGGCGAGCGACGCCTGCGCTGCCTTCACCGCGTTTTCCTGGTTCAGCGAGTCGATTTCGGCAATCACGTCGCCGGCCTTCACGTCATCGCCGAGCTGGACGTTGAGGGTCTTGATCCGCCCCGAAACCTCGGCGCCGACGCTGACCAGCGAACTGGCCTCAATGACGCCCGAGGCGAGCACCGTCTCTTCGATATTGCCGCGCGCCACCGGTGTCGTCCGCGGCACTTCGTCCTTGGCCGGCGCGCTGAACACCAGCCAGCCGGCGCCCGCCGCCCCGACCACCACCAGCAACGCAATCCACTTGAACCACCGCTTCATCGCACACCTTCAACCGCATTCCGCCCGCCTTAGACTTAGGAAGCCAGGGCCGGGAAGTCGCATTAGAGCTTGGTAAGCTGGGTGAATTCTTGGAAAGGTCGGAGACGTACACGGGCGACACTGTGGTGGGTGCCAACCTCGGGGCGAGCGAACAGGTCCGACAGCCCTGTGGGCTTCGGAGTTTTCAAAGAACCTTCCCCTTTCGAGGAAGACGAAGCGGGACCGGCGAGGCGTTTGCCCCGTAGCGGTAGTCCGCAGATGAAAGAGGCTCACGCCTCGCCGGCCGGCCGGGGTTTTGGGCCTATGCCACCAGGGCCGGGGCGCATCCCCTGCCGCATCGCAAGAACGATGGGAAACGCGGTCGGCGGCCGGAGTGCCAGCACCGCCTTCGTTGCTCCCGCCCGGCTCATGCGTGCCAGGCTTCGTCCCTTGGGCCACTCCGCATCGAGCAGCCCTCGCGTGATAGCGGCTTGACCGGCGAACCGGTCCTTGCCGTGATGGTTTCCGCCTGAACTGCAGCGACCCGCAGCCCACCCGGTC
>NZ_JBFUFI010000027.1:0-5294 GCF_056403495.1 Devosia sp. P2_G7
TCCGGCGTCCGGCGGGCAACGCTGCAACTCAGGTTCGCTCGCCGGATCGCCAAGCATTGATGCCCTGTGGCCGCAACCTGGGGACATCAAGAAAGGAGCGGGGTCGCCCCAAACCGGCGGTCCCGCTCCGCTAACAGAAGGCGGAAACCAAAGCTCCGCCGCGACCTCGACTAAGGCTCAAAAGCCGCGTCGACGTCATCGAAGCGGCCGTGCGGGGCTCACCCTTTGTGGCGACGCGAAAGTTGGTCTGACGAGCGCGCCGGCCTAAACGCAGCCGCCGCAAGGAACTCTCCGAGCTCATAGGTTGTGCCCGCGCCGCCGGATGCAGCGTTGGGCACATGCCGCACCGACACGATGTCACCGTCGGTGGACAGAAGTAGCCACCGATCGCCGCTCTCGCTCGTGTAGAAGACGCGTTCGCCGTTTTGCATGTCGTACCTCGTGGGCGTGGCTTAGAGCAAGGTAGGCGGTTGGCCGCGGGAAACATACTCACTTTCACACATCGAGACGGCCGGGCGCCGCGGAACCAACCTCTGCCGGCTCCATTTCTGTTGGATGGCGCAGGATGATCTCTTTCCCGAGTTGCAGGCAACGCCGAGCGGATTGAAATATGATCCTGAACTGATCGGATCTGCCGAAGCCGCGGACCTGGTGCAACTGATCGCGCCGCTGCCATTCAGGGAGTTCGAGTTCCACGGCTTTACGGGCAAGCGCAGGGTGGTGTCCTTTGGATGGAAATATGACTTTTCCACCCAACGCCTAGAGAAGATCGGCCACATTCCCGACTTTCTCCTTCCCTTGCGGGACAAGGCTGCGCGCTTCGCGAGCCTTCCTCCGGAGACGCTGGAGCAGGTGCTCGTCACTGAGTATCAGCCGGGCGCTGCAATCGGTTGGCACAAGGACAAGGCGGTGTTCGATGAGGTGGTCGGGGTCTCGCTCGGGGCCACCTGCACCATGCGCTTCCGCCGCCCGCGCAATGGGCATTGGGAGAGAAGAAACGTGACGCTGGAGCCCGGGTCGGCGTACCTCATTTCGGGCGAGGCACGCACGGACTGGGAGCACTCCATCCCGCCTGTCGCCAACCTGCGCTATTCGGTGACCTTCAGGTCAATGAAGCGGTAGCACGCGAGCGTGGCGCGCTATTTGCTGCCGTACATCTGTTGCTGCTGCCGCATGGCAGCCAACAGCAGTTCGAGCTTGGTGACGGGTAGTTGCGGGACGGGCTTCGCGTCGCTCTTCGGGGCGGTCATCTGAATCTCCGCGTCTGTCATCCACTAACATTTTCGTCGAACTGAAGGTTCCGAGCGCAATGGCGAGCCGCTCCGGACAGTCTGACCAACTTGGTCAGCAAAATGGGAACCGAGCGGGACAAGTCCGCGTCCTCGACCTATGTCCTGACACAGCTGACCGATGCTCAGTTGCTGGCGGCCTACACCAGCGCTTGGCTCCCGCGGAAGATTGTCGACATCCCTGCCTTCGATTCCGTGAAAGCATGGCGTGACTGGCAGGCCGAGGCCGACCAGATCGAGACCATCGAGGCCGAGGAGAACCGAACTTCATGGCAAGCCCTGGGGGACGAGGGCGACAAGTCATCCTCGAGCGCTACACGCTGGCCAACATGTCGAAGGGCATCAACGGTACGCTGATGCACGACAAGGAGGAGGAGGGGTATGAGACCAAGTCGGCGAATTTCGCCAACCTCCCAGAAGTCCTGGACCGCTTCCTGCAGATCGTCTCGGGCGCTACTGATATTCCCGCGACGCACCTCCTCAGGTAGTCCCCCGCGGGCATGAACGCCACCGGCGAGTCCGACCTGCGGAACTATTACGACCGTCTCAGTGCGATTCAGGAGATCGAGATGGAGCCCGCCATGGCCCGCCTCGATGAGTGCATCATCCGCTCGGCGCTCGGCACTCGCGACCCGGACATCTACTACGACTGGGCACCGCTCTGGGCTCTTTCCGAGAAGGAGCAGGCGGACATCTTCAAGACCAAGGCGGATGGCGCACGAGCAATCGCCGGGACCGGCACCAGCCCACCGCTGATGCCGATCGACGCGCTGTCCGATGCGCTGGTGAATACATTCGTCGAAGACGGCTCACTGCCGGGCCTCGAGGCTCCATCGACGAGTACGGCAAGCTGTCGGAGCAGGAAGAGGACCAGGAGGAGGTCGAGGCGTCCATCACGCCGACATCCACGGCGGCCCGCTTAGCTTGCTCGTCCTGCTGGTGAATACCCCAGCCAGAGCTTCGTAGTTCGCGATTTCCTCGCGTCTTGCGGCTCGCCGGGGGTCTTTGAGCGCGCTTTGGTAAGTCAGATTTCCGATCAGCGACGACCGTCGGCGCCGGGAACCTGTCTTCTGGGTATGCCTTTCGCGTGGCCATCTCCTCTGCTGGGCAACACGACCAGCAGATTCAATTTCGATACGACATCGACGTTCCCAGGAACAAGATAACAAGACTGGCACTCATGGACGTAAGCGGGACGCTTGCTGCAGCTCCTCCGTGCTCATCGCGTCGTGCCAGCGCCATTTGGGTTCGAGTTGCTCCCATAGCTTGTCGCTGATCGGGCCCAGACTGTTTTCGGCAATGGCCCGCAACGTTGTGAATGTGCAGAATTCGGCCGTTCACGATCGCTCCTGCAATGCCGGCGTCGAATGTCCACTGGTCCACCACCCGAGCCTCCGGGCGAAGGGCCTAGCTCTTCTTCTGCCCGGCCTTTTTGTCCTGGCCGAGAACGGAAGCCGCCAGCTTCTTCGCTTCCTTGGCGGCTGTCTTCGCTCCGCCGAGGATATTGCCGGCGAGGCTCGACAACGGCGAGCTCGATTCTTTCTTTGCCCCAGCACCCTTGGGTGCAGCTTTGGGAGCAGCGGACTTGGCTGCTGGCTTCGCCGCGGGTTTAGGGGCGGCCTTGGCGGCCGGAGCCGTCTTAGCCGCGGGCTTTGCTGGTGGTTTCGCGGCAGCTTTGGCTGGCGCTTGAGACGCTGGCTTTGCAGCGGCCGGTTTGGCAGCTGCCTTTGCTGCGGGCTTTGCGGTCGACTTCGAAGGTGCCTTGGCCATTTCGGTGGTCCCTCAGATGCGATTAGCAGAGCAACTGCCGATTCTGGGACGACCGCAAGACGGGCAAAGACTTTCTACCCGGAGATACTTTGATGCAATTCATTGATGCTGTCGCCGTCACGGGAACGCGCCGGCTTGCAGATGGCTACCTTGTTGCCGAAGCTCACTGCGTCCGCACCCGTATTACTGGGCAAGCTAGAACCGGGGGGCTCGCCGCACTTCACCATCCCCAGCCGGGGAGTCTCAGTTCTTCCGTTTCAAAGTCCGTGCGGTTGGTGCGGGCGCGGTCGGAGCAGAACAGCATCATTGGCGTTCCCTGGGCTGGTTCCGACATCGCCGGGTGACCGAAACTTGCCCGCAGTGTCGGCATCGGCTCCCAACCGTGCGCTGCATAGAGCGAGGTAGTGGCTGGATCCGTAAACAGGATCGCAGCATCTGCCTTGCCGTCGTTCCTGATCATCTGTGTGCCGGCCCGCACAATGTCTGTGCCGTGCCCGCGCCGCCGAAAGGCAGGATAGGTCAGCACGTCGCCGAGGCAATAGAGGCGATACCGCTGGTCTACGTGCTCGACATCGACCCAGATAACACGTCCGTGGCTGAAGAGCGCGTGGCGTTCGTGAACAACCAGGTGGACAGGGTGACGTTCGGCAGGGACCAGGGGGCCCTCGAGGTTGTACTGATATTCATCGTGCCAATGGAGCCGAATGAACGATCTGACTTGATGTTCATGAGCCTCGGGGAGCGTATCGGTGGTGAAGATCGAGAGCTGAGCCATCCTCAGCTTGAATCATATCCTCCGCAAAAATGGCAAGAGGCAGTATCCCAGCCTTTCAAGTTTCACCGGCGACCAGATGCCGGGAGCTGAGGCCCCCGGAGTTGAGTGTCAGGCCTCGTTCCTCGTGTGGCGCGCGGCGGAGGGAATGTCGGGGAGCCAAGGCTCTCGCCTTATCGCCCATACCTCAACGCCGGGTTCTATGCCGTTCGGCGCGTCGTCGAGTGTTCCTAGAAAGACTTCAGCTTCCGTCTCGGACAGGAAGAACAGGCGTGATCCGCATTCTGGGCAAAATGAGCGCCGCCCAAAGGTTTTCAACTCACCACTGATTTCGACGCGGTCCAGGTTCCACGTGGCAGTCGCGGAGAAGATCGAGCCCGTGAGCTTTCGGCACGTGGTGCAATGGCAAAGCCCCGACCTAATCGGCTCGCCACGCACCGCATAGCGAACGGCTCTGCATAGACATCCGCCTTCTCTCCTCAGTTCTTGCGGCATTTTCGCTCCCAGAAAGCAAGGTCATGCAGTTTGTTGACGCTGTCACCGTGGCGGGTACGCGCCGCCTTACAGACGGATATCTTGTTGCCGAAGCTCACTGCGTCCGCACCGGTATTCAGCACTATTCTGGCACCGAAGTCAGAAACGCGCGAGATGAAGCAGGTGCGGATCTACCGCGCAGTCGATCAGGTCTTCGCCGATGCGAGCATACAGGGCTTCAGGGGCGGGATTTTTTTGGGAACTGTACTCCGATGGATCGCCCTAATTCTAAGTCCGGACGCAACGCTTCGAGCACCGTAGGCTCGCCGGTGGCGCCACAATCCAATGACGTCTGCGGTACAACTTGGGGCAGTAATGATAGGATAGAGCCGCCCGAACGTGGCTCCGTCCCGCCCGGGCCTCCCCGATCTGCGAGGAACTCCGCAGCTCAAAAATCGATCCGATTCCTTGGGCTATCGCCAGTTGGCGGACTGACCCACCAGCACGATGCCAAGAGCGATTAGAACGACGATAGCCAGCCAGGCTGCAACCATCCACCCAATGCCGTAACGCCCCCTGAGCACGCGACCCTCCAACATGGGCCCGTGGCGCTTAACTCTGCTGGACCCGGAGCATCAGGGCGGAACATTAGCTTGGTTTGCGTTTGGTGCAATGGGCGATGCCGAGGGCATTAACGCACGTGTGCACGCGCCAGCACCAATGCCTCGCGGTAACCCCGACATCCATCTAGGAACCCCGGCAGCCCCTCCCGGATCGCCGGAGGAGCCCCTGATCCAACTGTCGCCAAACTCCCCCCGGCGCCAACCGGCAATCGATCTCATGGGTCTTCGAAAAGTCTTTGGGGGGTCGGTTCGGACGTCAGATGGTCCGCCGCCTCCTGCAGCGCGGCGACGCGATCACATTCTCAAGGGACGCCACGGCGTCGGCTGGATGGACGCGCGGTTTTCGCGTCCCCGTTGGGCCGGCCG
>NZ_JBFUFI010000028.1:0-5246 GCF_056403495.1 Devosia sp. P2_G7
TAGGAGGTGCTGGGGCCGGATCTGACGTTGATCGACCGCGTCGCCTCCGCCGCATCAGCCGCGGGCACCGCAAACGCGAGGCCACCGACAAGTGCAAGAGATGTAAGAGCTAGGTGTTTCATTTCATTACTCCGAGCCTACCCGCTACAGACGAACCTCTCGGTCGACCTTTAGTTCCTTTTGCGAATGAATGTGATGAGGCCCCCAGAAGCGAGGTCGGCATTACTGCCTCTACTTCGCTAACGAGGCCGGGGCCTATCCACGCCGGCATCAGAGTGCCATCAATAAGCTTTAGTCTGCGATCCCGAGCAGGATGAGCACTGCGCCGATGATGCCGGCCCAGAGGGCGGCCGACATGGCAACGCGCAACAGGATGAATCGAAGGCCCTTTCGACCTTGTGGTGTCGCAAGTTTCCTCAGGGTGGCCACGAAAGGGTCCGCAGTTGCTCCACCAAACGCTCAAAAGCCGCGTCGACATCATCAATGCGACCATGTGGTGGCTCACCCTTGGTTGCGACGCGAAACTCAGCGTGACGGTGCTTGACCTCCGCGAGGAGAGCGCCGGCCTCAAGGCGGGCCAAAGCTCCTTCCTCTGGCGAGCTGTAGGCCGAGGAGGCGCGAACGCCGAGATACGCGGCTTTGGCGTTCCACCCCTTTAGGGCCTTCAGGAATGGGGCGACCACTACCTCGGCCCGTCTCCGGTTCTCGACCGACGGCAGGCGGCGTTCGGGAACGACCTGTGGGTTCTCCATGGGCGATCTCCTCATTGTAGCCGAGGCTGTGATAGGTGGTGCGGAGCGGCCGCGGGCATGGCCGTGGCAAGCAACTCGTTGTAGATGCGAAGGTATCCGTCCACCATGCGGTCGGCGGTGAAGCGTCGTTCGAACGCGGCGCGCACTGCATCGCGGTCAAGCGCCCTGAGACGTTTTACAGCCTCGACGGCCTCGTCCGCGGTATCAACGATAAAACCAGTGACCCCTTCCTCGATGACTTCCGGCACCGAGCCCTTGCGGTATGCGACGATCGGCGTGCCGCAGGCCATGGCCTCGATCATTACAAGGCCGAAGGGCTCGCGCCAGGTAATGGGAAATACCAGTCCGAGGGCATTGCCCAGAAACTCCGACTTTTGCTGCTCCGTGACCTCGCCGATGTATTCGACGTGAGGGTTGGTACGGATGAGCGGCTCGATCCTGCTGTTCCAGTATTCCCGATCCATCACGTCGATTTTGGCCGCGATACGTAGTGGCAGGCCGGCCCGGGTGGCGATCTCGATGGCAGCATCGGGCCCCTTGTCGGGTGATATCCGTCCCAGGAATGCGAGGTAGCCCGCCTCGCCGCTGCCTTGTTGCAGCAGATCACGAGGGAGCCCGTTGTAGACGGTCCCTGCCCAGTTGAGATGCGAGATGGGACGCCTCTGATCGTCGGAGATGGACACCAGCGGGACGTCCGCGAAATGGTTGTAGAACCATTCGAGGTCCCGGTAGCCGATCTGGCCGTGCAGCGTGGTCAGTGTCCGGCCCTGAACGGGGCGAACCAGAGGGAAATGCAGCAAGTCGGTGTGGAAGTGCAGGATGTCGAAGTCATCCGCTCGTTTCATCACCTGATCCAGCATAGTCAGATGATACGGAGTGGCCATTCCAAGGGAAGGATCGAGCCGAAACGAGGCTGGAGAGCCGGCGACGAGCTCGGCAGAGGTCACCGAATCTCCACTGGCGAAAAGCGTCACCTGATGGCCGCGGCGCACCAGTTCCTCGGTTATGAACGAGACCACGCGTTCAGTGCCACCGTAAAGTTTGGGCGGCACGCTTTCGAACAGCGGAGCGACTTGCGCGATCCTCATCGTGGCAACCTGGACGATCTCCCATCCTCTGACGTCCGCCGCCTGCTTTGGTTCTAAGCAACGGAAGGATAAACCTCTCCCGACGCATTTGGTTTCCGCCCCAGCGGAGCCAATTCCCGTTGGCGCCTAGCGGGAACCCTCTTTCAGCGTCGTCATTGAATCCGCCGCGGCGGCCGTAACGACGGAGTTCGATGAATGGCCAAACCGAAGCTGCCTATCGAGCGGGATCAGTGGTTGTGGGTGCTAACCAAGACGACGCGGATATCTGAAGAACCCAACAGCTTGGGCGTGCACGACGTGACAGTCCAGTTGCCCAATGGCAACCTTGAGACCATGGCGTACAACCCGGACAAGATGCGTGCCGATGAGGAGCTAAGTCAGCTCCTCAATCCATGACGCGCTTGGGCGGAACCGAGTAAGCGATGGCGGGGAGATGTTCAGTGAGCCGACGCTGAAATTCCCCCGAGCGTTTAGTGTTCCAGAGTACGCATTAAGATCGGTGCCGCGATCTGACACAAGCGAGGGGCCTCTGCCTTCAAGGATCGTCCCGTCCGCCGGGAACCTCCTTCGTCACGCGAAGTTATTGGGGCCGCAAGCGGTAAAGCGCGGCAACTCTTCGACAGCGCAACCTGCTTGCATGGAGAGGAGAAAATCATGAAAACGATTGTGCTTGTTTCGCTGCTCGCCGGGCTCGCATGGCCTGCCGTGGCGGTTGCCCAGGATGCAACCACGTCGACGACGGCCGGCGTCACCCTCAGTACCGATCTCGACTCCGTCGACGAGCTGTCGGCGCATCTCGCAACTTCCGGCACTGTGGATCTGGCGACAGTTAGCGATCCCGCGAAAATCAAGATCGTCAAGGTGTCCGCGCTCGAGGCCAGCGCCTCCGGGAACATGGACAGCTTCAAGACCGCCGTGACGACGAACGCTGCCGCCCTCACCACCTTGCGCGACGCGGTGACGGCGAACACCGTCATCGTCACCAAGCTCGAGGCCGAAGGTCTGAAGGCCGGCGATGTGGTTGCCGTTGTTCATAATCAGGCCGACGGATCGATCACCATCTACGTCGACGACAGCTCCATGACCACGGGCGCCGTCGTCGGTGGCACTATGGTGGGCGGCGTCGCCGTCTCGGCAGAGGATCTTCCAAAGGTGCAGGCAGCCTGCGATACGCTGGCTGCCAAGCAGGCCCAGGGCGGTGCCGCCTCGACCGACACTGCTACCGACGCTGCACCGAGCGCTGATGCAACCACCGGTGAGACTGACGCCGGGATCGATGCCGCGACGACCAAGAGCATCGACCTGGCACTGCTGACCTACGAGTCCTGCAAGGCCGCGGGTCTCGTGAAGTAAACTGCACTGTGAAGCCCCGGAAGACGTTCCGGGGCTTCACAGTCAAAAGTCGTGCCGGAGATGGCGCCAGGGACTGGCGCACCGAGAAAGCTTCACTACCGGCCGGTTGGCGCCAGCAGCGGCACGGACTGAAGAAGTTAGACGCGGCAGTACGTATTGCCTCGCGCGCGCCACTCTAGGAAGTGCTAATACGAAACTCAGAGGCCATTCACGACACAGCGTCAGATCCGCTCCATCGACGACGTTTCCTGCGTCGCCGCGACATGGAAGAGAAAGATGACCTCACTTGGCTTTCGTCGCGCCCTCACAGCTGTTCTCGTCTCCGCCACCGTTGTCCTACCACCGCCGATCGTCTCGGGCGCGGGCAACAACGACAGCTACGAGCAGGTGTGGGACATCGAAGAGTACGACAACTGTATCAAATTTGGTTACGGGGAGCCCGTGACCTGCTGCATCAATTCCGGTGGACGCTGGGACGGCCCGAACGCGGGATCCGGAAAATGCGTCGCTCCGGACCCTGCTCAAAGTTCGGCCCCGGGTAAGGGGACGCGGCCACTAAAGCCGCACGGGCCTTTCCTGTCTCCCAAAACCCTGCTCGACTCGAAAGGCTGACGTGACACCTGGTTGTTGCTGGCGACCCCGGCGGTGTAAGCCAGCCCACAGCGAACGGTCCAGGTCCAGGACCCGGAGCGCGACGTCATCGGCCTGAGGATTGCCGTGCGCTCGGGCCGATCGCGGCCATCGGGAAAAGCCACGAACCCTCCGGGGCTGCGCTCCCAGGGCAGGCGCTTCGTTCCTGAACCATGCGAGGTATTGCGGGGCTGTCAGACGGCATGGCTTGCCTAGTGCGGGCAGGGCGGAATTTGAGTCCCGGGCGCGTCCATCCTTGTTCTCATTCCGTTCCCGGATGTATCAATCGGAAATGAGTGCGCCTGACGACCCCTTTAGCGGCTACCTTTCCGACTATCGTCATCCCAAGTTGACGATTGTCTGCACCCCCTGCGGCCGTCACGGGGAATCTTCGCAGAAAGTTCGGCAATCCGCCGTTGGCCGATGTGTGCCTGTTGGTCGCTATGGCCGGCCAGTGCCCGAAGGCGATGCAGTATCCCGGTGTCGATTGCAACGCCCATTTTGCCCGAAAATACATTGCCAATGAGGTCCGCAGTCTTGGCGCTGCGCTTCACGCTGGGTGGACCCTTAGCCTCCGATGCGAGGGCAGGCACGAGGGTCTGAAGACAAAGAAGCCCTGCATCAGGCGTTTTCGATCGACCTCGAAAGCCTGGTCGCTGGGCTGGGTCACGAATTCCCAATTGAACGCCTGCAACAGAAAATGTGCTGTCCTCGCTGCGGCAACCGGCATGTGTCGCTGTACTGGAGTACACCGCCGCGGCCGCGAGCTACCGAGCCAGTGCCGCTGCGCCGGGCAGGGTAGAGCAGCGTCCGGTTCTGGCCCTTCCGTCGGCCGGCGGCAGATCTTGGCTGCTGCTAAGCAGCTTCCTCGTGCTCCCCTCGAGCGGCTTCCCAGACCTCGCGCGCGGCATCGATGTTCATCGCAGCAATCGCCAGTCCGACAATCACGTCAGGCCACACGGACTGCCAGATGTAGGCCGTCACCAGCCCCGCCAGGATGATCGCCACGTTTGCAATGGCATCGTTGCGAGCCGACAAGAATGCTGCCCGTGTGAGGCTGCCGCTGTGGGCCCTAAACCGAGCAAGGATGAAGGCACAGGCAAGGTTGACCGCCAACGCACCCGCGCCTGTCAGCGACAAGGCAAACGGTTCGGGTGGAACCGGGTTGGTGAATTTCCCCCACAGCGCCCAGAGGAGGGCCAGGGCCGGCACCAGCAGGATCCCGGCGAGCACCATTCCAACGCGGGCACGGGTGATAGGCGTCCACGCCAGGGCGAAGAAGATCAGCAGGTTTACCGAAGCGTCCTCAAGGAAATCGACACTGTCGGCGAACAGTGAGACCGACCCTATCGAAAGGGCGACTGCGAACTCGATCCCAAAGTAGCCCAGATTAAGCAGGGCCACGATCAGGACAGCCCGTCTT
>NZ_JBFUFI010000029.1:0-2828 GCF_056403495.1 Devosia sp. P2_G7
AACCATGGGAGTGGGCATCGATTTCGTCGGCCCCTCGATACTGGTGCTTGGGGCCGAACGGCTGGGGGCGCTCGACGTGACCGTGTCTTACGCCACCGACGCACTGCCGGCCGTCGATGCGGCCGCGCTGGCCGACCGCGCGCTGGCTGCGCTTGCGGCAGCTGGAGAAATGGCCAACGCCAACTGAGGGGGGACCGCATCGGGATGATGCGGCGGTGCCCTGGTCGCCCGTCACTCAAGCGTCAGTCGGGATACCGATGACCAGGGTTCTCTGGTTGCACTGACGTCGGTGCTCGGCTCGCTTATTCGGCCGGCGAAGCTAGGCGCGTTGGCAGCAGCTCGCCCACGCGGTCTAGTATTGGATAAGCGGCGGCCGCCACGATGTGGGAGTTCACCAGCTTCATGTCGCGGATCAGATCCAGATGCAGCGCGCTGGATTGAGATGCCGCGGTGATCCCGTCGCGCATCAGGGCAAAATGCGTCGTGGTTGCCTGCGCCTCAGAGCGACGGAACGCGAGCTTTTCCTCTGCCAGCCCGCGGGCAGTTCGCGCATCCTCAGTCACAAGTAGCGATGCCGCCGTCCGGGTATTCGCAATGAGGCGGTCCATCATATCGATGAGCTCCGCCTCGTTATCGGCGTCAGGCAGCAGACCGCGCTTCAGCCGTTTGGTGGCATGCGGAAGCAAGTTGCGGTCGATAACGTCTCCTGCCTGTTCCATGTTCATCGCGAACATCAGGATTGCCTGCAACCTTCTCTGGTCATCCTCACTCAACGCCTCTGGATCTAACTCACTGAGATAGCGCTTGATCGCCATGTTAAGGCTGTCGAGCACATCGTCGCGAGCCCGAGTGTCGGCAATCAGCTTGCGGTCTCCGCTGGACAGCGCCTCTCGCGCTCCTGAGAGCATCGTTTCAAGGGCATCAGCCAATCGCAGCGCCTCACGAGCAGCGCCTCCGATCGCCACGATGGGCGTCTCTCGCGCCGCACGATCGAGATAGAGCGGTTGTCCGGGATCGGCTGGGTCGACCCGATCCGGGATCAGCCGCTCGAGAAGGCGCGATAGGGGTGTCAGGAACGGCAGCGTTAGCAGCGCCAACACCAGGTTGAAGACGAGGTGAAAACTTGCCACCGCCGCAGCTCCCTCTAGGCCAGCCGCGACGAGCCCATTTAGGATCGGTCCGATCAGCAGCCACGACAAGGCGGCGCCAAGAAAGCGATTACCGAGATTGGCGAGCGGCAGCCGCCTCCCCTCAGGACCACCGGCGGTTGCTTCGAGGAGCGGGTTGAGCGCCGTTCCGAGATTGGCGCCGACAACCAGCATAAGTGCCGGCTCAAGTGCGATGACCCGGCTAGCGGCGAGCGACATCACCAGCAGCACCACCGCCACGCTCGAATGCGCGAGCCACCCCGACACTGCCCCGAGCGCGATCGCCAGCACCGGCATAGCTGCGATCGCCCCGAGCATGCCGACAAGCTCGACCGAATGCGCGAGTGGCTCAAGCATCATGAGCATCTGGTGGAGCGCCAGGATCATTATCCCGAGCCCGATGAATACTCGCCCCAGGTCGTGCGGCATCGCCCCGCCATCACGACGGAACAGCAGCACTCCGATCAGCACCAGTAGCGGTGATAACGCTACGACGTTGAACGATAGCACCGTTACGATCAGCGCTGTGCCGACATTGGCCCCCAGCATGATCGCCATCGCCGGCACCAGGGCCACGAACCCTCTGGCAGCAAAACTCGTCGCCATCAAACCGGTGGCGGTACTCGATTGCAGGAGGGTCGTGACGCCGATGCCCGCGAAGAATGCGCGCACTCGGTTGGTCAGTGTCTTCGACAGAACGGCAGTCAGTCGCGGCCCAAACGCCCGCTGCATCCCTGTCTGGACCATATGCGTGCCCCACAAGAGTAGGGAAACAGCGCCGGCGATGTTGAGGATTGTGAGCAAGGCGTCCATGGATGCTCCAGTCGATTTGCCCCCCAACCTATTTCATGCACAACGATCCACTCGCGCAACCGTTCATGTCGCCTGAGGTGTTCCTCCGGCTTGATCCGGAACCAGTAAGGCCGCTAGCGTGGCGGTCATGTGCCACGCCTACTCTATCACCACCAATCTCGAAGCCCTGCGACGGCTGCGATTCACCTTCGAGGTGGCAACAAATATCGGCAACCTGCCACCGCAGACGGGGATCTATCCCGACATGCTGGCGCCGATCATCCGGAACCAGCCGGGCTTTCGCGAACTGATCAAAGTGCGGTGGGGGATGCCGAGTTCGTCCCGGGCGCTCTATCTCGCGGCGAAAGAGCGGGCGAATAAGCTAATCCAAACGCAGGGACGCGACATCAGCCCCGACGAGTTCGAGGTGATGGTGCGGATGGAGCCCGATCGCGGCACCCACAACGTGCGCAACACCGACAGCCTGCACTGGAAACGTTGGCTGGCGCCGGAATTCCGTTGCATCGTACCGTTCACCAGCTTTGCCGAGTTCAGCAGCCAAACCGGCCCTGACGGCAAGAAGCGGGGCAACACATGGTTCGCCTTTGACGCCGATCGGCCGCTGGCCTACTTCGCCGGGATCGTGGCGCCGCAATGGACCAGCGTGCGCAAGACCTCCGAGGGGATGATCACCACGGATCTCTTCGCCTTCCTCACCACCGATCCGAACGATGTCGTGGCGCAGGCGAATCCCGACGCCATGCCAGTGATCCTCACCACGCCCGAAGAGATCGAGATTTGGATGACAGCGCCATGGGAGGAGGCCAAACTACTGCAGCGGCCACTGCCGCCCGGCGTGCTGCAGGTGGTTTCGGTCGGCCCGAAAGA
>NZ_JBFUFI010000030.1:0-2393 GCF_056403495.1 Devosia sp. P2_G7
TAGGAGGTGCTGGGGCCGGATCTGACGTTGATCGACCGCGTCGCCTCCGCCGCATCAGCCGCGGGCACCGCAAACGCGAGGCCACCGACAAGTGCAAGAGATGTAAGAGCTAGGTGTTTCATTTCATTACTCCGAGCCTACCCGCTACAAACGAACCTCTCGATTGACCTTTAGTTCCTTTTGCGAATGAATGTGATGAGGCCCCGGTAGCGAGGACGGGCATTACTGCCTTTACTACCCTTTCGCTAACGGGGCCGGCCACTCCCCGTCAGAGTCTTTACCAACTTGCCGAAGTAATCCGAGTCGGCGGGCGATCACTGATTTGCGTGTCGAGATGATCAACAAAAAAATGGCCGCTTCGCTGAGAAGCGGCCCAAGGATGGTCCAGGAACGCCATCCGAGGGACTGTTGATCTCGATGGCAATACTCAACTTGTTGACTGTCCCTGCAGTTCCCGGAACCGACCAAGCCCGGCCGGGTTGAATCCGCCTCCGCAGTAGTGAGGCGCGTTCATGCCCAATTTCCCCCCGAAGCCGCCGGCACCAAGTGTACGAATTAGGGTCGGCGCCGCTATCGAGCGCAGCCGAGGGCTCGCGAAAGACGAGCGTCCGATGTCTCAGCAGGAGGTGGCGAAAGAGATGATCGCGAAACTCGACCTGCCCTTGTCGTTGCAGAAGCGCCTTCGCGAACGCCACGGCCTTGACGACTAGCGCCAGCCAAGCAACAGCCCCACAGGGGTCACGATAGCCGCCAACACCAGGACCCAGAAGAGCAGCTTCAATGCCAGCACGCCGAGCGTCAGGAGTTTACACCTTCCGGCAGGCTCTGGAGTTGATCGATCAACCGCTGCAGCGCGCCTTCGACGTCGTCCAGGCGGCTGTGCGGCGGCTCGCCTTTGATGGCGGATCTAAACTCTCTCTGTCGATGTCGGATTTCCGTGAGCAGCACGCTGCACTCCAGATGTGCGAGGCACCTGTCTTCCTCGGTGCTGTAGATGGACGACAACCGACCGCGCAGGTAGGCCGCCTTGCTGTTCGAGTGTTTGAGCGCACTCACAAACGGCTTCAGCGTCTCGTCGGCCCGCTTGCGTTCTTGGACGGCAGTCTGCTGGCTGCGGGGCCGTACTTGCGTTGTGTCCATGTCTTTCTTCAACTCCGTCCGACTATGCGCCCTGGTAGGAATCACGCTCGGAAACGAGGACCGTAACGGCCGCCAGCAAATCGTCGTCGCTGAACGGCTTGGGCATCACCGGCGCATCAGGAAAGTGCTCATAGACCTCCTCGACGCTGGCCGCTGTGCAGAAGATGAACGGAATGTCGCGGCGCTTCAGGCTGGCGACCAGTCCATCGGGTTCGGCGTGCTGCAAACGGAAGTCGATCAGGGCGAGATGCACCTGCTGAGTGTCCAGGAACGCATGCGCTTCGGCCGGATCCGTGGCCATTAGAACACGATAGCCGGCGTTCACGAGTGGGGTCTCGAGGACCGAAGCGATAAGAAAGTTGGTTTCCACGACCATGGCCGTGCGGGGGATCGATTGTGTTGACATGTTTTCCGCTAACGCAGGAGGACCTATCCACCCGGTGGTGGATTGGCAGGCTCAATGCGTTTCGCCAAAACGCCCGGCTGCAGCGATATTAGGGGTGCCCGCAGGGCATCTGCTCGTCCGGTCAATTCCAACCATATGCGCTTATGCCAGCAACGGCAGCTAAAAAAGACATGTCTAGGGAACGGCTCAAGTGGAGAGCAGGTTACCCTCGGGCATCCCAAGAGAGGCTCCCGTGGCAAAACCTTCCAAGCCCACCCCGAAGAAACCCGCTGCAAAAACGAGCGGAAAAGAAGCCCCGGACATTGGCGATCTAAAAGATGTTGAGAAACCTGAACCACCACCATGGCCTCCCGTTGCGCGACCTAAGGGCTAGTGCCTTCCCCCTGCAGTTCCCCGCGGCATCTCAATCCAGCGCGCTGCATCTGGATCTGATCCGCGACATGAAGCTGGTGAACTCCCACATCGTGGCGGCCGCCGCTTATCCAATACTAGACCGCGTGGGCGAGCTGCTACCAACGCGCCTAGCTTCGCCGGCCGAATAAGCGAGCCGTGCACCGACGCCAGTGCAACCAGAGAACCCTGGTCTTCGGTATCCCGGCTGACGCTTGAGTGACGGGCGACCGGGGCAGCACCGCCGCATCATCCCGATGCGGTCCTCCCTCAGTTGGCGTTGGCCATTTCTCCAGCTGCCGTAAGCACAGCCAGCGCGCGGTCGGCCAGCGCGGCCGCATCGACGGCCGGCAGTGCGTCGGTGGCGTAAGACACGGTCACGTCGAGCGCCCCCAGCCGTTCGGCCCCAAGCACCAGTATCGAGGGGCCGACGAAATCGATGCCCACTCCCATGGTT
>NZ_JBFUFI010000031.1:0-2377 GCF_056403495.1 Devosia sp. P2_G7
TGCGGCCACAGGGCATCAATGCTTGGCGATCCGGCGAGCGAACCTGAGTTGCAGCGTTGCCCGCCGGACCGTTGGGCCTCCGGACCAAGGGGCGGCCGGAGGCGAGTTAGGGAATTTGCCAGCGATTCAACCTACCGCGACGTCTTGCGCTCCAGATGTCGACTTCAGTCGCCATTAGTGGCGGCGAACCAGCCAGGTGCGACCGTTGATCTCGTGCGGCTCGTCGTCCTCCTCGAAACCAAACCAGCCGCGCCAGTAGTTAAACTGGACGCGCTGCAGGGCCGGATCGTCGGTCGCGAATATCCACCGCGCGAAGTCCGGCTCGAGGAACTCGACCTTCGGCATGTCGGGCTCGGGCGGGTGCCTAGCGGTGATCATGACGTAGCCCCTTGAGTGAGGCAGCTCGCAAGGTGCCGTCACCACGCAAGTGTTTGACCTTGGCGATGAGGCCCGGCTTCAACCAGGTGCCGCGCCGCCTTAAGGGCAGGGCAGGGGCGTCGATGGTGTTCGCCTCAACGTAGGCCCAGAAGTCCTCCCGGTCCGCCGCCTTCAGCGTAATGAAGGCATCACCTACATAGTGCAGGCCGTGCTCGTTTCGGCGGGCAAGGATCGCCACCGGCGCCCCTGTCGGCGACAGGTCGGCGCCGAGGACTTCGAACTCGCCTTCGGTGAAAGTCTTGGTCTTCAGCCAGGCATCGGTGTCGCCGCTCTTATAGCGGCTGCCGCGCTTCTTCGAGACGATCCCCTCGAGGCCCAAGGCGTCGATCGCGGCGAACGCCTCTGACCCGTCTACTCCGAGTTCCTCACTGAACGCCAGGCAAGGTGCCGGCGCGCTCTGCAGGAGCTCGTGCAGTTTGGCGCGCCGGGTCTCTATCGGCCTGCTGCGGACGTCCTCCCCGTCCAGGTACAGCAGGTCGAAGGCGACGAAGATTAAATCCTGCGGCCGCCAGCGGATGGCCGCTGGTAAGCCTGAGAAGTCGGCCGCGCCGCGGGCGTCGGGCAGGTAGACTTCGCCGTCAATGATGGCAGACGTGCAGCGCAGTTGCGCTGCGGCCGCAACGATCTGCGGATACTTCTCGGTCCAGTTGGCTCCGCTGCTGGTGAAGGCTTTCGCGGTGCCCGCCTCGACATGTAGTTGGGTGCGATAGCCGTCGAACCGGAGGGCGGGCTTATCGAGGAGCATGATCGCAATTTAATGCGGATGCGGAACGAATCCGAGTCGCCCGCCGATCACTGATTCGTTTCCTGGAACTCCATCGATCGGGGCAAGTTTGAATCGCCTGCGGCGCCTAGCTTCGGAGGAAGTTCATGACCATCTCGATCAAGCCGTCCGCTGCCTCTCAAGTGCGGGCCCTGGTGGCCAAGCAGCCGAACCTGACCCCTGAAGAAATTCACCGGATCTTGGGGATTCCTTTGGTGAACGTTAAGTCCGCGTTGGCGGCAAAGCCCCGCGACCAGCCGAAGAGGCGGAGCCTGGGCGTGCATACGTAGGCACTCGATGCCCCACTCAAAGCCGATAACAAAGAGCCCCGGCCGCTTGGGGTGGCCGGGGTTCCTTTTTTGCGCGGGGAATGGGGGCGACATCGCCCTGCGCGGGATGAGGACGGGGGCGCCCTCATCGTCCGCTCTCGCGGATTGCACCATCAATGCCGATGGCAAATTTTGGTTCCGAGCATGGGGGGACGCACTTTGGACAGACATAGCGGGCGCCCGCGCTCGGACGTCCGCCACATCATGAACTTCTAGTGCTGACCCCTACGGGTCGACCGCGTCAGTTCAGGTTGTCGAGATAGTCGCACGTCTCTCGGGTCTGTCGGTCGGTACCGTAATCGAAGATAGCGCGCCGATCGTTGGGACGATCTCGTGCCTCGGCTTCACTGCGCGGCAGCACCCGCGCGCTTTCCACATCTGCGTCTGCGCCGGCTGCGACATCCTCCTCGTTGAAGAAGGTCACGAGACAGACCAGCTCCTCGCGCGGCCTGCCGTTGTCGTCATCGTCGTGGCGGCCCYCGCCGCCGCCAAAGCCGCCGCCGCCGATTATGATGCTAAAGCTGAGGTTCGGCTGCATGCGCCGGCCCGACAGATACTCATCACGCAGTTCGTTSGAGACGAGATAGCGGGCCGAAACCCAGCCATCGGGACCAGGATGGGTGATGTAGCACCACCCGTTCGCGCGGCACCTTCGGACGTTTACGTCTTCGCCGCGAAACAATCGATCGACGACTCGATAGGAGGTGCTGGGGCCGGATCTGACGTTGATCGACCGCGTCGCCTCCGCCGCATCAGCCGCGGGCACCGCAAACGCGAGGCCACCGACAAGTGCAAGAGATGTAAGAGCTAGGTGTTTCATTTCATTACTCCGAGCCTACCCGCTACA
>NZ_JBFUFI010000032.1:0-2094 GCF_056403495.1 Devosia sp. P2_G7
CGTTAAACCCCTTTGCGCCGATGGTACTAAGTCTCAAGACTTGGGAGAGTAGGTCGCTGCCAGGTCTGCCAAAAACATGCGTTCTCTCAACGACTAGAACAACAAAACCCCGCCCGCGAAAGCCGGCGGGGTTTTGCTTTGTCAGCTAGTAGCTAAGCCTAAACTCGACACTCCGCCTGACGGGCCGGCATTCGGCCTTGCGGCTAGCCCGGACTGCGCGTCCTCACCGATATCACCGTTCCGGAGGTCCTCATGGACGTCGCGATGTTGCGCGCCGACTGTGCGCGTTGCGCTGGGCTCTGCTGCGTAGTGCTCGCCTTCGACCGCTCGCTGTTGTTCGCTCTCGACAAGCCGGCAGGCACGCCGTGCGTCCACCTCGGCACCGATTGCCGCTGTCGCATCCATGCGTCGCGGGCGCGGCGTGGCTTTGCCGGCTGCGTAAGCTACGACTGCCTGGGTGCGGGCCAACGGGCTACTGCCCTGCTGCTCGGCCGAGTTGCGAGTGCGGCTGAGCAGTTCGAAGTGTTTGCCGCAATCCATCGCCAGCATGAACTGCTGACCCTGCTCCATGCGGCGGCGGCGCTGCCGTTGTCGCGACAGCATCGCGTCCAGATCGAGGTGCTGCTTGGGCACACCGAGGCAGCGGACATGTCATCTGCGGCAGGACGGCAAGCCTTCCTGGCCGGCCCGATCCCGGGTGAAGTCCAGGCCCTTCTCGCGCAGCTCCGCCCCTACGTCGAAAATCGGCAGCCGGACGACATGCTTGCGGGCCCTGGACGCCACCCGCCGGTCTAGCCATTCGGCTAGTGTCGGAGCTGCTCCATCCCGCATTGGTCGGGGCGCTTGTCGGGCCGCTAGCGCAGCAGCCGGGTGCATGAGACGACAAATGGTCGCGGTTGCCGATGGAAGGGCGGCTCAGACCAGATCTCGCCGTTCCATAATGCACCTTATGCGAGCCGCTTGTTCACGACTCACTCGTGACCTATATAGTCATCATAGTCATTTCTGGAGAATCGCTGTGAGCAAGCAGAACCCCGCACATGAGTGGACCGTGGCTTCGGCCAAAGCGCACCTGTCGGAGGTGATCTCGCGGGCGATGGAATCGCCGCAGACCATTACGCGGAACGGCAAGGCCAGCGTGGTAATCGTCTCGATCGAGGAGTGGCAGCACAAGAGCCAGCGGCAGGGGAGTCTCGCGAGCTTCCTCGCGCAGTCGCCGCTCGCCGGCGCCGGACTCGAGCTCGCGCGCGACGAGGATCGCGGCCGGGATCTGCCGCTTTGAATTACCTGCTCGACACCAATGTTCTGTCCGAGGTGCAGCGGCCGCGGCCGGATCAGCAGGTGCTGGCCTGGCTCGACCAGGTGGACGAAGACCGAACCTATCTCAGCGTGATCACGGTGGGGGAGATCGCCCGCGGCGTCGAGCAGCTCGACGACGGCAAGCGGAAGGCGGCGCTCAGGCATTGGCTCGATGCCGATCTTCCCGTCCGCTTCGGTGACCGCCTGCTGCCGATCGACCGGGAGACGGCGCTCGTCTGGGGCGGGGTGATGGCCGGCGCCAGGGCGGCGGGCCGGGGACTCGGGGTGATGGATGGCTGGATCGCCGCCTGCGCCTTGCGGCATGGGCTGACGATCGTCACTCGCAACACCAAGGATTTCACCGGTCTCGATGTCGATCTGCTGGATCCATGGAGTGCGGCCTAGGCGAGAAAGCCCCGCAAACCGGGCGGCTCGGCCGTCTGTCCACAGGCCGCCAAAGCGCCAACGAGAGAAATGTCATCTTTCGTTCATCAGGGGTGTTGACAGGCAAAGGGGCCGCCCGTATACACCGCCCCACTGACGACGCCGAGCGACTTCGTTGCTCCCACTGTTCAGTGACTACCGAAAGGGCAGAGCTGCTGCCGGGCAACCGGGGTAAGATCTTTGTCCTCGAATTTTGGAAGCGTAGCTTCCACCGACGCCGCCGTCGAGAGACGTACCCGGGGTCAGTTCTTTGACATTGTGAAGATTGGAAGAAAGAGAAACGTGGACGGCGAGGTTCTTGCGGTCTGATCGAAAGATCGGGCAAATAGACTTCGACGGTACGTTTTCTCA
>NZ_JBFUFI010000033.1:0-633 GCF_056403495.1 Devosia sp. P2_G7
TGCGGCCACAGGGCATCAATGCTTGGCGATCCGGCGAGCGAACCTGAGTTGCAGCGTTGCCCGCCGGACCGTTGGGCCTCCGGACCAAGGGGCGGCCGGAGGCGAGTTAGGGAATTTGCCAGCGATTCAACCTACCGCGACGTCTTGCGTTCCGGATGGCGACTTCAGTCGCCAGCGGTTTGAAATCGCCATCCGGAACGTCTCCGGAGATGCCTTGCGCTTCGTAGCGGACGGCGGCTAGCCGGGACCAAAGTCCGTAGTGGGAAGGGCAGGGGCCGGCAGCACCAGTGTGCGAGGTCCATCGTGCGCCGTGTCCCTGACTGGATCAGCCAAAAAATAGGGGGGACGCGAGGAAGGACTGTGGCATCTCCGCCGCATGCACGACGAAAAAGTGTCGCAAAACCGACTTGTCACTTGCCCGGAAACTCATTGATCTATCAAAGACATGCCAGTTGATGAAGAGGACGCGTCATGAATCTTAGACTTCTACTGTCAGTCTCAGCGGCAGCCCTTGTAGTGGCGGCAGGCGCGGCCAACGCCGCCGATCTGATTGTCGATGAAGCGCCCGTGATGGCCCCCGCGGCTGTATCGGGCATCAAGGGCGTAGTGGACGTGGGTTTGCTCGCGACCTAC